>CAZLLV010000343.1:0-10232 GCA_964560325.1 uncultured Thermoanaerobaculia bacterium | reverse complement strand
CGAGCTCGAAGAAGTTGTCGTGGACGCCGACCGACTCGACCCCCAGGAGCTCGGACCAGAGGTCGGCCAGCATCCGCTCGAGCTCGCTCGCCGGCGGGACCTTTCGCCGCTCCCCCTCGGAGGCGGCCGGCGCGGGCGCCGGGAGGGCCTTGCGGTCGAGCTTGCCGTTGGGCGTGAGGGGCAGGGCGTCGAGCCGCACGATGGCCGCCGGCACCATGTGGGCCGGGAGCTTCCGCTCGAGGAACGTCCGGAGGTCGGGCGCGGCCTCCCGGGCGATCGCCGCGGGCCGCACCGCCTCGACCGCGGCCTCCGCCGCCGGCACGCCGCCGACCAGGGCGTGGAGGAGCTCGTGGTCCTCGTCCAGCGCGAAGAGGTGGCGAATGGCGTCGAACGCGACGCTCCCGATCGGGCACAGGCCCAGGCCCGCCGCGGCCGACTCGGTCATCAGGAGCTGGCTCATGGCGCCGGCTTCGAGCAGCGAGAAGTCGCGGGCGAGGGCGCCGTACACCGGCTCGATGGCGCCGGCCCGGGCCACCAGGAAGATGGAGAACGCGGCGTCCGCGGCGAGCTGCCGGTTCGCCTGCACGTGCACCTCCGGGCCCAGGTCGACGTCCGGAGCCAGCTCCACCAGGCGATGGCGCTTCGGGTCGTGGTAGTAGAGGCCGCCGGCCAGGCCGGTGAACCTCCCGGGCCGCACGTGGACGTAGGTCTGGACCGGGTAGAGGTTGCCGGCCGAGGGGTACCGGTACTTGGCGAACGGCAGCTCGTCGAGCCGGACCTGGCGCAGGCATGCCAGGAGCCCCGAGAGGGCCGCCGCCGGGGCCGGGGCCGGGGCGAAACGCCGGTGGCTCCGTCGGCCCAGGAAGATCTCCCGGTCCCGCTCCGGCGTGCCGTCCATCGGCAGCTCCACCGCCCGCCGGCCGGTGTCCCGGCGCAGGCCCGGCTCGCTCAGCTTGAACCTCAGGTGCTCCGCCGCGTGAGCGTCCGATGCCGCCGCGGGGGCGGGCACGGCCTCGGGCGAAGGCGCGAGCACGGCCGCGACCGGGCCTGGTGCCGGTTCCAGCGCCGTCTCGTTCGCCAGCACCACGTAGGCCACCAGCCGCTTGGCGCCTTTGGGGTCCCCCACCGCGTCGACCACCGCGGCGCGGACGCTGGGATGGTCCAGGAGTGTGGCTTCGATCTCGCCCAGCTCGACCCGATGTCCCTGAAGCTGCACTTGGAAGTCCTCCCTGCCGAGAAACTCGATCTCTCCGTCCGGCCGGTAGCGGCCGAGGTCGCCCGTGCGGTAGAGCCGTTCGCCGGTCCTCGGATGGGACACGAAGGCCGCATCGGTCCGCTCCGTGTCGCGCCAGTACCCGAGGGCCACGCCGACGCCGCCGATGTAGAGCTCCCCCGGCGTCCAGTCGGGGCGCGGCGCCAGCCGGTGGTCCAGCACGTGGAACGTCTGGTTGGTCATCGGCCGCCCGTACGGAATGCTCGCCCAGCCGGGAGACAGCCCGTCCGCCGGGTGGCAGATCGACCAGATCGAGCCCTCGGTGGCGCCGCCGAGGCTCATCACCCGGGCTCCGCGGGCGAGGGCGCGGATGCGCTCCGGCAGCTTGAGCGGAATCCAGTCGCCGGAGAGGAGGGCCAGGCGGAGCGACGAGAGATCCACCTGCGACGCCGCCGCGGCGTACTCCACCAGCATCTCCATCAGGGCCGGCGCCGAGTTCCAGACCGAGACCTGCTCGGCGGCGATCAGCTCCGCCCATCGTGCCGGGTCCCGGCGGGCGCGCGGCTCGGGCAGCACCAGGGTCGCCCCCGCCGCCAGGGTGCCGAAGACATCCCAGACCGAGAGGTCGAAGCTCAGGGAGGAGACGCCCAGCACCCGGTCGCCCGGTCCGACGCCGAATCGGGAGTTGACGTCGACCACGGTGTTGAGGGCGCCCCGGTGATCGATCATCACCCCCTTGGGGCGACCCGTCGAGCCCGAGGTGAAGATCACGTAGGCCAGGTCGTCCGGCGCGGCCGCCGGCTCGAGCGCCGGCGGCTCGTCGCCGGCCGCCAGGAGGGCCTCGTCCACCGGTAGCACGCTCACTCCCGGCGGCCACTCCAGGTCGGCGAGCCGCGGCTGGACGAGGACCAGCTCCACCTCGCCGCTCTCGAGCAGGAACCGCCGGCGCTCCGCGGGCAGGCTCGGGTCCACCGGCAGGTAGGCGGCCCCCGATTCGAGGACCGCGAGCACGGCCAGCACCTGCTCCCACCCCTTCTCCATCGCCACCGCCACCAGCCGGTTCGGCCGGGCGCCGGCGCGGCGGAGCCGCCCGCCCAGGCGCCGGGTGCCCAGCAGCAGCTCGCCGTAGGTCACCGTCCGGCCGCCGGCCACCACCGCCGGCGCCGCCGGCTGCTCCGCCGCACGCGCCAGGAAGGGGTCGTGGAGAAGCCCCTCCGGGAGCGGCGCCCCGGTCGCGTTGACCGCCGCCTGCCGCTCGAGCTGGCCCCGCGGCACCAGGCATGGCGGCTCGCCCGACCACGCTTCCTCCTCCTCCGCCAGCCGTTCGAGAAAGCGGGAGTAGGCGGCGAACAGGTCGTCCAGGAGGCCCGGGGGGAAGAGCTCTTCGACCGCGTCCCAGTTGTAGACGAGGGCGCCGCCGCGCTCGCTCACCTGGTGATCGAGCCAGACCTGGGGCGTCTGGGAGATCGAGTAGACGAGCTCCGGTCCCCCGCCCGCCTCCGGCCCGTCGGCCGGGCCTTCCGCGCCCGCCCCGTCCGATTGATTGAGGACGCTGGTGAAGACGACCGGCATGTACGCCCTGCGGCCGCCGCCCTGGGTCCGTGCGAGCTCCCGGAGCACCCGCACACCGCTCACCAGCCGGTGGTCGAGATCCTGCCACAGGCGCTCCTGCAGGCTGCCGGCGAACGTCTCGAACGGCGTGGCCTCGGTGCGGTCGACCTCCAGCAGGGTGAGGGAGGTGAAGTCCCCCACCACGTCGTTCACCTGCGGATGGAGCGGCAGGCGGTTGAAGAGGGTGAGGTTGATGGTGAAGCGCGGGCTCTTGCTCCAGGTGGCCAGGGCCTCGGCGAAGGCCGCCAGGAGGACGGCGGACGGGGTGAGGGCGGCACCGGCGGCCCGCTCCTTGAGCCGGGTCCACCGGGCCGGCTCCAGGCGGCCGGTCCGCCGCTCGAACTTCGGCTCCGCCACCGATCCCGGGTCACGGGCCAGGGGCAGCTCGGGTGCGGGAGGCAGGTTCTCGAGCCGGTGCCGCCAGTAGCCGAGCGCCCGCTCGTGGGTCTGGCTCTCCCGGAGCGATCGCTCGGCCAGGACGTAGTCGCGGAAGGAGAGCTCGAGCGGCGGCAGCTCCGCCTCGGGGTCGCGGTACAGGACGGCGAGCTCCCGGCCCACCAGGCGGAAGCTCCAGGCGTCGGCGATCAACAGGTCGATGCTGAAGTGGATCCGGCTTCCGCCGCCGGGAAGGAGGCTCGCGCGCAGGTCGAAGAGCGGCCAGCGGTCGGCCGGGAGGACCTGGTGCGACATCTCCCCCCGCACCTGCGCCAGGCCCGCCTCCACCTGCGCCGGCGCCGCCCGGGACAGGTCCAGGGTCCGCACCTCGTAGGGCGGTACGTCGGGGAGGATGCGCTGGCGCCCGTCGGAGAGGACCACCGCCCGGAGCATGTCGTGGCGCTCGACGAGGCGGCGCCACGCCCGCGTCATGCGCTCGAGGTCGAGGCCCGGATAAGCGAGCTCGAGGTAGACGTGGGAGGAGACCGAGCCCAGCTCCACGGCTCCGCTCCGGCCGACCCAGTACGCCTCCTGGACCTCGGTCAGCGGGAAGGGTTCGTGGCGCTCTGCGGGCTCCGGACGGAGGGTCGGGAGGAGCTCGGCGAGAACCCGCTCCCCCGCCGCCGGATCGGCGTTCCGCAGCTCGGCGACCACCTCCGCCATGGCAGCCACGGTCGAGGCCTGGAAGACGGTCCGCAGAGGAAGCGAGACGCCGAACGCCCCCGCCACCCGGGCCACCAGCTCGGTCGCCAGCAAGGAGTGGCCGCCGAGAGCGAAGAAGCCGTCCCTCCGGCCCACCCGCTCGACTCCCAGCACGTCGGACCAGAGCGCCGCCAGCTCCCGCTCGACCGCCGTCGCCGGCGCCTCGTACGCCTCGGCGCCCAGAGCGTCGGCTTCCGGCGCCGGCAGCGCCCGGCGGTCGACCTTCCGGTTCGGCGTCTGCGGCAGCCGCTCGAGGGCGACGAATGCCGACGGCACCATGTACGCCGGCAGCCGCGCCGCCAGGTGGGCGCGAAGCGCCTCGGGCTCGGCCGGAGCCTCGGCCTCCCGCGCCACCATGTAGGCCACCAGCCGCGGGTCCCCCGGCCGGTCCTCCCGCACCGTGACCACCGCCTCCGCCACCGCCGGGTGCGCCGCGAGCGCGCTCTCGATCTCCCCCAGCTCGATCCGGTGGCCCCGGACCTTCACCTGGTGGTCGAGGCGCCCGGCGAAGTCGAGGCGCCCGTCCGGCAGCCAGCGCGCCCGGTCGCCGGTACGGTAGAGGCGGGCGCCCGGGCCGGAGAGGGGGCCGGAGCCCCTGCCCGCTCCGGAGTCCGGCACGAAGCGCTCCGCGGTCAGCCCCGGCCGGCCGAGGTACCCGCGGGCGAGGCCTTCTCCCCCCAGGTGGAGCTCGCCCCAGCCCCCCACCGGCGGCACCTCGCCGTTCCGGCCGAGCACTCGCACCGTCGTATTGGCGATCGGCCGGCCCAGGCTCACCCGATCCCCCGGCGCGATCCGCGCCACCGACGACCAGACGGTGGTCTCGGTCGGGCCGTAGAGGTTCCAGAGCTCGCGGCTTCGACCGGCGAGCCACTCCGCCAGCGGCTCCGGCAGCGCCTCGCCCCCGGCGAGCGCCGCGAGATCCGCCGAGCCCTGCCACCCCGACGCCGCGAGCATCCGCCAGGTCGACGGCGTCGCCTGCATCGCGGTGGCCCGGGAGGCGGCGAGGCGCCGGGCGAGGGCCGCCCCGTCCGCGGCCGTCACGCCGTCCGCCAGCTCCACCCGCGCCCCCACCAGGAGCGGCAGGTAGAGCTCCAGCCCGGCGATGTCGAAGGAGAGCGAGGTCACCGCCAGGAGCCGGTCGTCCGGGCCGAGACCGGGGCGCTCGGCCATGCTCGCCAGGAAGTTGGCCAGCGCCCGGTGGGGGACCACCACCCCCTTCGGACGGCCGGTCGATCCCGAGGTGTAGATCACGTAGGCCGGCGACCCGGGCTCGGGCGCGCCCTCGGCCCGCGCCGCCGGCGCCCCCGCGAGCAGGTCGGCCAGCTACACCCGTGGGATCGGCGACGCCACCAGCTCGGGGGGAAGCGCCGTCCCCGCCTCGGTCACCACCAGCCCGACCGCCGCGTCCGCCGCCATGTACGCCAACCGCTCCCCGGGGTAGGCCGGGTCCATCGGGACGTAGGCGCCGCCGGCCCGCCAGATCGCGAGGAGCGCCACCAGCAGGTCGGCCGAGCGCTCGAGCGCCACCCCCACCCGCGTCTCCGGACCCACGCCCCGGCCCCGCAGGGCCGCCGCCACCCGTGCCGAGCGCGCCGCCAGCTCGCCCAGGGTCAGGCACTCGGCCCCCGTCGACACCGCCACCCGCTCCGGCTGCGCCGCCGCCCGCTCCAGGATCGCCGCCGGCACCGTGCGGCCGCCCCAGGCCGCCGCCCGCGCCGTGTCGCTCCACTCGACCAGCGCCTGCTGGCGCTCCCCCGGCGAGACCAGGGAGAGCGAGCCCAGCGAGCGCTCCGGCTCCGCCACCGCCGCCGCCAGCACACGCTCGAAGTGCCCCGCCAGCCGTTCGATCGTCGTGCGGTCGAACAGGTCCGTCGCATGCTCCCACCGGCACACCAGCTCCCCGGACGGCAGGTCGATGGCGTTCAGAGACAGGTCGAACAGCGACGTCCCGGCGTCGGCCCCCACCGACTCGAAACGCAGGCTCCGGCTCTGCAGCGGGTCCCGGGGAGCGTTCTGCAGGTTGCACAGCACCTGGAACAGCGGGTTGCGCGACAGGTCCCGCGCGGGCGCCATCGCATCGACCACCTGCTCGAAGGGTACGTCCTGGTGCGCGTACGCCTCGAGCGCCCGCTCCCGCACCCGTCCCAGCCACTCGACGAACGAGGGGTTCCCCGACCCGTCCACCCGCAGCGCAAGGGTGTTGACGAAGAGACCGATCAACCCCTCGAGCGCCGGGTGCCGGCGGTTCGAGATCGGCGTGCCCACCACCCACTCGTCCTCCCCCGACCAGCGCAGGAGGACCGCGCCGAAGCCGGCCAGCAGGCCCATGAACAGCGACGCGCCCCGGCGGGCGCACAGGGCTCGCAGGGCCTCCACGGTCGCCGCCGGGACGCGCGTGGGCACCGTGGCCCCACGGTGGCTGGCGATCGCCGGCCGCGGGCGGTCAGTGGGCAGCTCGAAGCCCGGCGAGCCGGCGAGTCGCTCGCGCCAGTGCCCGAGCTCCCGCTCCAGCACCTCCCCCGACAGCCATCGCCGCTGCCAGACCGCGTAGTCGGCGTACTGGATCGGGAGCGGCGGGAGCGACGCCGCGCCCTCGTAGAGCGCCGCCACCTCGCGCACCAGCACCGCGGCGGACCAGCCGTCCGAGACGGCGTGGTGGATCATCAGGACCAGCGCGTGCTCCTCCGCCGCCACCTCCACCAACATCGTCCGCAGGAGCGGCGGCGCGGTCAGGTCGAACGGACGCCGGGCCTCGCACCGCACCAGGCGGTGCACCTCCCCCTCCCAGCGGTCCTCCGGCAGCCCCGCCACGGAGACCCGCACCATCGGCACCGGAATCGAGGCGGCGATCCGCTGCACGGGGCGGCCCGCCACCTCCACCAGCGCGGTCCGCAGCACCTCGTGGCGCTCGATCACCCCCGCCAGCGCCCGCTCGAGCCGCACGCCGTCGAGCGGCCCCACGAGCCGCAACGCCCACGGCAGCATGTAGAACGGACTCTCCGGCGCGAGCTGCTCCAGGAACCAGAGCCGCTCCTGGGCGAACGACAGCGGCAGATCGGCGCCCCGCGGCACCGCCTGGAGCGGCGGCACCTCCCCGCCGCCGCGGGCCGTCGTCGAGAGCAGCGCCTCGACCCGCCCCGCCAGGTCCGAGAGCATCGGCGCCTCGAAGAGCGCCCGCACCGGCACCTCCACCCCCAGCGACTCCCGCGCCCGCGACACCACCCGGGTCGCCAGCAGGGAGTGGCCGCCGAGGGCGAAGAAGCCGTCCCTCCGGCCCACCCGCTCGACCCCCAGCACCTCGGACCAGAGCGCCGCCAGCTCCCGCTCGACCGCCGTCGCCGGCGCCTCGTACGCCGCCGCGCCCAGGGCTTCGGCTGCCGGCGCCGGCAGCGCCCGGCGGTCGACCTTCCGGTTCGGGGTCAGGGGCAGCCGCTCGAGGGCGACGAACGCCGACGGAACCATGAACGCCGGAAGCCGCGCCGCCAGGTGGGAGCGCAGCGCCTCGGAGCCGACCTCGGCGCCTTCCCGAGCCACCACGTACGCCACCAGCCGCGGATCGCCCGGCCGGTCCTCGCGCAGCACCGCCACCGCCTCGCCCACCGCCGGGTGCGCCGCGAGCGCGCTCTCGATCTCCCCCAGCTCGATCCGGAAGCCGCGCAGCTTCACCTGGTGGTCCCGCCGGCCCAGGAACTCCACCTTGCCGTCCCGGAGCCAGCGGCCCAGGTCCCCGGTCCGGTAGAGCCGGTCCCCCGGCCGGACGCGCTCGGGGAAGGGGTTCGGCACGAAGCGCTCCGTCGAGAGCGCGGGATCGTCGAGATAGCCGGCGGCGAGGTGGGGGCTCCGCACCCAGATCTCCCCCAGCTCCCCCACGCCGGCGAGGCGGCCCGGGGCGGCCAGGACGAGCACCTGGACGTCCGGGAGCTCGCGGCCGACCGGGAGCCGCGCCCCCGGCGCCTGGGGATCGACCCGGTGCCAGCCCACCGCCCGCTGGGTCTCGGTCGAGCCGTAGAGGTTGACGCAGGTCACCCGGGGGGCGAGGCTGCGCAGGAGGGCGACGTCCGCACCGGTGAGCACGTCGCCGACGAAGAGCGCCCAGCGCAGGGCGCCGAGCTCCGCCGCCGCCCCCTCGGCGAGCATGCGGCCCAGGGCGGGGGTGAGGTGGGCCGTGGTGACCCCCTCCGCCGCCATCCACGCCGCCAGGCGGCCCGGAACGTCCATCGTCTCCCCGGTGGGAACGCACAGCGTCGCACCGAGGGCGAGGGCGGTGAAGACGTCGCGCTGCAGCGGGTCGTGGGCCAGGCCCGAGAGCATGCTGAACCGGTCCACCGGTGCCACGCCGAGCTCTCTCGCCTGCCACGGCAGGAAGTGGGACAGCGGCCCGTGGCGCCCTCGGACCCCCTTCGGCTTACCCGTCGAGCCGGAGGTGAAGGCCAGGTACGCCAGTTCGTCCGGACCGACCGGTGGGACCGGGCCGTCGGCTCCGCCCTGCGAGGCTCCCGCCGTGGGGTCCTCCCCCGGACCGGCGCCCAGGCGCAGCCGGCAGGCCGGGTCGAGGCCGCCCAGGAGCTCCTCGAGCTCGGGAGGGACGGCGCCGGCGCCCGCGATCTCCAGCCACGCCCGCGGCCCGGCCTGCTCCACCACCTGCGCCAGGCGGGCGGCGGGATAGGCGGGATCGAGGACGGTGTAGGCGGCCCCGGTACGCAGAGCGCCGAGGATCGCCCAGGGCAGCGCCGCCGTGCGGTGACCGAAGATCGCCACCACGTCGCCCCGGCCGATCCCGGCGGCGGAGAGCATCCCCGCCAGCCGGCCGATCCGGGCCTCGAGCTCGCCGTAGCTCCAGAGCGTCCCGCCGCCGGTGACGGCGACGGCGTCCGGGCGCTCCTCGGCGCGGCGGCGGACCATCCCGTCCACCGGGCCGTGCCAGGCGTCGTCGAGCGGGAGCCGGGGGTCGGGCAGGACCGCCAGGGCCCGCTCCGTCACCAGCGAGAGCTCGGCCACCGGGCGGCTCCGGTCCTCGACCGCCTGCCGGAGCAGCCCCTCGTACTGGCGCGCCAGCTCCTCCACCGTCTCGGCCTCGAACAGGTCGGCGTTGTAGACCAGGTGGAACGCCAGGTCGGCCCCCCGCTCCTCCACGTAGACGGTGAGGTCGAACTTCGCCTCCGCCTCGACGTCCCGCACCACCTCGGCCGAGAGGTCCGGCAGGCGGATCTCCTCGCGGGGGAGATTGAGCATGTTGAAAAAGACCTGGAAGAGAGGCGTTCGGGAGAGGTCCCGCTCGGGCCGGAGCTCGTCGAGGAGCCTTTCGAAAGGCAGCTCCTGGTGGGCATAGGCGCCCAACGCCGTGTCCCGGACCCGATGGACCAGGTCCCGGAACGTGGGCTCGGCGCCGGTGTCGATCCGCAGCACCAAGGTGTTGAGGAAGAGGCCGATCAGACCCTCGGTCTCCGAACGGGTGCGCCCCGCGATCGGGGAGCCGACCAGGACCTCTTCCTGGCCGGCCCACCGGGCGAGGAGGAGGCCGAAGGCGGCCAGGAGCACCATGAAGGGCGTCGCCCCCTCGGTGCCGGCCAGGCTGCGGACGTCGGAGGTGAGGGCGGACGGCAGCTCGTGGTGGAGGCTCCGGCCCCGGAAGGAGCGGACCGCCGGCCGCGGGCGGTCGATCGGCAGGTCCAGGCTGGTGGGCGCCCCCGCCAGGGCTTCCCGCCAGTACCGGAGCTGGCTCGCCAGGCGCTCGCCCTGGAGCGCCCGGCGCTGCCAGGCGGCGACGTCGGCGTACTGGACCGGAAGCGCGGGCAGGTGCACCGGCTCGCCGCGCAGGGAGGCCCGGTAGAACGCCATCATCTCCCGCAGGAGAAGCGTCATGGACCAGCCGTCGCTCACAACGTGATGGACGACCACCGTGAGCCTGAACGACTCCGCCCCGGCGCTGTCCTCTCCCTGGAGCCCGAGTGCCAGCAGGGCGAAGCGGACCAGCGGACCCCGGACGAGATCGAACGGCGTCCGCTCCAGGCGCCGCCGGACCCGGTCCGCCTCGGCTTCTCGGACCCCGGCGGGCAGCCCCGCGACGTCCACCACCAAAAGCGGTGTTCGGAGAGCCGGGTGGATCCGCTGGCCGGGCACGCCCCCGGCCTCCTCGAAGGTGGTGCGCAGCGGCTCGTGCCGCCGGACCAGGGCGGCGACGGCACGGCCCAGCAGGTCGCGCCGCAGCCGGCCTCGGAGCCGGAGCGAACCCGGAATGGCGTAGGCGGTGGCTCCCGGGTCCAGGCGGTCG
>CAZLLV010000342.1:0-6961 GCA_964560325.1 uncultured Thermoanaerobaculia bacterium | reverse complement strand
CGCGGGTGGCGGGGCGAAGGTCGACTAGCACGGGATCGTAGAGTAACCGTTTGTCGATCAGCTCCACGAGCTCAGGAATGGTGGCCGAGAAGTGCTTCGTGCGCCGGTCGCGCGGCAGCAGCTCGAGCACCCGCTGCACCTGCGGCAGGAAGCCGAGGTCGAGCATGTGGTCGGCCTCGTCGATCACCAGCTCCTCGATCGCGCCGAGCGACACGGTGCGGCGCTCGACGTGGTCGAGCAGGCGGCCCGGGGTCGCGACCACCACGTCCGGCTCGTTGCGCAGGTCGCGGAGCTGCGGCCCGTACTTGACGCCGCCGATCAGGCAGGCGGTCAAGAGGTCGTGGTCGCGGCCGAAGATGTCGAGGAACGCCTTGGTCTGGAGGGCGATCTCGCGGGTCGGAGAGAGGATCAGGGCGCGCACTCCCCGTCCGTGGTGGAGCCGCTCGGCGATCGGCAGCACGAAGGCGGCCGTCTTGCCGGAGCCGGTCATCGCAAGGCCGATCACGTCGTGGCCGTCGAGGGCGAGCGGGATAACCTGCTCCTGAATGGGCGTCGGGTGCTCGAAGCCGATCTCGTCGAGGGTGTCGACCAACGCCGGGTCGAGGCCCAGCGATTCGAAGGTGCGGTCGGTGGTCTCGACCGGGTGTTGGGGGATCGCCCCCATGGGAGTGTCTTCGTGTCTCATCGCGCTCCATTATGTCGCGGTCGGCCCTTCGGGTGCCGCGCCGGGTTACGATACGCCCATGCCCGAGATCTTTCCGGACAGCCCCTTCGGGCTCCAGTGGCTGCCTCTCGTCTTCGGGCTCGTGCTGCTGGTGGCCGGTCGCCGCATCTTCTGGCTGCTGGTCGGCGTCGTCGGCTTCTACTTCGGCTTCGACTTCGCTTCCCGCGTTCTCGGGCTCGACGCCCAGGGCCTGGGCCTCGTGATCGGCGTCCTCGCCGGCATCGTCGGCATCTTCCTCGCGCTCTTCATCCAGAAGCTCGCGATCGGCCTCGCCGGCTTCCTGATCGGCGGCTACTTCGCGCTCGTGCTCTTGGGCGCCGACGCCGGGAGCCTCTCCGGCACCGACCTCGTCGCCTTCCTCGTCGGCGGCATCGTCTGCGCGCTCGTCGCCGTCTGGCTCTTCGAGCTGGCGCTCATCCTGCTCTCGGCGGTCGCCGGCGCCGGGCTGATCGTCGAATCGATCTCGACCGAGCCCGCCACCGCCACCCTCGGCTTCCTGGTGCTGGTGGTGGTCGGCGTCGCCATCCAGGCCGGCATCGGCCCGAAGCGCCGAAGGCGGCGCCTGCGCGCCCAGGCGTAGCGCGCGTCGGGCGGGATCGCATCCCGCCGTCGTGCCTACGGCAGGGCCGGCGCCACCACCACCTTCGCCGGCGCCCCCGGCACCTCGCGCACCAGTCGCGGCACCAGGTACCCCGGCAGCCCCGCCGCCACCTCCCCCACCAGCCGCCGCGCGCGCTCCTCCGGCACGTCGAAGTGCGCCGCGCCCGCCACCCGGTCGAGGAGGTGGAGGTAGTAGGGCATGGCGCCCGCGTCGAAGAGCGCCTCGGAGAGATCGGCGAGCGCGTGAGCCGAGTCGTTGACCCCCGCGAGCAGCACCGACTGGTTGAGGAGCGTCGCCCCGGCGGCGCGGAGCCTCGCGAACGCCTCCCGCACCGAGCCGTCGATCTCGCGCGCGTGGTTGGCGTGTACCACCACGACGGTCGCGAGCCGCGTGCCCCCGAGCCAGGCGAGGAGCCGGCCGTCGACCCGCTCGGGCAGCACCACCGGGTTCCGCGTGTGGATGCGCAGGCGCTCGACGTGCGGGATCGCCTCGATCCGCGCCACCAGCCCCGCCAGCCGCTCGTCCGAGAGCGTCAGCGGGTCGCCGCCCGAGAGGATCACCTCACGCACCTCCGGGTCGGCCGCGACGTGGGCGAGCGTCTCGTCCCAGCCCCCCGTGGCTTCCGATCGATTCCACCCCGGGTGCGCCTCGGCGTACGGGAAGTGGCGCCGGAAGCAGTAGCGGCAGTGGACGGCGCAGGCGCCGGTGGTGACCAGCAGCACCCGCCCCCGGTACTTGTGGAGCAGGCCCGGGCGGGGCGAGACCTCGGCCTCGGCGAGCGGGTCGGGCACCCAGCCGGGCACCTCCTCGAGCTCGCGCCCGAGCGGCAGCACCTGGAGGAGCAGCGGGTCGGCCGGATCGCCCGGCCGCATCCGCGCCACGTAGCCGCGCGGCACCCGCAGCCCGAAGAGCTCCGCCGCCCGCTCCGCCGCCGGCAGGAAGTCCGCCGGCAGCGCCAACAGATCGAGCAGCTCCCGCGGGTCGGTGACCGCCTCGGCGAGGGCTTTACGCCAGGCCGGGGGCTCGGCACGGACGGCCGTCTTCGCCTCCGAGGTCGCGGGGAACGGGGTTCGCGGTATCATCCGGGCCGCAGTTTCACAGCTCGGCCGTCCACGATCAAGCCGCAGTCGAGCCGCGAGTCCGTGGTACCCCAAGCAATCCAGCTCCGGAGAGATTTTCCATGCCCACCTACAGCGTCAACCAGTTGAAGAACGGGGTCAAGCTCCTCCTCGACGGCTCCCCGCACAACATCGTCGACCTCGACTTCGTCAAGCCCGGCAAGGGTCAGGCGTTCGTCCGCGTCAAGAGCCGCAACCTGCTCGACGGATCGGTCCACGAGAACACCTTCAAGAACGTCGAGGCGCTCGAAGGCGCCGACGTGGTCGAGACCGACATGCAGTACCTCTACTCGGACGGCGAGTCGTGGCACTTCATGGACCCGGAGAGCTACGAGCAGCACGCGGTGAGCGCCGACGGCGTGGGCGACGCGAAGAACTGGCTGAAGGAGCAGGACACGGTCGCCGTGACGCTGTGGAACGGCCAGCCGATCTCGGTGACGCCGCCGAACCACGTGGTCCTCAAGATCGTGGAGTCCGAGCCGGGCGTGCGCGGCGACACGTCGAGCGGCGCGACCAAGCCGGCGACGCTCGAGACCGGCGCTGTGGTCAAGGTGCCGCTCTTCATCCAGGAGGGCGAGACGATCCGGGTGGATACGCGGACCGGGGAGTACATCAGCCGGGCGAAGGAGTGACCGGCGAGGGGCGAGACGCGGCCGATTGGCGCCCCACTGCGACCTTCGATGCCCTCCGGCTGCGGGCCGGGATGCTCGCTTCGATCCGGGCGTTCTTCGCCGAGCGCGGGGTGCTGGAGGTCGAGACGCCGTATCTCTCGACCGCCACGGTCACGGACGCCCACCTCCACTCGATCCCGGCCGAGGTCGCCGGCCGGCGGCTCTACCTCCAGACCTCGCCCGAGTACGCCATGAAGCGGCTCCTCGCCGCCGGGTCGGGGCCGGTGTTCCAGCTCGCCCGCGCCTTCCGCGACGGCGAAGCCGGCCGGCGCCACAACCCGGAGTTCACCCTCCTCGAGTGGTACCGCCCCGGCTACGACCACCACCGGCTAATGGACGAGGTCGAGGAGCTGCTGGCGGCGGTGCTGCCCGCGGGGCGGACCGGGGCGCGCGGAGGCGAGCCGGCCGAGCGCCTGACCTACGCCGAGGCCTTCCGCCGCCACGCCGGCGTCGATCCGTTCGAGGGCTCGGCCGAGGATCTGGCCGCGGCGGCGCGCGAGCGGAGCGGCGGCAGCGTGCCCGACCTGGGTAGCGACCGCGACGCCTGGCTCGACCTCCTGATGGCGACGGTGGTCGAAACGCACCTCGGCCGCGGCCGCCCAACCTTCGTCCACGACTTCCCCGCCGCCCAGGCCGCGCTCGCCAAGATCCGGGACGACGGCGAGGGGCACCCGGTGGCGGAGCGCTTCGAGCTCTTCGTCGAGGGCACGGAGCTGGCGAACGGGTTCCACGAGCTGACCGATCCGCGGGAGCAGCGGGAGCGCTTCGAGCGCGACCTCGCCCGGCGCCGTGATCGCGGGTTGCCCGAGCCGCCGGTCGACGAGCGCTTCCTGGCGGCGCTGGAGGCGGGATTGCCGGAGTGCGCGGGGGTGGCCCTCGGCATCGACCGACTTCTGATGGTCGCCCTCGGCACGGACTCGATCCGCGACGTGCTCGCGTTTCCTACCGATTGCGCGTGAGGTGGTTGGGGTGTTCGGGGACAGGGTCGGGGCCGGGGGCTCCCGCCCGGGCTCGGGGTCGAAGCCCGCATTCGGCTGCGGTGGTGGAGGTGGGGGGGAGTGGCTCGCAGACCAGCTCGGTGCTGATGTCAGCGGCGAGCCTTCCGGCTCGCCCCGGCGGGCGCTCCCTCCGAGCGCCGGTTCGGGACCCCCGGCCCCGACCCCTTCCACGAACGGTGGTGGATGAGAAGGACCACCAGAGACCGATCGCGTGTGGCCGCACCGGTGGCTGATCGGCCGACCGGTGACTGAGGGAGTTGCAGACCCGAGGACATCGGAGGCCAGCTCCCCAGCCCCGAGGAGGGTGGCGCTCCCCGGACACAATCCTCCCCGACCTCCAGCGCCAGCGGGCCACTCGCTTCAGTTCGGCTCCCTGTCCTCTATTGTCCTCTTGTCGTCTGCTCGCTTCGCCATGCTCAGCACCCACTCGCTCCAATCCTGAAGCGGAGAGCTCGCCTCCTCCGCCGCACCGTCCCCTGTCGAAGCCAGACGGTACGAATGGCATAACCAAGATCGTCGAAATGGGGCATGGACCTCTGTTCACTCTCCTGCTACAGTAACGAGCAGCGCGTTACTACACTACTATTTTCTCGCATGAAATCACCGATGCGACGAGACGAGCCCTACGGTCCGCCCGCGCGGTCTCTCGGCTACGAGACACTTTCTTACTTGGAGGCGGGACTCCTGCTGGCGCTTCAGCCATCAGGCGAAGCCTGCCTCCGAGGAGGTAACGATGACTCGTCGCCGAGTAACCACGTTGGGGGCGCTTCTGGCGCTCCTGCCCGTAGCTGCCCAGGCCGACCCGGCAATCGTCGATCCGGACGGATTGTCGACTGCCGGAGGGAGCTATCTGGCAGAGATCGGTGCGCTTCTTTCGGCGCTCGCCGACTTCGTGATGCGTCTCGTCTAGAGGCGCCGCGTGGGGGACAAGACGTCCCCGCGCTTCGGCGCGGGGACGTCCGCTTTTCCTCGCTACCGTCTTCGCGCAATCTCACCAGGAGGAGACTTCGTGCATACCCATCTGTCGCGTGAACTCTGGCTCGATGCCTTCGACGAGATCGACGATCGGCCTCCCGACGCGGGCCTGCTCGAGTGCCCGCGCTGCTCGCCGGCATTGCCGGACGCGGAGAGCTGGTCGCTCTTGGCGAGCAGCTGTCCGCGGTGTAAGGAGGCTCTCGACGCGACCCTGGTCTCCTCCGCCGAAGCTCTCCAGTGCGAGGTGTGTCTCGCGGCGCTCGATGACCTCTGGCAGGACGTCGAGCGCCTGGAGCACTTCAATCCGACCGTGGCGATCGAGCTGAAGCTCGTCCCGGTGCTTTCCGCGGAGCTTCAGGGGCTCTGCCTACGCGACCAGATGGCCCGTGTCGTCTGCGGATCCAACTTTCATCAGTGGGCGTTCTACCAGCACCTTCTCTCCGAGGCGCGCGGCCTCTGGCACAAGGACCCCGAGGCTGCCCTGGAGCGCTCCCTCCTCGCGGCCGAGATCGCCGACAGGCTCGACCCGGAGACCTATCAGCCGGAGTGGACGGCCGATCTCCGGGCCAAGGCACACGCCTACCTCGCCAACAGCTTTCGGGTCGTGGGGCAGTTTGCGACGGCCGAGGAGAGCTTCTTGGACGCTGAGCGGGAAGTCTCGAGGGGTACCGGCGGCGGCCGCGTCGAGGCCTTGGTCCTGTCACTCAAGGCTTCTCTCCTGATCTACCAGTACCGCTATCTCGAAGCCGAGGCGCTCCTCAAGCAGGTCGAGGCGTCCCACGTCCTGCACGACGATCTCCACGAGGCCGGGCGGGTGATGCTCAAGCGCGCCAAGCTTTTCCACTGTCAGGAGAAGTACAGGGAGGCCGCGGCGGAGGTCGAGCGGGCCGCCTCGCATCTTGATCCTGAGATCGACCCGCTCATGCCGATCGCTGTCCGAATCAACGCCGCAGGCTTGCTCCTGGAGGCCGGGGACATTCTCGCCGCCCGGGAGGTCTTCGATTCTCTGCCGGAGATCGAGGAGCCGATGGTCGCGCTTCGCCGCTCATGGATCGAAGGCAGGCTCCTCTCGGCCGGAGGGGATCACGAGCTTGCCATCGACGTGCTCTCCGAGGCTCGCGACGAGCTCTCGCGGCGCGACCTTTCGTACCTTGCCGGGATGATCTCGCTCGACCTGGCGCTGGTCGCATTCAAGATCGGGCGCCTCTCGGCGGTTCGGGGGTACGCCGAGGAAGCCATGGTCCTCATCGGCCGGGCGCCGGCGGCACCGCACGAGACCATTGCCGCTGTCCGCCTGGTGCTCGTCGCCGCCGAGCGCAAGACCTTGAGTCTGGCTCTCTTGGAGGCGAGCCGAAAGAGGCTCGCGACCCGAGGGCCGGGGGTGTAAGCGGGTCCGGCCCACCCTTCGCCACCGACCGTCTCAGGGGCCGGAGCCGGAACCGGCCCAACCGCCGACGCGTGCCGGAGGCCGCACGCCCCGACCCCCACCGATCGTCTCAGGGGCCGGAGCCGGGGCCGGGGCGGCCGGCCGCAGGGCTCAGGGCCCGCGCAGCAAGCACCGACGGCGGGAGTGCACTTCGTCGAACGCGCGGACGGCCCTGGGAGGCGAGGCATCGTCGGGCCACCCAGGAAGCCGAGCCGCCCCGGAGGCCGGCCGCCCCGGCCCCGGCTCCGGCCCGTGCCACGAACCCCTCAGCCCCCCTCCTTCTCCGCCCGCAGCAGGTCCATCGTCTCCACCGCATGTCGCAAATGCGGGATCACGATCGTCCCGCCCACCACCAGCGCCACGTTCAGCCCGTCCAGCATCTCCTCCTCGCTCCACCCCGCCTCCACGCACTGCATCACGTGGTAATCGATACAGTCGTTGCACCGCA
>CAZLLV010000341.1:0-4486 GCA_964560325.1 uncultured Thermoanaerobaculia bacterium | reverse complement strand
CCGGCGAGCGCGATCGCCAGCGTGGCTCCGCCGGCGTACTGGCTGGCGTACTCGTTGAAGTTCGACGGACCGTCCCAGTCGCCGTCGCGTGGGGTCCCGAAGGCGAGCGGCTGGGCCGCGGGCAGAAGGCCGGCCGGCTCGAACGTGGGCAGACCGAGCGGGCGCCCGGCGAGACCGTCGAGCACCGACTTGCGCTCGCTCTCCGGCAGCACCTCGACCACCGGCAGCAGAGCCGGCGCCGCGAAGCAGGCGGTGAGCAGCATCGCCGCCGCCGCGCGGCCGGCGAAACGCGCACGGCCGGCTTTGGGCCCCGCTTCCCGCCCGCCCACCAGGAGCACCAGCCCGAGGCCGCCGGCGAGGAGCGCCGTGTGGGCGACCGTCTCCGGATGGCCGCTCACCGCCATCGCCCAGGCGCACACCACCAGACCGGGCAGGGCGCGCCGCTCCCCGCGCGCGAGGGCGAGGATGCCGAGCAGCACGCCCGGCATCCACATCGCCACCATCGAGAGCGGGTGGTAGAGCCAGGCGACCGAGTAGCTGGAGAAGGCGAACGCCACTCCCCCGAGCGCGGCGCCCACCTGCACCGGCCAGGGCGCGGGGGCGGGTAGACGGACGAGGGCGAGGACCAGCGCGTGGACGAGCAGCGCGCCGAGCAGGACTTGCCAGGCGGCGGCCACCGTCAGCCCCCGCACCGGCGGCAGCGGCAACGTCGCCAGGTGGAGCGGCGCGAAGGGGGCGGACTGGGCGTTGCCGAGGAGCGGCTGGCCGGTGCCGAGCTCGTGCGCCCAGAGCGGCGCCTCGAGCGAAAGCAGCCGCTCCCGCACCAGAGTCCGGAACGGAACCATCTGGAGCGGAACGTCGGAGAGGAGCGGGTTGTCGACCTCGAAACCCTCGCCCGTCTGCCCGCTCCAGGGACGGAACTGGTAGGCGATGTCGACCGGGGTCTGCTCGAGAGACGTGACGAGGGGGACCGCGAAGAACGCGAAGGTCAGGCCGACGTGGATCGCCGCCCAGCGTATCGGCACTTCGAAAGAACCGGCGCGCCACCAGCGGACGGCGGCGACGATCAGGAGAGCGCCGGCCGCGAAGAGGAGGGTGTCGACGAGGCCTTCGATCGCCACGCCTCCCGGGATCAGCGCGCCGCGACCGACGAGCGGTCGAGCAGATAGCTCACCGGCACGAAGCGGTAGCCCCGCTCGCGCGCCAGCGGCACCTCCTCTTCGAGCACGCGCAGCGTCTCCGCGTGCGGATGGCCGATGGCGATCGCGGCACCGCGCTCGCGGGCGACGTCGAGCAGGCGCCGGAACTGGTAGCGCACCGCCTCGGCCCGCGGGTCGGGGTCGAGGAACACCTGGCGTTCGGCGGCCGGGATCTCGAGGTCGCGCGCCGCGCGGTAGCCGACGCTCTCGGCGCTGGTGCGGGAGTCGAGGAAGTAGAGCCCGCGGCGGCCGATCTCACGCAGCACCGCATCCATCGACGGGCGGTCGGCCGACAGGCTGGAGCCCATGTGGTTGTTGACGCCGACGGCGCCGGGCACCGCATCCAGGGCGGCCCGGGTCGCGCCGGCCAGCTCGGCCGGCGACATCGACCGCCGGAGTGCGCCGGGTCCCGGATCGGCGCCGGTCGAGGGTTCCATCGGCAGGTGCAGGATCAGCTCGGCGCCGAGGCGGCGGAGCTCGCCCGCGACCTCCGAGGTCCGGCTCTCGAACGGCAGCACCGCGTAGGTGACCGGCACGCCGAGCGCGGCGAGACGCGCGACATCCCCGACGCTCCGGCCGAGGTCGTCGATCACCAGAGCCACCACGGCCCCGTCGCCGGGCGGCGGCGGCCCGTCGATCGCGGGCGGGTCGGTGGCCAGGGCGGGCGTCTCGGGCTCGCTCGGGACCGGCTGGGGGGCCCCGTCCGGCCGCTCCGCCGGTGGCCGGGACGAGCGGCCGGGGTCCCGCTCCGGGGGCGGGTCGATCCGCTCCTCGGGCTGGAGCCCGGGGGGCTGCTCGGCGCCGGCCTCGCTCGAGAGCTCGGACAGGCCGGTGCCGAGGTAGATCCCGGCCGCGAACAGGACGGCGCCGGCGAAGGCGAGGAGCAACCACCGTCCGGCGGTCGATCGGCCGGCGGCTCGGCGGCGGCGTCGCGCAGGGCGACGGCGGACGGGCATCGGAGGGGGGAGGTCGAGGTCGGGCTAGGCCGCCGCCTCTTCCTCCGCGAGATCGTCCGCACTCGCCGGCGCGAGCAAGTGCTCGATCCCCTTCTCGCGCACCAGGTCGGGAGCCTCTTCCTCTTCCGCCTCGTCTTCCGGCGAGAAGCCGCGGAGACGCTCGGTCACCCGCACGTCGGGCTCGAGCGGCTCGTCGAGCGCCTCGAAGTCGGGGCCGGTGTAGAAGGCGTCGGCGAGGAAGAGCACGCCGCCGCTCGCCAGCTCGAGCATCGACTGCCTGCCGGCGTACCCGAAAGTGCGGCTGCCGACCAGCTCGGCGCCGACCTCCTGGCGCAGCACCGAAGCCAGCAGTTCGGCGGGGCCGAGGGTGGCGCGGTCGGTCAGGATCGCGACCCGGCCGTTCCACGCCGGCTCTTCGGCGCCCTGGAAGCTCTCGAGCGTCTCGTCCCGGTGCTTCAGGCGCCCGATCTCGCCGCCGGCGAAGAGGGCGGCGATCCGGTAGGCCGCCTCGGGCTCGCCACCGGCCGCGCCGCGCAGGTCGATCAGCAGCCGGTCGCTGCCGCTGCCCTCCAGCCGGGCCAGGAGCTCGCCCACCTTCGCGGGCGTCGCCTCGGTGATCGCGGGCACGGTCAGGACCGCCACCCCGCGCTCGGCCTCGAGCGTCGGCTCGGCCTCGGCGAAGGCGCCCAGGGTGAGGGTCGCTTCGACCGATTCGGCGTAGCGCACCAGCTCCAGGTCGACCTCGGTGCCCGCGGCGCCGGCGAGGAGCTGCTGGACCTCCCACATCGGGAGCACGCGGGTCGAGCGGCCGTCGATCTCGGCGATCAGGTCGCCCGCCTCGACGCCCGCCCGCTCCGCCGGGCTGCCCGCGCGCACGGCGAGCACGTAGACCATGCCGCGCTCGCGCACCAGGAAGAGGCCGCTGTGGGCGTTGCCGACCGAGCGCGCCGCGACGTAGCCCGAGACCGCGGCCTCCGGCACGTAGACCGCGAGCGGATCGAGGGCGTCGGTCACGCCGTCGAGGGCCGCGGACATCAGCGTGTCCTGGTCCGTCTCCTCGACATAGGTCTGGTCGACCAGCGACAGCGCCTCGGTGAAGACCGAGAGGAACTTGTAAAGCGAATCCCCGCCGGGCGCCGCATCGTCTTCGACCGCGGCGCCCAGGAGGGAGCCGGCGAGGATCGGCAGCACGAGGAGGGTGGAGGCGAGGAAGAAGAAGAAGCGGCTCTTGGTCATGGCGTCTCGCTCGGGTCGCGGCTCGGTTCGGGGGTCGTCCGTATCCAACCTAACGGATCCTCGGGCCGGTTTTCTTTCCGTACCTCGAAGTAGACGCGGCCCGAAGCCGTCCCCACCGGGGCTCCCAACTCTAGCACCTGGTCCTTTTCGACCAGCAGATCGTCGAGGCCGGCATAGAGGGTGAAGACGCGCCCGGCGTGGTGCAGGACTACGGTCCGGCCGTAGCCCTCGAAGGGCGCCGCGTAGAGCACCTTCCCCGGGTAGATCGCCGCCACCCGAACGCGCCCCTCGCCGTCCCGCTCCGCCGCCTCCGAGGGCGCGATCTCGAGCCCGTTGTGGGGCACCTGTGTGCGGTAGCGCGGATCGGTCCGGGGCCCGAAGCCGACCGTCACCCTCCCCGGCACCGGCCAGTCGAGCACGCCCCGGAACTCGTCGATCGACGCCCCCGCGAGCGGCTCCTCGGCGCCCCGTAGCGAGGCGATCAAGCTCGCGAGCTTGCGCTCCTGGTCGGCGAGGCTCTCGGTCCGCCGGGCGAGCGCCTCCCGCTCGTTCCGCGCCCGGGCGAGGAGACGGGCCTGGCGCTGCCGCGCCGCCTGGAGCTCGGCGCGCCGCGAGACCGCCTCGCCGAGCCAACGCTCGACCACCCGGCGCTCCTCCTCGAGCACCCGGCGCCGGTCGAGCAGGCTCTCGCGCGTCTCCACGTAGCGGTCGACCGCCCGCGCGTCGCGGCGCACCAGGAAGCGGAGCATGCGAACCGCGGCGGGGAGGTCGCCCTGCCTTCCCGGCTCCAGGCTGAGCGCCAGGCGCAGCGGCCCGTCGCGGCCGAGCCGGTAGAGGCCGGCGATCCGCTTGCGCAGCGACCGGCGGGCGGCGTCGAGCTCGGCGGCGAGGCGCTCGACCTCGAACTCGGTGCTCGCGACCTCGGCCTGGGCCACGTCGCGCGCCGCCGCGGCCTCGGCGACCCGCCGCTCCTGGAGGGCGAGGTCGAGCTCGGCGGCCTCGAGCGACGAGGCGAGGCCGCGCTCGCGCGCCCGGGCGCTCCGGAGATCCCTTTCGAGATGGGCGATCTCGCGGCGGATCTCCGCCAGGTCGCGC
>CAZLLV010000340.1:0-20943 GCA_964560325.1 uncultured Thermoanaerobaculia bacterium | reverse complement strand
GGAAAAGGGTGGACAGGACGAGAGCCGCGACATGCTTCGACGGGGACCAACCGATGGCTGTCATGGTAACTCGGCATTGTACTCGCGCCCGAGCTTCCATGCTTTTGCACGCGTTCAAGCGCGAACGGGGTGCCTCAGCAGGGACCGCGACGGTCGGCCGCGGCGGGCACGAAGAGATCGAGCGCCCGTTCCATCAAGCCGGAGCGCGACGGCTCGCCCTCGAGCAGCCGGGCGACGGCGCCGCGGATCGTCCGGCGCACGTCGGCGAAGACCGCCTCCGGATCGGGCGAGCCCTCTTCCGACATGAGGTAGGCGAAGGCGCGCGCCATGCCGGCGTTGGCGACGAAGTCGGGGATCACCGCGAGCTCCCGATCCGCCCGCCGCTGCACCGGCAAGTCGCCCCCCGCCTCGTCCGCGAACGGGTTGTTGGCGCCGCACACGACCGCCGAGACGCCCGAAGCCGAGAGCCGGTCGAGGACCGCGCCGTCGATCGAGTGCGAGCGCGCGGCGGGGATGAAGCAGTCGGCCTCCAGGTCCCAGAACGGCTGCGGCGACGGCCCCCGCTCGCACCCCCGGGGCAGGAGCGGGCCCCGGCGGGCGGCGAACAGCGCCGGCACGTCGACGCCTTCCGGGTCGGCGGCCCAGACGTAGTCCGCCCCCTCCTTGCAGACGATCCCGACCACCCGGGCGCCGGCCCGGTGCAGGTAGTAGGCGGCGGGACCGCCGACCGCTCCGAACCCTTCGATCAGCACCCGCTTGCCTGCGAGCGACTCTCCCACCCCCTCCACGTAGGCGGCGGTCGCGACCGCCACCCCGTAGCCGGTGACGAGGTCGGCGAGCTTCAGGTCCAGGTCGGGCAGGTCGGGCAGCTCGACGGCCGCCGAGACGCCCTCGCGCAGGTTGCGCAGCACCCGCTCCCGCGCCTCGCCGGCAGCTCCCAGATAGCCGGCCACGACGCCTTCCTGGGGGTGGGAGACGCCGGCCGCGTCCCCGATCAGCGGGATCACGTCGGCGATCTCGTCCACGTTCAGGTCGCCGCCGGTCCCGTAGTGATTGCGCAGGTAGGGGCCGATGGCCCGGAACCAGCGCGCCAGGACCTCCTGCTTGCGCGGGTCGCTCGGATCGAAGTGGAGGACCGACTTGGCGCCCCCGATGTCCGGTCCGGAGACGCGGAACTTGACCTCCATCGTCTTGGCCAGGAAGCGGGCCTCCTCGCGCACCGCGGCGAGATCGCAGCCGGTCGGATCGTCCGGCCGGTCCTCGCGCGGGAAGAGACGCATGCGGGTGCCGCCCCCCGCCGCGCCGTGGTCGAGGGAGTTGATCACCAGCACCCCGACCGCGTAGCTCGCCGGGTCGTGCCACTCGAGGGTCAGGTAGGGCGGAGACTCGAAGAAGCGGGCGTAGCGGGCGTACCCGTCGCCGGCGCTCACCGGTCCCCTCCGCCCGCCACCCGCACCAGGTGGTAGGAGCGGCGCCCCTTGCGCAGCACCAGGAGCTCGCCGTCGACCGCGTCGTCGAGCGAGACGCTGGCGCGGGCGTCCTCGACGCGGCGGTTGTTGAGGTAGATCCCGCCCTGGTCGATCGACCGGCGGGCCTCCGACTTCGACGAGACGAGGCCGCTCTCGGCGAGCAGGTCGGCGATCGGCAGCCCGTCGCCCGACAGGCGCTCGCGGGCGACCTCGCTCGACGGCACCTCCTGGAAGACCTCGAGCAGCTCGCGGCTGCCGAGCCCCTCGATCTCCTCGCCGAAGAGGACGCGGCTCGCCCGCTCGGCGCGCGCGAGCTCCGAAGGGCCGTGCACCGCCTCGGTCACGGCGCGCGCCAGCCGCCGCTGGGCCTCGCGGGCGGACGGGTTCTCCTCCATCTCCCGCCCGAGGGCGTCGATCTCTTCGCGGCCGAGCCAGGTGAAGGCGCGCAGGTAGTGGAGCGCGTCGCGGTCGTCGGTGTGGAGCCAGAACTGGAAAAACTCGTACGGCGACGTCAGCTCCGGGTCGAGCCACACCGCGCCCGCCTCGGTCTTGCCGAACTTGACCCCGCTCGCGGTCGTCACCAGCGGGCAGACCAGGCCGTGCGCGGAGACCTGCCGGAGCTTCCGGATCAGCTCGATGCCGGAGGTGATGTTGCCCCACTGGTCGGTGCCGCCCATCTGGAGCGTGCACCCCTCGCGGTCGTGGAGCACCAGGTAGTCGTACGCCTGGAGCAGGCTGTAGCTGAACTCGGTGAACGACAGCCCGCCCTCCTGCTCGAGCCGGCGCTTGACCGAGTCCTTCGCCAGCAAGTAATTGACGGTGAAGTACTTGCCCACGTCGCGCAGGAACTCGATGAAGCTGATCTCGGTCAGCCAGTCGGCGTTGTTGACGATCTTCGCCCGGTTCGAGACCCCTTCGAAGTCGAGGAAGCGCTCGAGCTGCGACTTGATGCCGCGCAGGTTCTCCTCGACCTTCTCTGTGGAGAGGAGCTGCCGCTCCTGCGTCTTGCCGCTCGGATCGCCGATCAACCCCGTCCCGCCGCCCACGATCGCGATCGGCGTGTGGCCGAAGCGCTGCATCCGCGCGAGCAGCATGATCGGCAGGAGGTTCCCGACGTGCAGGCTCGCCGCCGTCGGGTCGAAGCCGATGTAGCCGCTCACCTTCTCCCGCGCCAGCACCTCGGACAGACCTTCGCTGGCCTCGGCCACCAGGCCCCGCCACTGCAGCTCTTCGTACAGATTCATGAGTCTCTCGCTCCTTGCCTTGCTGCCAGCGGGCCAGAAATGGAAAGCGCCGCGAAACCGAGATCTCGCGGCGCTTCGAAAGGCCATCCGCCGCTCGATGAAGCGGCGAGTATAGCCGGGCGGAGAGCGGAGGAATCCGCGCGTCAGTTCACCGTGACCACTCGGACTTTCGAAGCCTGCTGCCAGGCGTCGTCGTTGATGTGGAGTGTGACGCTGTAGCTGCCGGCGGCCGGGAAGGTGTGGCTCAGCGCGCATCCTTGGTCTGGCTGCCAGTCGTAGTTGTGGTTCCAGTTCCAGAAGCAACCTACCGATCCGAAGTCGTCGGTCGAGGTGCTGGTGAAGGTACACGTGCGGCCCGAGCAGGAGAAGTTGAAGTTCGCTACGGGCGGGTTATCGACCTCCGTGCCGCCCGGCGGGATGTACAACAGCCGGTTCGGGGAACCGGTGCCGATGCCGGTGAGCCGGCCCGTCGTGGCGTTGTTGATCAGCCAGGTCTTGACCGTGCTCGGGGTCGCCGACGGGGCTCCCTGTAGGTAGAGGGCGGCGGCTCCGGCCGCGAGCGGCGACGAGAACGACGTGCCGTCGACCCCGGAGTAGACGTCCTGGCCCGGGGCGAAGAGTGTCACGCAGGTGCCGAAGTTGCTGAACGAGGCCCTGGCGTCGGTCATCGTGGAGGCTCCCAGCGTGATCAGGGGCGTGGTGGACGACATGCGGGCCGGCGAGACGCTGCACGCCGAGGCGTTGCTATTGCCCGCCGCCGCCACCGAGGTCACGTTGGAGTTCAGCATCCCCTGCACGGCGGTCTCCAGAGACGTGCTGATGCCACCGCCGAAGCTCATGTTGGCAACCGCCGGGGTGATCCGGTTGCCGGCCACCCAGTTGATCGCGGCGGCCAGGTCGGAGATCGAGAAGCAGGTGCCGGCGTACGCGGGGTATTCGGGATTGCCGCCACCGGACGTTCCGCAGGTGAAGCTCCGTACCCGGACCGCCCGCACGTTGGCACCGGTGGCGACGCCCCAACCCGTGGCCGCAGCGTGGAGCGCGACGTTCGTACCGTGGCCCACGGGGTCGCCGAAGACCGGGTTGCCGGAGGCGTCCAGAGCGTTCGAGTACGCGTTGAATGCACGCCCGGTCCAGAGGCCCAGGTTAAAGTTCACCCCGGTGTCGATGACGTAGATGTTCACCCCGGTGCCCGTCTTGTCGTAGGTGAAGTGGTTGTTGAGGGGGCGGTTCCGCTCATCGCTCCGGTCGAGCCACCACTGGGCGACCGCCAAGCGGGTGGCGAACGCCTCGACCTCCCCATCCTCCTCCACCCACGCCACCCGGGGATCCCGCGCCAGGGCCCGCGCTCGCCCTTCGGTGGCGACGATCACACCACCCTGGAGGGCGTGCTCGAAGACCCGTTCGGCCACCACGCCGTGGGCGAGGGCGAGCTCCGACATGTTCTGGGCGACGGTCCGGCCCGGGGCCGTCGGCGGGGCGTTCGGAGCGCGGACGGCGCCCGGCTCCAGGACCAGTAGGTATCGGCCCGGGAGGGGCCGGTCGGACGGGATGTATTCACCGGCTCGGGCGGGGATCGAGCCGGCGAAGAGAATGAGGAGAATCAGGAAGAGCCAAGCGGTACGTCGCATCGTGAAACTCCTTAGAGCTCCTGAGGCACCATGCCTCGGGATTCTGGGAGCGGATGATACGACCGTCCATGCACATTGGCTATATGCCGAAAGGTAGAATCTTCAGGTTTCCGCGAATCTCTCTCCGGCATAAGGACAGGGCGTAAACCCACGGCCTCCGCCCTCTCTCGGATCCTCCGGTGGTTCGGATCACCCGCCCGGCCGGGCCGGGGTGCGGTTCGGGCGATTCGGCTTCGGCTTGGCGCCCTTGCCGGGGCCGTCGCCGGCCGGCGTCGACGGCTTCCAGACCCGCATCGCCTCCTCGAGCTGCTGCCGGGCCTCGGCGGTGAAGACGATCTCGCTCACCAGGGCGCCCGGGATCGACGGAATCGCCGAGGCGTCGCTGCCGAAGATGAACGGATAGAGGTCGACGAGCGGGATGTCGGCGTCGTAGGTCTCGTTGATCGCCTCGAGGAAGACGTTCGCCGCCACGCCGTAGCCGAGCGGCGTCGGGTGGACGCCGTCGAGCGAGAAGGTCCCACCGGTGACGAAGTCCTCGGTGAAGGTGATGCCGCCGATGTTGTAGCCGTCGGAGGCCACCTGGCGCAGGAGCGCGTTGATGTCGGCGAGCGCCGAGCCGGTCTGGTTCGCGGTCTCCCGGATGATCGCGTTGAAGGCGTTCACCCGGTTCTGGATGGCGTTCACCTCGGCGGCGGAGAGCACGTCCTCGTTGCCGAGCGGCACGCCGGTGCCGCCGGCGAAGGTCGGGATGCCGATCCCCATCGCGAGCTTGGCGGTCGCCGGCAGCAGCACCCGGTCGTTCGGCCCCAGGGGACCGTTCGGGCCGAGGATCGGAATCGTGTTGCCCCCGGGGCCGACGACCGGCTGGTTGGTGGCCGGGTCGACCAGCACCGGGCGCACGGTGGTGACGTACGGAATCGAGGTCACGTCCGGCAGCGTGGCGAGCGCCAGGTCGGCGCCGGCGCCCTTCAGCGCCCCGACGATCGTCGTGTAGTCGGCCTCGAACTGCGCGACCGGCGTGAGGGTGACGCCGTCGATCACGATGCCCGAGGTGGCGGCGGCCAGAACGTCGTTGTTGCCGAGCCAGACCATGGCGAAGGTCGGCTGCTGGGCGAGCGCATGCTCGAGCTGGGTGGTCGGGCCGGCCGGGTTGAACAGGATGAAGCGCGCGAGGTCCGTCGGACCGCGGTCGCGGTCGCGGATCGCGTCGCCCACCCGGTAGCCGGGCACCGAGAGGTTCTGGTACGGCGGCGCCACCACCGGCTGCCCCTGGCCGGGGAGCTGGACGATCCGGAGCGGCGCCAGGCTGGTCAGCCGGAACAGCGCCGGCAGGCCGGGCTCGGAGACCAGCGGCTGCTTGATGTCCGCACCGGTCGCCTGCAGGGCGACGAGCGCCGGCACACTCTCCTCCTGGGCGCCGCGGACGAGGCCGCCGGAGACGAAGCCGGCGCCCAGGCTGTCGCCGAGCGCGACGAAGCGGGTGAAGTCGGCGCTGCCGGTGTCCTGGGCGGCGGCCGGGAGGCCGGTCGCGAGAACGGCGGCGGCGAGGGCGAGAAATACTACGCTGCGGAGACGGTCGTTCATCGGAAGACTCCTCGGGAAGGTCATCACAGCCCCAGCGTCAGTCCGAGCAGGACCGCCTCGGTGTCGAAGGTGCCGTGGAAGATCGGCTCGCCCGCGAAGGTCTCGTCGCGAGGCCGCTCTTCGAACATGAGATACATGAGCGCGATGTCGAAGTCCCAGCCGCCCTGGTAGCCGTAGCCGATGGTGAAGCCGTTGCGGTCGGCGTCCGGCAGGAGCGGCCCGACCGCCTCCTCGGGCTGCGGCGACTCGTCGAACACGTAGCCGAAGCGCCACTGGCTCGACGGGCTGTTGGTCCAGGAGAGGCCGGCGCGGTAGGCGTAGGCGTCCTCGTAGTTCTCCGGGATGGTACGCGAGAACTGCGGCGCGGTCTCGAACTCGATGTCGAGCTCTTCGAAGTCGGACCAGCCGGTGCGCTGGACGTCGACCTCGAAGACCGTGTTCGGCGTCAGGCCGAAGGCGACGCCGAGGATGGCGAGGTCGGGGAAGTCGATGGTGGTGGCGATCGGCAGATCCTGGCCGAACGGGATCTGCGCCGCCACCGCGGCGTCGAAGGCCGGGATGCCGGTCGAGATCTGGGTGAAGCGGCCGTCGCCCTCGTAGTCGATGTCCATGGCGCTGCGGTACGAGAGGCCCCAGGAGAACCGGCCGGTCGGCTTGTGGAGGATTCCGACGTTCCAGCCGTAGCCGCTCGCGAGGTCGCTCGTGAGCCGCGCGTCGGCGACCTCGGCGGCGCCGCCGAACGGGCTCGGGATCGCGACCCGCTGGTCGAGCTCGATGTCCGACCAACGGCCGATCACGCCGACGCCGATGCCGAGGGTGTCGGTCGCGCGCCAGGCGATCGTCGGGTTGAGGTCGAAGGTCCGCAGCTCCGCCTTGTAGCTGATGAAGCGGCCGGGCCACGCGTCGACGTTGTCCCACTCGACGACCAGGCCGAACGGATCGTTGAAGCCGACGCCGAAGGTCATGCGGTCGTTGATCGGCTGCACGTAGTAGGCGTGCGAGGGGAAGAAGATCGCATCCTTCTGCTCGCCCGACTGGCTCGGGCCGGGGAACGGTGCCGCGCCCTGGAACTCGCCGGTGGTGTTGGTGATCAGCGTGGTGCCGACGTCGAAGCGGCGCTCGTTCTGGAAGGCGAGTCCGGCCGCGTTGTGGAACATCGCGGAGCCGTCGTCGGCCTGGGCGGTGAAGGCGCCGGCCATCCCCATGGCCTTGGAGCCGTGCTCGAAGATCAAGAAACCGGCGCCGAAGGCCGGCGCGGCGCCCAGGGTGACGAGCACCCCGGCGAGCCAAGCGGTCGTGCGTGCGATTCCGCGGCTGCGCATGAAAGTCCTCCTTGGAAGGGATTCTGCCGCCCGACGGAGCGGGTGACCTCGTAGTGCCCGTAGCTCTGGACGTGGGATTTCGACAAGTACGGGCGAAAAAAGACTAATGGAGCCCCCGGGGGCTGTCAACGGCGGGGGCGGCGCGGCGCAGCCGCCCGTCCGCCTGCTAGACTACGTGGCGAGAGGAGAGTGGATGCAGTTCGAGAACGCCAGCCACGAAGAAGCCTTCGAGAGGGTTCGCGAGTACGTGGACGACCTGATCGACGAGCCCTACCTGGACGAGGAGAGCGGCCACTTCTACGGCCGGTTCGGGTCGACCGTGCTCGAAATCTCGGTCGATCCGTACGGGCCGGAGGAGATCGTGGTCAAGGTGATGGCCTACTGCGTCCAGGGCGTGCGGGTCGAGGACAGCCTGCTCGAAGGGCTCCTCCAGCTCAACCACACGATGGCGATCGGCTCGTTCTCGGTCGTCGGGAGCGACGTCTTCTTCTCGCAGTCGCTCTTCGGGCGCTCGATCGAGCCGCGCAACTTCCTCAACGTGATGGCCGCGGTCGCCACGGTGGCGGACGATTACGACGACCGGATCGTGGCCCGCTACGGCGGCGAGACGGCGCTCGAGCGGATCGAGTCGACCGGCGGCTTCCGCCGGCGCGCGGCGCAGGTCGCGGCAGAGTCGTAGGCTACGCCGAGAAGCGCTGGACCGCGTCGCGGGCCTCGCGGTCGATGCGCTTCTCCTTCTCCGCCTGCCGCTTGTCGTAGAGCTTCTTGCCCTGCGCCAGGGCGATCTCGACCTTGATCCAGCTCCCGTCGAGCAGCACCGCGAGCGGCACCACCGTCTGCCCCTTGATGGTCGTGCGCCCCATCAGCTTGTCGATCTCGCGCCGGTGGAGCAGGAGCTTCCGCGGCCGCTCGGGGTCGTGGTTCTCCCGGTTGCCGTGGCTGTACGGGCTGATGTGGGCGCCCACCAGCCACGCCTGGCCGTCGCGCACCTCGACGTAGCTGTCCTTGAGCTGGACCTTCCCTTCGCGCACCGACTTGACCTCGGTGCCCTTGAGCGCCATTCCGGCGGTGAAGGTCTCGAGGACGTGGTAGTCGTGCCGCGCCTTGCGGTTCTTGGCCAGCACCTTGACCGGGCGCTTCCGCGTCGTCTGCTTGTCCATCGCCACCAGCATACCGCGGCTGGTAATGTCGTTCCTCCGATGCGAATCGCGCCCATCCTCCTGCTCCTCGCGCTCGCGGCGCCGGGGACCGCGGCGGCCGATGCGCGGATCCGCGGGCTCGACGTCGAGGTCGACGGCCACCGCGTCGTGGTCGACTTCCGGCTGGAAGAGGGTTTCGACCGCGAGCTCGCCGAGCGGGTCACGAGCGGCCTGCCGACCAGCTTCGAGTACGAGTTCGAGCTGCTGCGCGACCGCAAGCGCTGGCTCGACCGGCCGCTCCAGAGCGGCAGCCTCCAGGTGATCGCGATGTTCGACGCGACCTCTCAGGAGTACCTGGTCAACTACAAGCTCGACGGCAAGCTGATCGAGAGCCGCATGGTGCGGAGCCTCGACGACCTGCGGGACGCGATGACCCGCTTCGAGGGGCTGCCGGTCTTCAACCTGGAGCCGCTCCCCCGCCGCTGGCGCCTGCTCGTCAAGGTTCGCGGCGTGCTCGGCTCGCACACCCTGTTCGCCGTGATCCCGGCCAGCGAGGCGACCGACTGGCGGGAGTCGGAGAAGTTCTGGGCTCCCGAGGAGCTCATGCCCCCCCGCTGACGCCCATGCCCCCCCTCAAGGAACGCCTCCGGCGCCACCGCAAGGACACCCGCTTCGTGGTCGGCGGGCTGGGCGCGCTCCTCGCCTGCCTGGTCGCGGTCTTCTACCTGATCCAGCGCGGGCGCGACGTTCCGGAGACGCTGCTCAACAACCAGCTCCTCCTGTTCGTCCTCTGGTACGCGAACATCGTCCTCATCCTGACGATCGTCTTCGTCCTGCTCAGGAACCTCCTGAAGCTGCTGGTCGAGCGGCGCCACCGGATCCTCGGCTCGAAGTTCAAGATCAAGCTGGTCGCGACCTACATCGGGCTGTCGCTGATCCCGGTCCTGCTCCTCTTCGCCTATGCGACCGAGCTGCTCCAGGGCACCGTCGACCGCTGGCTCAACACCCCGGTCGCCGAGGTGCTGGAGCAGTCGTACCAGGTGGTCGAGGGCTTCTACGGGCGGATCGAGGAGCGGGCGCTGGCCGACGCACGGCTCGCGCTCGAGGCGATCGGCGACCTCGACGTGCGCGACCCGGCCGCGCGGCCGGAGCTCGGGCGGCGGCTCCAGGGCCTTCTCGGCGAGCTTTCGCTCGACTACCTGGCGGTCTACGACGGGACCGAGTTCGTGCACGGCGTGGTCGACCCGGGCAGCGGCATCACCGACCTGCCGGAACCGGGCCAGCGCAACCTCTCCGCGGCGGCCGCGGGTGAGCGGCTGGTCCGCCGCATCGATCCCCGGGGCACCGACGGGCGCTTGATCCTGGCGGCGGCGGTCGCGCCGGCAGCTCCAGCGGGAGAGGAGGAGGAGGCGACGGCGGAGCCCGCCGACCCGGCCGCCGGCGCCACGGTGGTGCTCGCCGGCACGCTTCTCGACCCGCGGGTCGTCGCGCTCGCCGACGACCTGGTCGACGGGCACCAGCGCCACCGGCAGCTCGTGGTCCAGAGGGAGGCGATCAAGACCAGCCACCTGCTCCTCTTCCTGCTCGCCACGCTCCTCATCCTCCTCGCTTCGTCGTGGGTCGGGCTCTACTTCGCACGCCGCGTGACGGTGCCGATCCAGGCGCTGGTCGAGGGGACCGAGCGGATCGGCCGCGGCGACCTCGGGCACCGGGTCGAGGTCGACGCGGACGACGAGCTCGGGGCTCTGGTCGGCTCGTTCAACCGGATGACCGGCGAGCTGCGCCGGAACCGCGAGGTGATCGAGCGCAGCAACCGGGAGCTCAAGGAGGCGAACGCGCGGTTGGCCGAGGAGCGGGCGCTGATCACCGCCGTGGTCGACAACGTGGCGGCGGGCGTCATCGCCTTCGACGGCGAGGGGCGCATCCTGACCTGCAACGAGGCGGCGCTCCGGATGCTCCGCCAGCGCCGCCAGGAGGTGGTCGGTCGGCGAGCGGCCGAGGTGTGGAGCGACCCCGAGCGCGGCAAGCTCGCCGGCCTGCTCGCGTCGGTCGCGGACCGAGGCGAAGGCGGCGTGCACGCGGGCGCCGTGGTGCGCGAGCTCCAGCTCGTCCTCGGCGGCGAGTGGAAGAGCTTCGAGGTGAAGGTGACGCCGATGCCGGCCGCGGCGGACGAGGCGGGCGGCCGGGTGATGGTGCTCGAGGACCTGTCGGAGCTGATCCGCGCGCAGCAGCTCGCCGCATGGAACGAGGCCGCCCGCCGGATCGCGCACGAGATCAAGAACCCGCTCACGCCGATCCGCCTCGCGGCCGAGCGGATCCTCCAGAAGCACCGGCGCGGCGACCCCGACCTGGGGCAGGCGCTCGAGACCGGCATCGCGGTGCTGCTGCGGGAGGTCGGCGCCATGCAGGCGATGGTCGACGAGTTCTCCCGCTTCGCCCGCATGCCGCGCCCGCACCCGGCGCGCATGGATCTCGGCAAGCTGGTCGAGGAGACGGCGCCGCTCTACCGCGAGATCAAGCCGGGGGTCGAGGTGGCGACGGAGGTCGAGCCGGGCGTCGAGGAGCTGATGGCCGATCCGGAGCAGCTCAAGCGCGCGTTGATCAACCTGATCGAGAACGCGCTGGAGGCGACCGAGGCTCCCGGCCGGGTGACGGTGAGCGCCACGAGCGAGAACGGCCACGCCGAGCTCGCCGTCGCCGACACCGGCCGCGGCATCCCGGACGCCGACAAGGACAAGCTCTTCCTCCCCTACTATTCGACCAAGGGACGCGGCACCGGCCTCGGCCTCGCCATCGTCCACCGGATCGTCTCCGACCACCGCGGCACGATCCGCGTGGAGGATAACGAGCCGAAGGGCACCGTCTTCACGGTCGAGCTGCCGCTGCGGTAGAGAGTCAGCCTACGCCTCTCCTCGCTCAGCGCGTTTCGATCGTGCCGCGGAAGCCGATCGGGAGCGGGACCGAGGCGAGGACCATTTCGACTTCGTCGAGCCTCTCGGCCACGATCCGGTAGCGGGTGGTGAACAGGCGGCAGAGGAGCATCAGCTCGATCGTGCCGAGACCCGCGCCGACGCAGGAGGTGGGCGCCCAGCCGAAGGGGGTGTAGGCGCAGGCGTGGGCGGGGCCCCGTTCCGAGCCGCGGAGCCAGCGGTCGGGATCGAAGGTGTCCGGATCGTCCCACTCTCGAGGGTCGTGGTGGAGGAAGTAGGGGCTGAGGTTGAACTCGTCGCCCGGATCGAGACGGTGGCCGTCGACCTCGCACGGCACGCGGGCGACGCGGGTGAGCAGGAGCGGCGAGCTCCAGAACCGCAACGTCTCGCGGACGAACCGGTAGGCGGTGGGCGCGGCTCGGAGCGGCGCTTCGTGGAAGCGTTCGGCCGGGATCGCTGCGATCTCCTCCTCCAGCCGCGCCGCCCACTCCGGCCGGCGGCAGAGCTCGAGCAGCAGGCAGACCGCGACCGCACCCGGCGGTCCGGAGATCGCGGTCAGCACGGTGGTCACCGCGTACGAGGCCCGGTCGATGCCGAGAGTCGCGAGCCGGTCGACCACCGGGTCGGCGAGGTCGAGACGGCGTGGCCGGCGGCCTCCCGCGCGCCCGCGCAAGACCCGCCGCGCCACGAGACCGGCCCGCACCTCGTGGAAAGCAGACGCCAGCTTCTCGCGCCATGAGTCCTCCCGCTGCACGACGCGCATCAGACGAGCGAGCTTCGAGAGCTGGTCGCGCCGGACGGCGGCCAGCTCGCGCGGCGAGAGATCGGCGAGGACGGTCGGGATCAGGGCCTGGGTGAAGATCTCCTGGATCGCCCACGGGAGCTCGACCGGCCGCCCCAGCCGCTCGTCGGCGAGGTCGGCCATCCGGGCTTCGAGCGCCGCGACATGGGCCGGCGCCGCGAGCTTCGCGAGCTGCGACACCCAAGCGGCCCGGACCTCCTTCCAGAGCACGGTGGGGCTGGAACGGCCACGGAGCAGGTCGACCAGCCGGTCCGGCATCGACACGTCGGCGAACGTCGCGGCGTTGACCTCCTGGGCGCGGTGCGGATCGAGCACCGCGAGCATGCCGGTCAGCGGGAAGACCCGCTCCCCCTCCCGGTGCCGAGCGCGTACCGCCGCGATCCCCGCGCCATCCCGAACCTCCATCGTCATCCTTCCTCCCGGACGCGACGGGGAGCGGCCGCGGCCGCCCCCCGTCAGATCGATTGAGTAACCTCCGCGCCGATCAGAGCTGCGCGTAGTGGTACCAGCGGTTCAAGATGCTGCCGTAGCCTCTGCTACGGATCGACAGCACCACCTGGACGGCCTGTTTGATCTTCGACATTCGTGATCACCTCCTTTCGTTGGACGTCCTCACTCCTTCCGAGCCCTGCGCGTCAAGCCGAGCCGGAAGCGCGGAGGCGCGAGCGACGGGCCGACGTGCGGTTCGTGGGAGTGAGGCGAGACCGAGAGGTCGTAGTCGCGGAGGAGCACCGCCAGCGCGTCGCGCGCGAGCTCCAGGCTGAGCGCCGCCGCGGCGCAGGTGTGCGGCCCCCATCCGAACGGGAAGAAGGGCGCCGGACCGTTCGCGGCGGCCCACCGCTCCGGGAGGAATCGCCCCGGCTCCTCCCAGTACGCCGGGTGCCGGTGGGTCACGTAAGGGGAGACGAGGACCTCGTCGCGCGGCGTCACCGGAGCACCGGCGATCTCGTGGGGCCGCGCCGGGCGGCGCACGAGCTGCCACGCCACCGGCCAGAGACGGAGCGCCTCGCGCACGATCCACTCCGGCTCGGCCTCGGTCCGCGGATGGGTCCCGACCAGGTAGACCGCCCAGCCGAGGGTGAAGCCGACCGACCCCGAGACAGCGAACAGGAACGGCAGGTAGAGCTCGCCGAGGTCGCCGGTCCGCACGCCCGGACCCGCCGAGCGGGCCAGCACGTCGAAGAGGTCCCGGGGATCGGATGGTCCGTCTCCCCGCAGGGTCTCCACCCGCCGCTCGACCTCGCGCGTCAGCTCGCGGAAGACCCGGCGCCGGAAGAGCGCGCGCGACCAGCGCGACCGTCTTTCGCGTGCGCCCGCCAGCACCGCGCGCCGGAGCACCTCGTCGACGGTGCCGCCGATCCGGCCCGCGTGCTCCGGCGCCACGAGCGCCGCATGCAGGTGGCGATGGATCAGGAGGTTTCCCGCATCCGGCCACTCGCTCATGGTACCCAGCTCGCGCTCGACGGTGGCGGCGAGCGCCGGCGCGCGCTCGGCGGCGTGACCGCTCAGCAGCTTGCGGGCGGCCCGGCCGATCTCGACCTGGACCGAGCGGGGGCCGAACGCGCCGCGGCGCGTGTGGAAGAAGTCCGAGTGCTCCTCGAACAGGCCGTCCGGGTTGGCCAGCACCCGCTTGGCGGCCGTCGGCTCGGCGACGCAAACGACGCCGGGCGACGGCCGGAAGGCCGCCTCTGCCGCCGGCAGACGGGCGTCGAAGTAGCGCAGCGGCTCGCGGCGGAAGCTGATCGTGTGCGCGTCGGGCATGGTGTCGATCCGAGGATCGACCGCAACATATCAAGTTATTGTGCATGCTTGCAATCTCTGCATAGCTAGGCCGATCGGCGCCCCGGACTAGAATCCCCGGCATGAAGCACTTCCTCGTGGTCGGCCTGGGCAACTTCGGCGCCAGCGTCGCCGAGAGCCTGCACGAGATGGGCTACGACGTGTCGGCGGTCGACGTCGAGCGCGAGAAGGTCGAGCGGATGGGGGAGATCGTCCGGAACGTCGCCACCGGCGACGGCACCGATCCGGAGGTGCTGGAGCGGCTGGGGGCTGCCAAGGTGGACGCGGCGATCGTCTCGACCGGAGACGACATCACCGCGAGCATCCTGACGGCGCTCGCGCTACGCGACCTCGGCGTCCAGGAGATCCACGTCAAGGTGATCTCCGACCTCCACGCCCGCATCCTCGACAAGCTCGGGGTCGCCGAGACGACCTTTCCGGAACGGGAGTCGGCGCAGCTCCTCGCCAAGCGGGTCGCCAGCCGGGCGATCCTGAACTACGTCGAGCTCGGCGAGGGCTTCTCGGCGCAGGAGATGGCGGTGCCGGACGCGTGGGTCGGGCGGTCGCTTCGCGAGCTCGAGCTGCCGCGCCGGTACAACGTCTCGGTGGTCGCGGTCCACGACTTCCTGAGCGGCGGCATCACGCCGATCCCCGACCCGGACGCGCCGCTCAAGCAGTCGGACACGCTGCTCGTCGCCGGCGCCGACGAGCACCTGGCGAAGGTCGCCGGCTCGAGCTAACGGCGGCGGGGGCGCTTACTGCGGCGATCGCCGACGCACGAGCCAGGCGACCGGCCGCTCCCCCGGCGCCACGACGAGCGTCAGCTCGGCCGCCTCGCCTCCCGCCTCGACCACCACGGCCTCGCGATCGACGGCCTCGACCCGGCGGCGCCCCTCCTCGCCGATCCATGCGGCGATCCGTTCGCCGAGGCCGGCCGGCAGCGGCTCGCCGGCGAGGAGGTCCCCGACGGGCGAGTAGAGCGCGATGCCCGCCTCGGATGCGACCAGCCCCTGGACGATCCGGCGCTCGTACGCGAGCCGGCCCTGGCTCTGGCTGCGCAGCTCGTCGAGCCGGTCGAGCAGCCGGTTGACCTGGCGTGAGATGCGGGTGATCTCGTCCCCGTCCCCCTCCTCGTGGAGGCGCCGGTGCCCGGTGCCGAGCGCGTCGATCCCACGCACCAGGCGATCGATCGGCCGGAGGATCCTCCGCTGCATCGCCCGCGACAGGAAGACCAGCGAGACGAGGCCGATGACCACGAGAAAGCCGAGCCAGGTGCCGTTCTGCACCGCCCGCTGGCGAGCATCGCGGTCGGCGTCGAACATCGCCTGCTGGTTGAGGGCCAGCAGGTCGATGACGGCACCCTTGACCGCGGCGAAACGCGGGAAGACCTCCCGGTTGTAGGCGGCGAGCGGGCTCGGTGGCTGCGTCCCCAGAAGACCGTCGCGGGCCTGCCGGTAGCGCGCGAACTCGCCCCGGATCTGCGCCAGGATCTCGCTCTCGCCCTCCTCGGTGACGTTCGTCGACGCCTCGTCGAGCGCCTGCTCGAAGGCCGTGTCGAGGAGCGGCAGGTCGCCGTCCTCGCCCTCGCCCCGCTCGAGCAGCCCGGCGAGCGTGGCGCTGTCCTGGCGCTCGAGCGCGTCGATCATCGTCATCGCCGAGCCGATGCTCGCCAGGTTCTCCTCCAGCACGATCTCGATCGACGCGGAGAGGTAGAGGAAGCCGAGCATCGACGAGCCGGCCGCCAGGAGGAGCAGCGCCACGAGGTAGCCGTAGCCGAGCAGGAGCCGGAGCCGCAGGGTCATCGCAGAGCCGCCACTCCGTCGACCGCCTCGTCCTCTCCCAGCACGACGAGGACGTCGCCGCTCTCGAGGAGGCTCTCGGGCCCCGGGTCGATCGAGACTTCGTCCCCCCGCCGCACCGCCAGGATCACGACCCCCCAGCGGCCCCGCGGATCGAGCTCCCCGAGCGGCGTGCCGACCCACGCTTCCGGGACCTCGACCTCCGCCAGGATGCCGTCGCCGAGCTGGAACTGGTCGACGATGCTCGGACGCGCCAGGCGCAGGGCGAGGCGGGCGCCCATCTCGTTCTCCGGCTCGAGGACCTCGTGGGCTCCGATCGCGAGCAGCAGGCGTCCGTGCCGCTCGTCGAAGGCGCGGGCGACGATCCGCGGCACCTCGAGCTCGCGCAGGATGGCGACCGTGAGGATCGACGCCTCGGTGGCGCGCGAGCCGATCGCGACCACGACGCCGGCCATGCGGTCGAGCTTGAGCGCCCGGACCGCCGGCTCGTCGGTGGTGTCGGCCCGGGCGGTGGCGTCCACCTCGTCCGCCACCTGGGCGAGACGGCGGGCGTCCCGGTCGATGCAGAGAACCGCCTGGTCGTCCTCCACCAGGGCCCGTGCCACCGCACGCCCGAACCGACCCATCCCGATGACCGCGAAGTCCGCCATTCAGCCGACCATGAGGCGTGTTTCGGGATACTGGACGGGCGGCCTGCGCGACGCGCTGGTCCCCAGCAACAGGGCCAGGGTCAGCGGCCCGATCCGGCCGATGAACATGCCGGCGATGATAATCAACTTCCCGGCCGGTCCGAGCGCGGCGGTGGCACCGAGCGAGAGCCCGACGGTCGCGAAGGCGCTGGTCGCCTCGAACATCAGGTGGAGGAAGGGCTGCGCCTCGAAGAGGAGGAGCAGGAAGAGGGCCGCCCCGATCAGCAGGATCGACGTCAAGACGATCGCCAGGCTCCGCAGGACGATCTCGCGCGGGATCTCGCGCCGGAAGAGCGTCGGCGGCGCATCTCCGCCGGCCGTCGAGCGCAGGGTGGCGAGGAGCACGGCCAGGGTCGTGACCTTGATCCCGCCGCCGGTCGAGCCGGGCGCCGCGCCGACGAACATGAAGACCAGCATCGCCAGCGTCGTGGCGGCACCCAGCTCGTCGAAGGGCACGCTGTTGAAGCCGGCCGTGCGCAGGGTGACGCTCTGGAAGAAGGCGTTGAGCATCTTGCCGGGGACCGTCAGGCCGTCGAGCGTGCGATTCCACTCGCAGGCGCCGTAGAGGAGCGCGCCGGCGGCGAGCAGGCAGGCGGTGGCGACCAGCACGACCCGCACCTGCACCGAGGTCGCGGAGCGCGACCGGCCGGCGAGCCGGTTCCAGGTCGCCGCCAGCACCACGAAGCCGAGGCCGCCGAGGACGATCAGCGCGGCGTGGGTGAGGAGCGGCAGCGGCGCCTCGCGGAACATCACCAGCGAATCGCTCTGGAGCGCGAAGCCGGCGTTGCAGAAGGCGGACACCGCGTGGAACACGCCCCGCCACGCCGCCTCGCCGATCGGCAGCCCGGCGCTCCGGAAGCAGGCGGTCAGCACCGCCGCTCCCACCGCCTCGACCGCCAGGGTCGAGAGGACGATGAAGCGCGTCAGCCGGTAGGCGGTGGGAGCGGTCTCGAGGTCGAGCATCTCGGCGAGGGCGCGCTCGCCGCGCAGCCCCAGCCGCCCGCCGAGCAGCAGGGCTCCGAAGGTGGAGAGGGTCATGATCCCCAGCCCCCCGACCTGGATCAGGGCGAGGATCACCGCCTGCCCGAAGAGCGAGAAGTCGTGCGGCGTGTCGAGGACGATCAGGCCGGTGACGCAGGTCGCGCTGGTGGCCGTGAAGAGCGCGTCGAGCGGCGCCACCGTGCCCCGGGCCGCCGCGGCCGGAAAGGTGAGCAGGACGGTACCGACGCCGATCGCCGTCGCGAAGGTGGCGGCGATCAGGCGCGACGGGTGGTCGAAGAAGGCGCGCACGATCTCGGCGGTGCTCTGGTGGCGCGAGACGATCAGCAAGAAGAGCGTCGCCTGGGCGATCGCGAGCAGCGACAGCATGGTCCGCGGCGATCCCGCGGCGAGGAGGCTGCCGACGACCGGTACCGCGAGCAGATAGACGGCGCGGCTGCGCCCCCGGGCGAGCTCGCGCAGCAGGGGGAGCGCCGCGACCAGCGTGCCGTAGCCGAGGACCAGGCAGACCCCCTCGGCGAGCGAGCGCCCGCTGAGGCGGTAGCCGACGACGCCGACCGAGAGCGCGAGCGAAGCGAGAGCGAGGTGGCGCAACGCCGGCCCGGAGCGGGAGAGCTCGGAGCCGGAGACCTCGCCCCCGCCTCCGAGCGCCGCCGGCCCCGCGCTCGCCACCGGAAAGAGCTGCTGCGCGAGGAGCAGCAGGTTCCAGACGATCACCAGGCCGGCGATCAGGGGGTCGGAGCCGAGCGCCGGCACGAACAGCCCGACGTTCGCGGCGAGCACCACCGGAGCGAGCCAGGCGACGGCGCGGTGGCCCCTCCACAGGCCGACCAGGAACGCCGCCACGGCGGTTGTCAGGGCGGCCGAGTAGAGCCAGCCGAAGGGGGTGACGCGGTCGACCGGCCCGAAGAAGCCCTCGGGCATGTCGACCGCCGCCTGGGCCACGATCCCGATCGCGGCCACGCCGGCCATGCGCGCGGCGATCAGCCGCCGCCGCGCCACCGATTCCGTCGCTGGAGCCATCGAGCCGGCATCTTAGCCTCCCCGCCCGCGCCGGCGCGCCCGATCAATACCGGTAGACCGCGGCCACCGCGTCGCCCTTCGGCACGGCGTCGGGCGAGACGGCGAAGACCTGTCCGCCCTTGCGCAGGGTCTGGAGCGCCGCGAAGTCGACCAGATCCTCCGTGCCGGGACCGTTGTGCTCCGAGACCTCGACCTGCCGCTTCTCCGGGTCGAACGTGCCCCAGCGGCGGGTGCCGAGCGCGACGAACAGGGTCTCCACCCGGCCGTCGTGCGCGGCCGTCACCACCTCGTCGAGCTGGTTCGACGCCTGCCCCGTGCCGAACAGATCGTGGAAGCGAGCGGAGGCGGTCTCCTGGGCCTCCGTGAAGACCGACTCGACCACCGGCCACGCCTTCTCGTGCAGATGCTCGGCGGAGAGGTTGTCCGGGTTTCCCACCACGCCGCCGTCGATCACCCGCGCGTGGTCGGTCACCTGCCGGTAGATCGGCAGCAGGAACTCGACCCCGGCGAGCACCAGCGGCGCGTCGCGGTCGCCGAGCAGCGAGGAGACGCCGTTGTCGAGCAGGTTGAAGAACTTCTGGATCTCGGCCTTGGCGTCGTCCTCGCCGCCCCCGTGGCCGTGGTAGACCGGCGAGCGCAAGGGGCCGTTCGCGGTGCGCGTGCCGGTGTGGAACTGGAGGTGCGTCTCCTCCACCTCGTAGCCGAGCGCGTCGTTGAGGCTGGTCGGCAGATCGCCGAGGTCGATCTCGCGCACCGAGTGGCGGGTCGCCTCGAGCAGCCGCACGTGCTTCTGCGACAGGGCGAGAACGTAGAAGCGGCCGTCGCCGGAGACCAGGGGCAGGAGCGGCTTCAGATGGAAGCGGTCCTCGACCACCGCGAGCTCGCGAACCTCGATCGGCACCCGGAACCAGCGCACGAGCCCCTCGCTGAAGAAGGCGGCGAAGCCGGCCGCCTGATGCTGCCAGAACGGGTGGTCGTCGATCCTCTCGATCGCGGGAGCGAGCAGCGCCTCGGCCTCCTGGGTTCCGAGGCCGCGCTCCTCCAGCGACTCGACGGCCTGGCGCACCAGGTTCTTGAACCGGATCGGGTTCTGCTGGGTCTCGGGCCCCGCCTTGACCATGGGAGCGTAAATCGACACACAGGAATCCTCCCGGTGCTCCATCAGGGCTTCGAGCTCACCGCGCGTCAAGGGCTTCATACGGTTTTTCCTCCTCTATGGATCGTAGTCGGGACCGGCGGCCGGCAGGGCCGCCCTCCCCGGGGATCGTGAATCGGCTATGGTATCGTGGCCGTCTTCGCAGTTCTTCCTCCACGGAAGCACCCCGAGCCTTTCATTCCCGAAGACCGGAGCAACCCCATGAAACCACTCTATAGCCTCCTCCTCGCTCTCTCGCTGGTCCTGGCCACGGCACCCGCTTGTGCGATGCAGGACTCGGACCAGGAGGAGGGCGAGATGAACGAGACTTCGACCGAAACCGAAGACGAGCAGGTCCTCTACGCCCTCGGCCTCGCGATGTCGCAGGGCCTCGCGCAGTTCAGCCTGACCGAAGAGGAGCTCGAGCGGGTCCAGGAGGGTCTGATCGACGGCGTGCTGGGCAACGACCCCGAGGTGAACCTGCAGGAGTACATGATGCAGATCCAGGAGTTCGCCCAGGAGCGCGCAGAGAGGGCCACGGTGGCCGAGCGCGAGGCGGGCGTCGCGGTGATCGAAGAGGCGGCGGCCGAGGAGGGCGCGGTTAGGACTGAGTCCGGCATGGTCTTCCGCAGCCTGGAGGAGGGCACGGGCGCGAGCCCGTCGGCCACCGACCGGGTGACGGTCCACTACAAGGGCACGCTGCGCGACGGCACCACCTTCGACAGCTCGTACGACCGCGGCCAGCCGGCGACCTTCGGGTTGAACCAGGTCGTGGCGTGCTGGACCGAGGGCGTCCAGATGATGAAGGAGGGCGGCAAGGCGAAGCTGACCTGCCCGCCCGACCTCGCCTACGGCGACCGCGCCGCCGGAGCGATCCCGCCGGGCGCCACGCTCACCTTCGAGGTCGAGCTGGTCGAGGTGGCGGGTGACCCGGCCGCGACGCCGCCGGCCCCCGCGATGGAAGAGCCCCCGACGCCCGAGGAGGGCGAGGGCGAGACGGGCACCGAGGGCTGACGCCCTGCCGGGAGCGGACGGACCGTGCTGAGGAAGCGAGCGATCCGTTCGCTCCTGGTCGAAGAGGTCGCCGGGCTGCGCCTGCCCCGGTCGGAGGACGACCGGGGCGAGGCGTCCGAGGCGCTCGAAGTCGAGGACCAGCGCGAGGCGCTCGAGAAGGCGGAGCGCCGGGCGCTCGTCTCGGTGGGCGTCGACTGGCTGGCGCTCGTCGTCCTCTTCCTCTTCCGCGACCCGGCCGGCCCGTTCCTGCCCACCGGACCGACCGTCGAGACCGTCTTCACGCTCGGCGTGATCGCGGTCGCCGTCCACTCCGGCTTCCGCCTCGGGCAGCTCGAGAAGATCCGCGCCGCCCGCCGGGCCTGGGAGCGGATGGAGTAGCGATCA
>CAZLLV010000339.1:0-4728 GCA_964560325.1 uncultured Thermoanaerobaculia bacterium | reverse complement strand
CTCTGACGAGGTGCGCGCCCTCCGGTTCCCTTTCCAGCGCTGTCGTGCGCACCGTCCCGGAGGCGGGAGCTCTCGCGCCGCCCCCGGCCCGGCTCCTCACAGCCCGCCCTGGTAGAGGATCGTCGACGGCTTGGGGTACTTCCGCAACACGGTCATCACCTGGTTCGAGCGGTCGTACTCGTAGATGAACTTGCCGTACTTGCCGCGCTCCTCGTTCTGAAGCCGGGTGAGGCGGTTGATTCGTCGCTTGGCCTGCTGGTAGGCGAGGATGATCCGGTCCTCGAGGGACGCCATGCTCCAGTCGGTGCGGCCGCGGTCGAGCTCGGTCTCGATCAGGGTCTCGCGCCGCAGGAAGTTCCGGATGTGGCCGTACCGCTCGAGCTCTCGCTCCTTCAGCCCTTCGTAGGCTTCGTTCAGGCGCCCGATCTCCTTCGATTCCTGGAGCGCCTGGAGGTCGATCTCGCACAAGACGCCCGCCTCGGTCTGCACCAGAGAACGCCCGTCGTGCTCGGAGTGGGAGACCGAGCCGGTGCGGGCGGTCATCAGGACGTGGCGCTGGGTGCAGATCTCCTTGTAGAACCGGTAGGCGAAGCTCGACTTCACGTCCAGGGCGGTCAGCGGGCCGGTGTGGTCCTTCCGGAAGTTCTGGGATCGGGCGGCGTGGCAGGTGATGAGCGCCAGGTGGAAGCGCTCGGACTGGTTCGGCAGCAGCAGGAGGAGGAACTGGGCGAGGTCGCGGAAGTTGACCCGTCTCGAGCCCATGCCGAAGCGCTCGATGTACCCGCACGTCGTGTCGTCGGCGTGGCCATGGATCGACAGCAGGATCTTGTCGGCCACGCTCGCCTTGAGGGCGATCGCCAGCACCTGGCTCCAGAAGCCGAAGGAGCTCCGGCCCATGCTCCAGAGGCTGATCAGGTCGACCTCCTCCACCGAGTTGTCGTCGGACAACCAGCGGAACGGGTTGTACCCGGAGTAGGACGGGTACTTCCTGCGCAGCGCGGCGATGCTCTTGGCAGAGGCGCCGCCGTGGTCGGACAGGTTGAGGAAGAGGATGTGCACCAAGGCCTCCGCGATGTCGGTGGATCGCCCCAAGGCTAAACCACGGACGATCCGCCATCAATGGCCGTAACCTCCGGGCCGGCACGCGCGTACATCCTCGGGAAGATCGAACCTCGATCCCGCACCTCGACCAGGTCGGCGCGAGCTTCTTCGACGTGCTCGGCGTGCCGCCGCACATCGGGCGCTCGTTCACCGCCGAGGAGGACGTGCCGAACGGGCCGGCGGTGGCGGTGCTGTCGCACGGCCTCTGGAACCGCGCCTTCGCCGCCGATCCGGCGGTGCTCGGGACCTCGATCCTGCTCAAGGGGGAGCCGCACACGGTGGTCGGCGTGATGCCGGAGGGCTTTCGCTCGACCGCGCCGGCGGACGTCTGGGTGCCGCTTCGTGCCTCGACCACGGGCGAGGGGGAGGGCACGAACTACGCGGTGACCGTGCGGCTCGGCGACGGCGTGTCCTGGGAGCGCGCGGTGGCGGAGATCGCGGCGGTCGGCGCCGGCGCGTGGGAGGAGAGCGGCCGGGGCGAGCGGGTCTCGGCTCGCTTCTCGCTGGTGTCGCTTCGCACCGGCGCCACCCAGGGGCTGCGCTCGACCCTCCTCGTCCTCTGGGCCGCCGCGGGGCTCGTGCTCCTGATCGTGTGCGCCAACCTCGCGAGCCTGATGCTCGCCCGCGCCGGCGCCCGCACCCGGGAGGTGGCGGCGCGCATGGCGCTCGGCGGTGGCCGGGCGGCGGTGGTGCGGCAGGTGCTGGTCGAGGGCGCGGTGCTGGCGCTGGCCGGCGGCGCTCTGGGTGTCGCCTTCGGCGTCCTCGCGCTCGACGTCCTCGCCGGCCTCGCCCGTGACGCGCTCGGCGTCTGGCAGCCGGTCGCGCTCGACGGGCGCGTGGTCACCGCGACCGCGCTCGTGGCGCTCGCGACCAGCTTCGCCTTCTCGCTCGGCCCGGCGCTCCACGCGGCACGCCTCGACCCGCGGGTGGCGCTGGTCGAAGGCGGCGGCCGGGGTGCGACCGGCGGCGGCTCGCACTGGCCCCGCCGGGCGCTGGTGGTGGCCGAGGTGGCGCTCGGGGTGCTGCTGGTGGTCTTCGCCGGCCTCCTCGCCCGCACCTTCCACGAGCTGCGCGACCTCGACGACGGCTTCGAGCCGGCGGGCGTGGTGGCCGGAACCCTGTCGCTCGAGGACGCTCGCTACTCCGACCGGCGGTCGATCGACCGGCTGCTCGACGAGAGCCTGGAGCGGGTCCGGCGGATGCCGGGGATCGAGCACGCGGCGGTCGGTCTCGGCCTGCCGTACGAGCGCCTCCTCAACCTCGGGTTCCAGGCGTTCCCTGCCCCAGGCGGGTCGATCGAGCCGAGCGGGCCGAACGCGGCCTCGGTGAGCTACGTCACCCCGGGCTACTTCGAGACCTTGCGGGTGCCGCTGCTGCGCGGGCGCGTGCTCGACACGCGCGACGGGGCGGACGCGGCGCCGGTCGCGGTGGTCAACGCCGCCTTCGCCGAGGCGTATCTCGCCCAGAAGGGCGGCAAGGGCGGGGAGGGCGCCGATCCGCTCGCCGGCCGCGTCGCGATCGCCGGGCAGGAGCGCTCGGTCGTCGGCGTGGTCGGCGACGTGCTCCAGGACCCGTCGGGCATCGGCGGCGAGGACCCGCTCGCCACCCAGCCGGTCGTCTACCTGGCGTCGAGCCAGGTCGAGGACGAGACCTTCGTGCTGGTCCACACCTGGTTCCAGCCGAGCTGGATCGTGCGCTCCGAGCTGCCGTTCGAACAGACGACGGCGGCGATGCGCCAGGCGCTCCAGGAGACCGATCCACGCCTGCCGTTCGCCCGCTTTCGAGCGCTCGGCGAGGTCGAGGCGCAGGCGCTCGCCTACCAGCGTTTCCTGATGACCCTGGTGGCGTCGCTCGCGGCGATCGCCGCTCTGCTCGCCGCGCTCGGCATCCACGGGCTGATCGCGAACGCCGTGGTCGAGCGCACGCGGGAGCTCGGCATCCGCCTCGCGCTGGGCGCCAGCCGGCGCCAGGTGCTCACCGCGATCACCGCGCCGGGCATCGCCTCGGCGGGGATCGGCGTCGTCCTCGGCATCGCCCTCGCCCTCGCCTCGGCACGGGTGCTGGAGCACTTCGTCTGGGGCGTGAGCGCGACCGATCCCTGGGTGCTGGTGGGAGCTGCGGTGGCGGTGGTGACAGTGGCCGCCGGCGCTAGCCTGGCCCCGGGACGGCGGGTGCTGGAGCTCGATCCCGCTCGGACGCTCCGGGAGGAGTAGCGCCCAGGCGGACCGGAGCCGATCGCGGTATCGTCCGCCGAGCACGGCATGAAGACGACGACTCGCGATGCCCTCCGCTCGGCCCTGTTCGAGGCCACCTTCGTGGTGCTCGGCGTGGTGCTGGCGCTGGCCGCCAACGAGTGGCGGCAGAGCGCCGCGCGCTCCGAGCGGGCGGCGCGCGCTCTCACGGGGATCGTGGACGAGCTGCGCACCAACCGCGAGGCGGTGGAGTCGTCGCTCGCCTACCACCAGGGGCTGACCGCGACCATCCGGGAGCTCGCCGCCGGCTCCGGCACGCCCCACGCGGCCACCTTCTCCCGCGGGTTCGTCGCCCCGGCGCCGGTCTACGGCACCGCCTGGCAATCGGCGGCGGCCACCGGTGTCCTGGAGGACCTCGACTTCGGCGTCGTCCTCGACCTCTCCCGCCTCTACGCCCACCAGGAGCGCTACGAGGTCCAGGCCCGGGGCATCTCGTCGGTCATCTACGGTGAGCTCTACCGCGGCGGCACCGAGGCCGTGGTGGCGAACTACCGGAACCTGGCGAGCCTGATCTACTCCTTCGCCTACCGGGAGCGCGAGCTCCTCGACCTCTACGACCGGACGCTCGCGGAGCTCGGCGCCGAGCCGGCCGCCGAGCCGGCTTCCACCTCCCGGTAAGATCCGCTCCATGGACCGTGGCCGCCAGAGGAAGCTCGCCGCTCTCTGCGAAGAGCACGACCTGCTGTCGGTCTACCTCTTCGGCTCCCGCGCCGGTGACGGCCTGGCGATGCTGCGTGGTGAACCGGTCGACGGCGCAGGGTCGGATCTCGACGTGGGGGTCGTGTATCGGGGCCGGGAGGAGCCCGATTTCCGACGGCTCGGCAGGCTCCAGGTGGCATTTGAGGATCTGTACGCACCACTCCGCGTCGACCTGGTGCCGCTCCAGAAAGTGGACGCACTCTTTCAGTTTCGGGCCATCGATCAGGGCCACCGGGTGGCGGCGCCGGACTCGACACGGGCGGACTTCTACGAGCTCTTCGTCATGCGCCAGGCCTCCGAGCTACTGCCGATCCAGCGTCGTCTCGAGGAAGAGGAGTTCGGAGTGGCCACGTCGTGAGTCCGTCGCGCATCGACCTCAAGGTCGTCGGCGACCGGCTGGGCTACGCGGAGGAGTGCCTCGAAGGACTGCGCGGACTCCCGGCCGGCTCGCGGGAGGAGTTTCTCGCCGATCACCGCAACGCGTGGTCGGCCGATTCGCTCCTGCGCCGTGGCATCGAGGCGATCTTCGACACGGCTCGGCACCTCCTGGCGAAAGGCTTCGGCATTATCGTCCAGGAAGATACGGGCTAAAGCGGCGCACCGTCCCGGCCTGCGCCTGTATCTTTTTAACGCGGAGAAGCGGAGACACGGAGTTTCACAGAGTTTTTTTATATTC
>CAZLLV010000338.1:0-7323 GCA_964560325.1 uncultured Thermoanaerobaculia bacterium | reverse complement strand
CGACCTCGTCCAGCTCGGCCACCGCGGAGGCCAGGCGGCCGACGAGGCCCCCGATCTCCTCCTCGACCCGCGTCAGCTCCTCGCGCGCCCGGCGCGCCTCGCCGGCCGCCCGGTGATAGCCGCTGTCGGCCTGGCGCATGGCGGCGGCGCGGACCCGGGCCGCTCCGGCGGCGTACTCGCGGTAGGTCTCCAGGAAGCGCTCGACCGCCCGGTGCGCCGCCTGCACCCGCCGCAGCTCCTCCTGGTCGTGCTCCAGGCGCTCGAAGCCCTGGGAGAGCTGCCCCACCAGCTCCGGGTCGACCGGCGGCAGGCTCTCGGTCAGGAGGTCGGAGAGGCTCGCCGGGTCGAGCTTCTCCGACAGGTGGGGCCGGCGGAGCTGGAGCATCAGGTGGCGGAGCGCGTCGAAGCGGTCGCGGCCGAGGCCGTAGAGCACCCCGTCGACCCGCTCGCGGTAGTCGCTCCCCTGGTCGTAGACCGCTCCGTCGTCGCCCAGCGCCCGGCGGAGCCGGTCCTTGGTCAGCGGTGCGCCGTTCTCGAGCAGGTCGAGGTCGTCGCCGATCCGCCGCGGGGTGACGAAGTACCAGGAATCGACCCGGGTGGTGGAGCGGGTCGCGCGCAGGCCGGCGCCGAGGGTGACGTAGACCGGCTCGCCCCGGTCGGCGCCGTCCTCGGGTTCCGCCAGCCGTCCCAGCTCGAGCCAGGCGTAGCCGATCCGCGACTCGTGACGGTCGCCCTCGAGCAGGTTCCAGCGCATGGTGCGGGCCGTGCCGGCGAACGGGTCGAGGCGATGGGGCGAGAGGTCGGCGTCGAGCAGGAAGGGGAGGAGGAGCTCCAGAGCCTTCGACTTGCCGGTGCCGTTGTCGCCGCGCAGGATCAGCCGCCCCTGGTGGAAGCGGAGCTCCTGGTCGTCGTACTGCCAGAGGTTGAGGATGCCGGCCCGGAGCGGCCGGAAACGCTCCCGGTCCGGGCTCGGCGGCGGCGGCCCGGCGCTCTCCTCGCCGTGCACCGGGCGGCCCCAGAGGCCGGTCTGCGGCTCGTCGACGCTCATGCCCGGTCCGCCTCTTCCGCTTCGTCCGGATCGAGGCGGTAGCGGGCGAGCGCCGGGCGCGGCTCCGCGCCCTCCGGATGGCGCAGAACCAGCCCCATCTCCTCCAGCCGGCCGAGGGCGTCGCTCACCAGCCGCCCCGCGCCGTCGGCGTCGTCCCGGTAGGCGCGGCTCCAGTACCGGCCGTAGTGCCGCAGCAGCTCCTCACCGAAAGCGTCGAGCTCGGCGAACGGCACCAGCGCCGCCCCGGTCCCGGCCTCGGCGCCCCCTTCGGCCTCCGATCCGGCGGACCGGCCCGCGGCACGCGCCCGCTCCACCAGGCGTCCGGCCAGGAGCAGAGCGGCGTGGTTGACGGTGCCGGTGCCGGGGAATCCGAGGTCGGTCATCCGGCCGGCGCCGTCGATCAGCGCGGCGCCCTCCCGCCGAACCTCCGGCTCGAGCCCGGTGAGCTCGACCGCGCGCCGGATCAGGAAAGTCCGCTGGCTCGCCCAGTAGGCCCGCTCCGCCTCGTCCAGATCGGAGAGATAGAGGGCCGGCTCCTCCACCAGCCGGCGCATCAGGCGGTGGCGCAGCCGGCGGTTGGCGCCCTCTTCGGTCTGCGGGTAGACCTCCAGGTCGAGCTCGTCCGGGCCCGCGAGCTCCGGCGGCACCGGCGCGGTGAGGACCTGCGCCAGCCGCCGGCCGTCGACGTCGTAGAGGGCGTCGCCACGCCCCTCGACGAACTCCACGTCGTCGCCGTCGGTGAGCCGCAGGACCCCCAGGTCGACCAGGTGGCGGACGGCGTCGACGAACGCCTGGCGCTCGGCGTGGCGCTCGAGGTCGAGGCGCCGCAAGGGCTCTGCGGCGGCCACCAGCTCGACCTCCCCGGCGAGGGTCGACAGGGTGGTCTGGACCTCGACCCGCTCGAGCGCCGCCAGTGCCAGGCAGACGAGGGCGTAGCGGCGGGCGTCGAACGGCTTGCCGGAGCGGGTGCGCGTCGGGCGGGGCAGGCCGCCGGGAGCCGGCCGCTTGTGCAGCCGCGCCAGCTCGGTCTCCACCACCAGGCGGTAGCCGAGCTCGCGATCGAACGCCTCGCGCAGCCAGGCCGCGTGCCGGCGCACCAGGGCGAAGCCCTCGGCGTCCGGCCGGGCGTCACCGATCAGCGGGTGCCCGAGGAGGAGACGGGCGGCCTGCCGCCGCTCCTCCCAGGTGCGCTCGTCGGGCTCCCCCGGCGCCACCGCGCTGGCGAGGGCGGGGCTCACCGGGCCGCCTCCCGCAGCTCGCCGGCGGCCTGATCGGCGGTCTGCCCGGCGGCCTGACCGGCGGTGCCGGCCGCCCGATCTTCGACGCCGAGGACGAAGTCGGGGAGGGTCAAGCGGCCGAGGGCGGTGCGGACCACCGCCGGCGACTCGCCCCGAGGCGGGCCGAGCGTCAGGGCGAGGCGGCCGTCGCCGCTCGACGCCGTCCGCCGTCCGTCGCTGTCGGGGGCGGCCGAGAACAGCCGGTCGAGGAGCGACAGGAGGAGCTCGAGCTCCCGGGGATCGAGGCGGGGCAGCTCCGAGAGGCGCCGGGGCTCGCCGACGAAGCGCGAGAGCGCCACCTCCCGCTCCGCCTGCCGCCGCCGGTGGCGCGCCGCCAGCTCCCGGCGCGCCTTCGAATAGTCGACCACGCGCGCCGCGCGCCCCTGAATCGCCGAGCGCCCGGTCTCCCGGAGCGCCGGAGCGATCGCCACCGCCGGCGCGCGCCACCAGCTCGCCGTCGCCGGCAGGTCCGCGCGCCGCTCCGCCCGCTCCGGGTCGCTCTCGACGCCGCCCAGGTGCCGGGCCGGGAAGAGACCGAAAGCCCGCTCGAACATCCGGTGGATCGCCCCGTCGGAGGCGGCGGTCTCCGCGCCGTCGAACCAGACCGCGAGCCGCAGGAGGTCGGCGCTCCGGTCCATGCGCCGGAAGCGCTTCTCGTGGAGCCGCTCGAGGACCAGGAGGATCCGGTTGATCGCCCCCCGCGCCTCGGCGCGCAGGAGCTCGACGGTGGGCGGCGCCCCCCGGTCGCCCAGGAACCAGACCGACAGGCCGCGCCACTGGCGGTCGAGCACTCCCGACACGTCGTGCACCCCGTCGAGAGTCGGCGCGCGGTCGGCCCGGGCGGCGAGCGCGGTCAGCCGCTCGACGCCGCCGCCCCGGGCGCCCTCGATCGTGCGCAGCCGCTCCGTCACCCGGGGCGCGATGTCCGCCAGATCGCCGACGAAGTCCTCGAGGTAGGCGATCACCGCCGTCTTGTAGGCAAGAAACGCCTGGTCGTGGACCTCGCCCGCCTCGATCGCTTCGTGGAGGCGGGTCATGAAGGTGCTGGCGTTCTCCGCCAGCGCCCGGAACTGCTCGAAGACGTTGAACAGCGCCTCGTAGAGGACCGCCGGCTCGGGCTCGGCCCGGGCCAGCTCCTCCGCCACGCGCCCGAGGTTGCGCTCGATCGCCCCCAGCATGACCGTCTGGAGCGAGCCGCTCGACGACAGCGCGTCGATCACCTCCCCCACCGCCCGCTCCGCCGCCTCCCCGGCCGGGGTGACCTGGTACACGAAGTGCCGGCGGCGGAAGTCCTCCAGGGTCGCCACCCGCCCGGTGTCGTGGCTGCGCCGCAGGTTGCCCCACGAAACGAGCTGGTCGAGCGCCCGCTCGAGCTGATTCGGATCGTCCCGGTCGAGCAGCTCTCCGCGGCCGCTCCGCCCGAGCTCGGTTGCGACCTCGTCCGGCCGGAGCTGGATCCGGAACCGCGCCTTGGCGGCGGCGAAGACGCCCATGATCGCCCGGTAGACCGGCGCCAGGCCCTCCACCGTGTAGGCGAAGATCGAGAGGCGCTGATAGGGGTCCGGCGGGCGGTCGCTCATTTGCTCGTCTAGTTTGTCATCGCACGCAATGTCGTCGAGAGAGGCGATTGCTGTAACCCCGGCCCGCTCCCCGGCGTAGTGCCTCCAGAACCTGCCCGAGGAGACGCGCCATGGACCTGCGCCACACCGTTCGCTCACTCGCCCGCACGCCGCTTTTCACGACCGTCGCCCTCGTGACGCTGGCGGTGGGGATCGGGGTCAACGCGACGATCTTCACCTTCGTCGACTCGATCCTGCTGCGGCCGCTGCCGGTCGCCGAGCCGGACGAGCTCGTCCACGTCTACACCCGGATGAGCGGCGAGCCGTTTTCGACCAGCTCGTACCCCGACTTCCTCGACCTGCGCGAAGGCGTCGACGCCTTCTCCGGCCTGGCCGGCCACGCCTCCGCCATCGCCACCCTGCAACACGACGGGAAGAGCGAGGTGCTGATCGGCGAAGTGGTGACCGGCGACGCCTTCCGGGTGCTCGGCGTGCCGGCGGCGCGCGGGCGGACGATCCTGCCGGAGGACGACCGGGCCGGCGCCGAGCGCGTGGTCGTGCTCTCCGACGGGCTCTGGCACCGCCGCTTCGGGGCCGATCCGGAGATCGTGGGCCGGGCGGTCCGCTTCAACGGCGAGCCGTACCAGGTGGTCGGGGTCGCGCCGGCGAGCTTCCCCGGCCTGATGCCCGGCGTCGCGGCCGAGTACTGGATGCCGACGGTGCGCGTGGGCGACGTGGAGCCGGCCGGGCAGATCCACGGGGTGACGGGCGACCCGGGACAGACCCGCCTCGAGCGCCGCGGCTACCGCTGGATGTGGATCAAGGGCCGCCTCGCGCCGGGGGCCTCGCGCGAGCGGGCGGAGGCGCAGGTGGCGACCGTGATGGCGCGCCTGGCGGCCGAGCACCCGATCACCAACGTCTCCGGTAGCGGCGACCGGGAGTCGGTGGGCGGGGTGGTGCTGGAGCTCGGGGACGTGCGCTTCCATCCGGACGTCGACCGCGTGCTCGGACCGGCGGCGGCGGTGCTTCTCGGCGCGGTCGGGCTGGTGCTCCTGGTGGTCTGCGCCAACCTCGCCAACATGCTCCTGTCGCGCGCCCAGGGCCGACGGCGCGAGATCGCCGTCCGCCTCGCCCTCGGCGTCTCGCGCCGCCGCCTGACCGGACAGCTCCTGACCGAGAGCCTGCTGCTCGGGCTCGGCGGCGCGCTGCTCGCCGTGCTGCTGACCTACTGGTCGACCGAGCTGCTGCTCGCCTGGCAGCCGCCGCTGCCGTTCTCGATCGGCCTCGACATCGGGATGAACCTCCGCGTAATCGGCTTCATCGCCGCGGTGGCGGTCCTCTCGGCGGTTACGTTCGGCCTGGCGCCTGCCCGGCAGGCGGCGCGGCACGACCTGGTCTCCGACCTCAAGGGGGGCGGCGGCAGGGAGGCCGGCCGGAGCCGGCGCTTCAACCTGAAGAACGGGCTGGTCGTGGCCCAAGTGGCGGTCTCGACCGTCTTCCTGGTCGCCGCGGCGCTCCTCGGCCGGGGGCTCCTCGCCTCCTCCGCGATCGACATCGGGTTCGAGCCGGAGCGGGTCGCGGCCCTCGGCTTCGACCTCGGCATGCACGGCTACGACGACGCGGAGGCGGCGGTCTTCTGGCGCACCCTGCGCGACCGGGCCGAAGCGCTGCCGGGCGTCGAATCGGCGGCCGTGGCGACGCGCGTGCCGTTCGACGTCAACCTGCACTGGGAGTCGATCTACCCGGACACGATGGAGGGCAACGAGCGGGCCGAGCCGCTCACCCTCGACGCCACCTGGATCGACGGCGAGTACTTCGAGACGCTCGGCGTGCCGATGCTCCGCGGCCGGTCGTTCGGCGGCTCCGACACGGCCGACGCGCCGCGGGTGGCGGTGATCAACGCGGCCCTCGCGCGGCGCTTCTGGGGCGACCCGTCGGGCGCGCTCGGCCGGAGCTTCCGGGTCGGCTCGCCCGACTCCGAGCCGCTCGAGATCGTCGGTGTGGTCGCCGACTACAAGATCCGCACCGTCGGCGAGGAGCCGCGGCCGGTCGTGCACTACGCCCGGAGCCAGCGCGGCGGCGGCTACGGCTACCTGCTGGCCCGGGCGAACGCCCCCGGTCCGGCCGCGGCCCACGCCGTCGCCTCCGAGCTGCGCCGCCTCGCCGTCGACCTCGAACCGAGCCTCGCCTTCAACGAGACGACCACGCTCGGCGGCTTCATGGGCATCTCGCTCTACCCGGTGCGCATGGGGGCGACGCTGCTCGGCGCCTTCGGCGCGCTGGCGCTGGCGCTCTCGAGCCTCGGCCTCTACGGCGTCATCGCCTACTCGGTCGCCCGGCGGCGGCGCGAGATGGGGGTCCGCTTCGCCCTCGGCGCCCGGCCGCGCGAAGTGGTCGGCCTGGTGATTCGCGACGGCATGGCGCTGGTCGGCACGGGCCTCGTCCTCGGCCTGGTCCTGGCGGCGCTCGCGTCGCAGCTCCTCTCCGGCGTGCTCTACGGCACCAGCGCCCTCGACCCGGTCGCCTACGGCGCCGCGACCGCGGTCCTGGTCGCCATCGCCCTCGTAGCCAACGGCCTGCCGGCCGCCCGGGCGGCGCAGGTCGACCCCGTGACGGCGTTGCGGCAGGAGTAGGCCCCTCGCCAGGGGAGGTTTTCATGCTAAATTGACATCCATGCGCCTGCTCCCGATCGCCCTCCTCCTCGCGGCTCTCGTCCCGGCCTCTCCCGCCGCCGCGCTGCCCCTCGACCTGGAGGCGCTGCCCGAGAGCGGCTTCCTGGCGGTCTGGCAGAGGGACGACTCCGAGCCCCTGCCGTTCGGCCCCGACGCCTGCGCCCACCGGCAGGCCGTGGGCGCCGTCCTGAACGACGCCGGGCTCCCCGTCGAGGCGCCCCAGCCGTTGAGCTTCGAGGGCGAAACGGAGAACCCGTCCGCCCTCCGCCTGGCGGTCGCCCCGCTCCGCTCGGCCTGGTTCCCGATCGTCGCCTACACCACGTCGGCCGGGCTGAAGGTGGCCGATCTGTCCGGCTTCGAGGTCCGCTCGCCCACCCTCGTCTCGTCCTGCACGGTCCACCACTTCGACCTGGTCTCTCGGAGCCTCAGCTTCTGGCTGGTCTGGGGCGAGACCTGTGACAGCTACCGGATCCGGGCCCGGCCGATCGACCTCGACGGAAAGCCGAGGGGCCCGGCGGTGACCCTGACGGAGGACCGTCCCCTCGCCAGGCCGTCCCACCGTTTCGCGATCGCGCCCAGCTCCGGCGGAGGCTTCTTCGCCGCCTGGGTCGAGCGGGAGACCGAGGCGCCCGGCGCCGCCCGCCGGGTGGTGGCCGCCCGTTTCGGTGCCGGCGGCTCGCGCGAGACCGGGGTCCGGACGGTGAGCGACCGGATCGTGAACGCCGACTCGCCCGCCGACTCGATCGCCGCTGCCCTCCTCGCCGCCC
>CAZLLV010000337.1:0-25604 GCA_964560325.1 uncultured Thermoanaerobaculia bacterium | reverse complement strand
CGTTCCCGAGCGGCGTGACCGATCGTCCGGCTCACGACTTCGATACGTATCCGGACTACAACTTCGTCCACTCTTCGACCCACCTCTCCGGCCACCTGGCGACCGAGAAGTTCGCGCCCGGCCTGTTCTGGAACCCACCGGCGCCGGCCGAGCTCTCCGGCTTCCGGAGCGCGATCAAGGTCACCAATCCGAACCCGGCGGCGTTCCTGACGGCGAACGTCGAGTTCTACGACCAGGGGGGCACGCTGCTCGGTGTCGTGGCGGTCGCGCTCGGCGCAGAGGCCTCGCAGACGATCGCCGCCTCGCCGCTCGCCGCCGCCACGCCCGCCGGGCTCGGCTCGGCACGCATCGTCTCGACCAACGGCGTCGGCTTCGTCGGCGAGACGATCCACAACACCCTGTCGGTCGACCTCTCCGCCTACGGCTTCCCGGCCGTCACCGACCCCGATCCGTTCAACCCGGGCGCCTCGTCGCTCCAGCAGCTCCAGGCCGCGCAGTCGGCGAAGAACGCGCTCTACATGGGGCCGTTCCCGGTCTCCGACCAGAGCGCGATCGACCTGTTCAACGGCAACAACCCGTTCTTCTGGATCCAGAACCCGAACCCGACGCCGACCACCGTCTCGGTGGCGATCCTGTCGAGCGGCGGGATCAACCTCGGCACCGCGACCGTCACCCTCCAGCCCTTCGCCTCGTACCTCGAGCTGCGGCTCTGGAACCTCCTCTGGGGGCCGTACCTCTCGGGCGCGATCAACTTCGACGACGACTTCCTGCTGGTGGCGACCGCGAACCAGGGGATCCTCGGCGAGTTCGTGATGACCGACTTCTTCGGCAACGGCAACGGCCCGGGCGACAACCTGGTGCTCGGCACCCGCTTCCGGATGGGCTCCGGCATGCTCGCCAACACGCCGTCGCTGCGGGTGATCAACCCGGAGCTGACCTACCAGCCGTTCAACCTCGGCATCCAGACCAACATGGGCTTCCTCAACGCCGGCACCCAGAACATCGGCCCGGTCACCGTCCAGTACCGCGACCGCAACGGCGTGGTGATCGGCAACAACACGATCGCCAGCCTGCCGCGCGGTGCCATGGTCCGGATCGGTCCCGGCTCGCCCGGCTACCCCGGCCCGACCTTCGACGGCTGGGTGCGGATCACCGCCTGCAGAGCGGGGCTGGTCGGCTGGACCATGCGCACGGCGGGCGACGAGCCCGACGCGTCGCCGCCGCCGTTCCGGAAGGTCTGGGGCGAGGCGCTCGCCGGGGCCAACGGCGCCGAGCCGGGCAACGGCTTCGCGGTCACCGTCGCCGGCCAGAGCTGGGTGCGCAAGGTCGCCTCGTTCGTGCGCGTCGACCCGACCTGGTACTGGCCGGGCTATACCGCCTTCGTGAACCACGCGGTACCGAACATCGGGCCGTACTGGTACCGCTACCACCTCGACAACGGCACCGGCGTGGGAGGCGCGTCGTTCGCCGGCCTGCGCTTCGCGAACACGTCGTTCACCTTCGAGGACCCGTTCGTGGGCGTCTTCGGGGTGACCACCCTGAGCGAGCGCGTCGACCACACGAGCGGGCGGATCCAGGGGATCCACGTGATCGGCGATCCGCTGGCCGAGTGGGGGATCTTCCAGGCGATCCCGGACGTTCAGGACCCGGACGAGATCGGCGAGCACTGAGCCAGGCCGTTCCGTCCACCCCGGGCTAACCGCCCGGCCGGGCCCGGAGGGCGCCGAGGCGCTCCCGGGCCCGGCGTGTGCTGGGATGTTCCGCTCCCAGGGCGGCCTCGAGGTCGTGCGCCGCCCGGCGCAGCAGCGGCCGGGCCGCCCCGGCCTCGCCCACCTCGGCCAGCAGCTCGCCGAGGCCGAGCACCGCCTGCGCCGTCGAGGGATGTCCCGCCGGCAGGCTCTCCCGGTACGACGCGATCGCCTCGCCGTAGAGCCGCCGCGCCGGCTCGGCCTCGCCGCGTGCGCGGTGGAGGCGGGCGAGCGCCTCCCGGGTCGCGGCCGTCTCGGGGTGGCGCGCGCCCAGAGCCTCTTCGCGCAGGGCGAGCGCACGCCGCAACAGCGCCTCGGCCTCCCCGTCCAGCTCGGTGAGCCCCCGCTCGACGAGCACCGTCCCGAGCACGTGGAGCGTCCGCGCGAGATCGGGGTGACCGGCGCCGCGCCCCGCCTCGACCCCCACGACCGCTCGCCGGGCCACGGCCTCGGCCTCCGTCAGCCGCCCGCGGGCCTGGAGCGTCGACGCGAGGTAGGCGAGATCGAGGGAGACTCCCGAGTCGCCGGGACCGCCCCCCGCGCGGCGGAGGTCGATCGTGCGGTGGAAGTGCGTCTCCGCCGCGGCGTAGCGGCCGAGGTCGTGGAGGAGCAGCGCATAGTTGCCGACCGTGCTCGGATGGGGCTCGCGGCCCGCGGCTTCCGCCTGCTCGAGAGCCCGCCGGTAGAGGGGCTCGGCGCCTGCGTAGTCGCCCTGGTCGTGGCGCACCAGGGCGAGGTTGTTGAGGCTGCGGGAGGTCTGCTCGTGGCCGGAGCCGAAAGCCTCGCGGTGGATCGCGAGCGCCTCGGCGAGGAGCGGCTCGGCGCCGGCATAGTCGCCGCGCAGCGCCCGCACGACCCCGAGCTGGTCGAGCGCCGAGGCGAGGCGGGGATCGTCGCCCGGCAGCGTGCCCCGGCGCAGCGCCACCGCCTCGGCCAGGAGCGGCTCGGCGCTCTCGTAGAGGCCCAGGTTCCGGTAGGCGCGGGCGATCGTCTCGAGCACCGTGGCGCGCAGCTCCGGCGGCCCGGTGATCTCCTCGCGCACCCGCACCGCTCCGCGGTCGAGGATCTCGCGCGCCGTGACCGAGCCGCCTCGGCCCGGATCGGCCCCCTCGAACAGGTCGACGAGCACCGCCGCGGTCCGCTCGGCGCGGTCACGCTCCTCCTCCACCTGCGCCGCCTGGACGAGCGTGCTGCCGACGAACGACGCCAGGAGGAGCGCGAAGGCGGCGACGGCGAAGGCCGGCCACCGGTGGCGGGCGAGAAAGCGCGTCGCGCGGTAGGCGAAGGTGGGGGGACGGGCGGCGACCGGGTGGCCGTCGAGGTGGCGCTGGACGTCGAGGGCGAGCTGCTCGGCCGAGGCGTAGCGCCGCTCCGGCCGCTTCTCCATCGCCCGCGCGACCACGTTGTCGAGGTCACCGGCGAGCCGGCGCCGGTCGGCGGCGCGCACGGCGACGGCGCTCGGCGGCGGCGGGTCGTCCTCGGTGATCCGGCGCTCCAGCTCGGCCGCCGTCGAACCCTCCAGCCGGTACGGGTGGCGGCCGGCGAGCAGCCGGTAGAGGAGCACGCCGAGCGCGTAGACGTCGCTCGCCGTCGTCACCGGCGCGCCCCGCACCTGCTCCGGGCTGGCGTAACCGGGGGTCATCGGCCGCAGCGCCGTGCGGGTCGCCTCGTGGGAGACGTCGGGGTCGAGCGGCTTGGCGATCCCGAAGTCGAGGAGCTTCGGCTCGCCGCCGGCGGTGACCAGGACGTTCGACGGTTTCAGGTCCCGGTGCACCACCAGGTTCTGGTGCGCGTAGTGGACCGCCCGGCAGACCTTCTGGAAGAGGGCGAGCCGGGCGGGCACGTCGAGCCGCCGGCCGGCGGCCCAGCGGTCGATCGGCTCGCCGTCGATCGCCTCCATGACGAAGTAGGGCTGCCCGTCGGCCGTGGCGCCGCCGTCGTAGAGGCGGGCGATGCCGGGGTGCTCGAGGCGGGCGAGGATGCTCCGCTCGGTCGCGAAGCGCGCGAGGATCTCGCCGGAGTCCATGCCGGGACGGAGCAGCTTGACCGCCACCCGCTGACCGAAGCCGCCCTCGGCCCGCTCGGCGAGGAAGACCCGGCCGGTGCCACCGCGCCCGATCTCCCGCAGCAGGCGGTAGGGACCGACCCGGCGCGGCCCGTCGAGCCCTGGTCCTGCCGGTCCTGCTGGTCCTGCCGCTCCCGCCGCCAGCCCCGCCGCCAGCCCCGCCGCCACCGCCCGGGCGACGAAGCGCTCCGATCCGGCATCGGACGCGAGCAGCTCTTCGAGCTCGCGGCGAAGCTCCGGGTCCTCGCCACAGCTCCAGGCGACGTAGGCGCGCCGCTCGGCGTCCGGCAGGTCGACCGCGGTTCGGAAGAGCCGCTCGAGCCGGCGCCACCGGCCGGCGTCGAGTCCGGGGGCGGCCTCAGGCGGCGGGGCCACCGCGCGGCTCCTCCTCCGGGGCGGGGCCGTCCACCGGGCGGCCCGGGCGGTCGGGCCGGCCGGGACGGCAGCGCGCCAGCAGCCACGCCCGCGCCATGCGCGATTCGAGCGCCACGGTGGGAGCCGAGACGCCGAGCACCTCGGCCACCTCGTCGACCGTCAGGCCCCCGAAGTAGCGCAGCTCCACGATCCGGCTCTTGCGCGGGTCGATCTCGGCCAGCCGGTCGAGCGACTGGTCGAGGGCGAGCAGGTCGGCCAGGAGCTCGGCGCGGCGGTCGCCGATCGCTTCCATCCGAGCGCTTGGCGGGCCGCCGTCGGCCCGGCCGCCGTCGAGCGACACGTGGACCGCGGAGCCGCCCCGTTTCGCCGCGCCCCGGGCGCGGGCGTGATCGACCAGCACCCGGCGCATCAGACGGGCGGAGACGGCGAAGAAGTGGCGGCGGTCGCGCCAGGGGGGCTGGCTGCCGCCGGCCAGCCGCAGGAACGCCTCGTGGACGAGGGCGGTCGGCTCCAGCGTGTGCCCCGCGCGCTCCGAGGCCATGAAGCGGGCGGCCAGGCGGCGCAGCTCGCGGTAGACCATCGGGACCAGGCGGTCGCCGGCCCCCTCCTCGCCCTCCTGCCAGGCGCCGAGCAGGCGGGTCACCTCTCCTCGAGTCGAGATCGTCATCGCGATGAATTTGAATGTTCGAAATTCTCTTCATTGCGCGAAGTGCGGAAGGGGCGGAGGGGCGGGACATCGGACCGGCGGAGCGAGCGATTTGACCGGCGCCGGAGCACGGTTTACGCTGGCTCCCGCCTCGTCCGGGCTCGCCTCACCGGCGCCCGGCCGCCCCTCTCTCTCCATCCCGTCCATCTGTTAGATTGCCGCCGAGCCTCGGGGCCCCGAGTCCGTGACCCCGCGCGGCGAGCATCCAAGGAGCGGAACACGCATGGCAGACACGAGTGACAAGCACAAGGCCCTCGAGGGCGCCCTGACCCAGATCGAGCGGCAGTTCGGCAAGGGATCGATCATGCGGCTCGGGCAGTTCGAGCACATGGAGGTGCCTTTCATCCCCACCGGCTCGCTGGCGGTCGACTACGCGATCGGCATCGGCGGCTTCCCGCGCGCCCGCGTGGTCGAGGTCTACGGCCCCGAGTCGTCCGGCAAGACGACCCTGGCGCTGTCGGTGGTCGCGCAGGCCCAGCGGCAGGGCGGCACCGCGGCGTTCATCGACGCCGAGCACGCGCTCGACGCGGAGTACGCGAAGAAGATCGGCGTGAACATCGACGACCTGCTGGTGTCGCAGCCGGACAGCGGCGAGCAGGCGCTCGAGATCGCCGAGATGCTCGTGCGCTCGAACGCGGTCGACGTGATCGTGGTCGACTCGGTGGCGGCGCTGGTGCCGCGCGCCGAGCTCGAGGGCGAGATGGGCGATTCGCACGTCGGCCTCCAGGCGCGCCTGATGTCGCAGGCGCTGCGCAAGCTGACCTCGATCGTCGCGAAGTCGCGCACCACGCTCGTCTTCATCAACCAGATCCGCGAGAAGATCGGCGTCATGTTCGGCAGCCCGGAGACGACGACCGGCGGCCGGGCGCTCAAGTTCTACTCGTCGGTGCGCATCGACATCCGGCGCATCGGATCGCTCAAGGACGGCGACGAGGTGGTCGGCAGCCGGGCGAAGGTGAAGGTGGTCAAGAACAAGGTGGCCGCGCCCTTCCGGCAGGCCGAGTTCGACATCGACTACGGCGAGGGCATCTCGCGCGTGGGCGAGCTGGTCGACCTCGGCGTCGAGCACAAGATCGTGCAGAAGAGCGGCGCCTGGTACAGCTACGGCGACATCCGCCTGGGTCAGGGGCGCGAGAACTCGAAGCAGTTCCTGCGCGACACGCCCGACCTGGCGGACGAGATCGAGGCGCGGTGCCGCGAGAAGCTGGCGCTGCCGCCGCTCGCGGCCGCCGCGGCGCAGCAGGCGGCGGCGGACGAGACGGCGGAGACGCCGGAGAAGGCGGAGAAGGCCAAGGCGTCGTAGGTCACACAGCCCGCCGGCCGAGAGCCCCCGTCACGCGCCCGCGAGACGGGGGTTTTTCGTGCCTCTGCTATCGTCGGCGCCTCCCGACCCCTGGAGGAAGACACCCCCGATGAGACGCCCCGCCGTCGCGCTCGCCGCCTGTCTCTACCTGCTCGCCTGCGCTCTCCCGCTGGCGGCCCAGGACGCCGAACCCACTCCGGAGGGGCCGCCGCCCGCCACGCTCTCGCTCGCCCCGGCCGGTGCGACGCTGGGCGGCGGCGCGCTCCGCCTCGCGGTCGAGCTCGGCGGCACCTCCGAGCCGCTGCCGGTGCGGGTGCGGGTCGACGGCGCCGAGGTGCTCCAAACGGAGCTCGCGCCCGGTGAGAACGACCTCGCGATCGAGGATCTCGCCCTGGCCGCCGGGAGCCACGCGGTGGTGGTCGAGAGCGTCGGGCCCCTGCCGGTGCGCGCCGAGACCGAGGTGCGGGTGATCCCGGGCTGGCTCTCGGTCGTGCCGCCGCTGGTCGCGATCGTCCTCGCCCTCCTGTTCAAGGACGTCCTCGTCTCGCTCTTCCTGGGCGTCTTCGCCGGCGCGCTGATCCTCGCCGGCGGCAACCCGGTCTCCGCCTTCGCCCGTACGATCGACGGCTTCGTCTCCTCGGCGCTCGCCGACGAGTCGCACGCCAAGATCCTGATCTTCTCGACGCTCCTCGGCGGCATGGTCGGGATCATCTCGAAGAGCGGCGGCACGCGCGGGATCGTCGAGCGGCTCTCCCGCTTCGCCTCGAACACCCGGCGCGGCCAGCTCGCCACCTGGGCGATGGGAGTCGCGATCTTCTTCGACGACTACGCCAACACGCTGATCGTCGGCTCGACCATGCGCCCGATCACCGACCGGCTCCGGATCAGCCGCGAGAAGCTCGCCTACATGGTCGACTCGACCGCCGCGCCGGTCGCCTCGGTGGTGCCGATCTCGACCTGGATCGGTTTCGAGATCGGGCTGATCGGCGGCGCCTTCGCGGCCCTCGGCCTCGACTTCAACCCCTACCTCACCTTCATCGACACGATCCCGTTCCGCTTCTACCCGCTCTTCGCGCTCGTCTTGGGGTTTACGATCGCCGCCTCCGACCGCGACTTCGGGCCGATGTACCGGGCCGAGCACCGGGCGGCGACGCGCGGCGAGGTGCTGGCGCCGGGCGACCGGGCGCTCGCCGACTACGCCAACGAGGCGCTCGAGCCGCCGCCGGGGACGCCGCACCGGGCGGTCAACGCGCTGCTGCCGATCGCGACCGTGGTGGTCGTCACGCTCGTCGGGCTCTACGTCTCGGGCGCCGCGGCGCTCGACCGCGCCGACTTCGAGGGCACCGGCGTCTGGCTGCGCGAGGTGTTCGGCGCCTCCGATCCGTACAACACCCTCCTCTGGGCGAGCCTCGCCGGGGTGGTGGTGGCGGTCGTGCTGCCGCTCGCGCAGCGGCTGCTCGCGGTCAAGGAGGCGATGGAGGGGATGGTCGAGGGTTTCAAGGCGATGCTCCTCGCCCTGATCGTGCTGATCCTCGCGTGGTCGATCGGCTCGGTCTGCGAGCAGCTCCAGACCGCCGAGTACCTGGTCGGGCTGACCGAGCAGGTGCTCTCGCCCCACTGGCTGCCGGTGCTGGTCTTCGTGCTGGCCGCCGCGACCGCCTTCGCCACCGGCACCTCGTGGGGGACGATGAGCATCCTGATCCCGCTGGTGATCCCGATCTGCCACGGCCTGGCGGTTTCGGCCGGCATCGAGCCCTCGGGTGAAGGCCCCTACTACACGCTGATGCTCGGGACGATCTCGTCGGTGCTCGCCGGCGCGGTCTGGGGCGACCACTGCTCGCCGATCTCGGACACCACGATCCTCTCCTCGATGGCGTCCGGCTGCGACCACATCGCCCACGTCCGCACCCAGCTCCCCTACGCCCTCGGCATCGGCGTCCTCGGCATGGTGATCGGCGACATCCCCACCGCCTACGGCCTGAGCCCCTGGATCTCGCTCCTGGTCGGCACCGCCGTCATCGTCGGAGGCGTCCTCTGGCTCGGCAAGAAGGTGCCGGTGGCGGGGACGGCGGGGCCAGCGGAAGCGGCGGGGACGACGGGCGAAACCTCCGGCTGACCCGGTGACACCGGCATCCGTAGCCACTATGCTATGCGGCCATGTGCCGTGAGATCCTCTTTGCAGCCCCGCGCCCGCCGCACGCTCTCTCGCTCCTCCTCGCGCTCCTGACCGCCGCGGTCGCCCCGGCCGTCCACGCCCAGGGGCCGCCTTGCCGGCCTTGCGGCGGCGTGGTGGTCGACGATCCGGCCGCGGCCGCCCAGGCGCTGCTGACCGTCGCCGACTGGGACGAGCGCCGGCCGCTCTACGTCGCCTGGGCCGTGGCGACCGCCTCGGGCACGCCGGCGGTCGAGGCCGCCGCCGGCGCCAGCGCCCTCCTGCGCGCGCAGGACGCGACTCCGTGGGCGCGCCTCGTCTTCACCAGCCCGGCGCCCCTGCTCCAGGCCGGCGAGCGCCTGGAGGCGGAGCTGGAAGCGGCCGCCGCGTTCGCCCGTACGGCCGCCGAGGACACGCACTTCCAGGTCGTCTGGCGTCCCGAGGCCGGACCCCCCGTGGCCGCGGGCGGAGGGTCATCCGATCCGGCCGAGTACGCCTACCTGATCAAGCGTGCCGCCGTGGCGCTGACCGGCGCCCGGCCGCAGGCGACGGTGCTCGCCGGTCCGTTCCCGGCCGATCCCGACTTCCTCGAGGAGCTCTACGCCCAGGAGGTCGCCGCCTACCTCGACGGCGTGGCCCTCGCCGCCGCGCCCGCCGACCGGATCGAGGCCGCCGTCCAGGCGCTCGCGACGCTCGACCCGGGCCGCCCGGTGGTGGTCGACGGCCTCGAGGTCGCGGGCGAGCCGGTGGCCGCCCTCGCCACCGCCGCCGACCTCGCCGCCCGCGGCGTCGCGGTCGCCCTCTTCCGGCTGCCGGCGGCGACGCCGGAGGCCCTCCAGCCGTTCGTGACCCTCGCCGACGAGCTCTCGGGCGATCTCTCCTACGACCCGCAGCTCGGGCCGTTCGATCCGTCCGGCGAGCGGACCGGCTGGAGCTTCGTGCGCGGCGAGGACCTGGGCGTGCGCTCGATCGTCGCCGTCCCGGCCGCAGCGCCCACCGAAGGCACCCCCGCAGAGGTCACCCTCGCCTTCCCCGATCCGACCCTTCTCTCCCCCGAGGCGGTCGATCCGGCGACGGGGCAGCTCCGCGCCCTCTTCGGGGTCCGTCGCACCGCCGACGGCCTCACCGTTCCGATCTCGCTCGAGCGGCCGGCGTGGGTGCTGCGCCTCGACCGGGGCGCGGCCGGGGACCTGTCGGCGGTCGAGGAGGAGGTGACGGTCGCCGACCGGCGCGACGTCCCGGTCGAGGAGATCCTGCGCCGGCTCCAGGCGTTCGAGGACGCCCAGGCGCGCCGGCTCGACCACTACAGCGCGATCAACACCACGCACCTGCGCTTCGGCGCCGGGGCCGGGGCGCAGGCGGTCGAGGCGACGCTCGAGGGCGCCTTCTTCTTCCGCCAGGACGCCGGCTTCGATTGGGCGTGGCAGCGCTTCCTGATCAACGGTGTGCGCTGGCGCGGCGAGCGGATCCCGGAGATCCCGCTGATCCAGCCGGAGAAGGCGGCGGTGCTGCCGGCGGCGATCAGCTTCACCCGCCAGTACGACTACCGCCTCGCCGGCACCGAGACGGTCGACGGCCGCGAGACGTGGGTCGTGGAGTTCCGGCCGGCGGTCGCGCCGGAGGAGGGGAAGCTCTACCGCGGCCGCGTCTGGATCGACCAGGAGACCTTCGCCCGCGTGCGCAGCCGTGCCGTCCAGCTCGGCCTCGAAGGGGAGGTGCTGTCGAACGAAGAGACGCTCTTCTACGAGCCGGTCGACGCCGAGGGCGACCCGGTCGACTGGTCGGACGCGGCCTCCGCCTTCGTGCTGCCGGTCCGCCTGGCCGGCCAGCAGCTCCTGTCGGTGGTCAACGCCACGACCATCGTCGAGCGCGAGACGCTCTTGTCGGAGATCGAGATCAACGCGCCCGACTTCGAGGAGCGCCGCGCCGCGGTCGCCCAGTCGGACGCGACGATGGTGCGCGACACGGAGAAGGGCCTGCGCTACCTGGTCAAGGAGGAGGGGTCGGACGAGCGGGTGGTCCAGGAGGGGTTCGACACCAGCCGCCTCTTCGCCCTGGGCGGCGTTTTCTACGACGACGCGCTCGACTACCCGCTGCCGCTCGCCGGGGTCAACTACTTCGACTTCGACTTCCGGGGCACCGGCAACCAGCTCAACGCCTTCTTCGGCGGCGCCCTGCTGACCGTCAACTACGCCGAGCCGCGGCTCTTCGGCAGCAGGTGGGACCTGGGCGGCGACGTGTTCGCGCTCGCCGTGCCGCTGACCGACGAGGTCTATCGCGACGACGAGGAGGTGCCGGGCGAGGAGGTCGAGGCGCGGACCGGCAACGTGTCGCTCAACGTCGGCCGGCCGCTCGGGAGCTTCGTCAAGCTGGGCGCCGAGTACGAGGCGACCTGGCTCGGCTACTCCGAGAGCGACGACACGGCCGCGGGCTTCGAGCCGCCGTCCGACCACCTGCGCCACACCTTCCAGCTCACCGGCCGCGCCGCGCGCGCCGGCTACAGCCTGCGCCTGACCGGCAGCTACAACCTGCGCTCGGAGTGGGAGCGGTGGGGCTTCGAGGGCAACCCGGGCTACAGCGAGGAGCACGAGGACTACCTGCTCTGGGCGGCGACGGCGGCGAAGACCTGGCACCTGCCGCAGTTCCAGAAGATCGGCCTGGAGATCGCCTACGCCGGCGGCCAGGATCTCGACCGGTTCAGCAAGTACGGCTTCGGCTTCTTCGGCTCGACGCGGGTCCACGGCTACCAGTCGAACCGGGTGCGCGCCGAGGAGGTCTGGGCGGGGCACCTGTCGTACGGCTTCGACGTCGGCGAGGTCTTCCGGATCGACGCCCTGGTCGACGCCGCCTGGGCGACCGACGAGGCGACCGGCCTCGACAACGAGCTGCTCGCCGGCGTCGGCCTCCAGGGGAGCTTCATCGGGCCGTGGCAGACGGTGATGAGCATCGACCTCGGCGTGCCGGTCGAGGGGCCGGACGACGGCTTCGTCGCCTACGTCGTCTTCCTCAAGCTCTTCGAGTGGCCGCGCCTCGAAGGGTGGCTCGATTGACCCACCCCGACGATCCGGTGGAAATGGAGATCACCGACGTCCTCGATCTCCATACCTTCCTGCCGAAGGAGGTCCCCGACCTGGTGCGCGACTGGCTCGACGCGGCCTACGAGAAGGGCCACCGGGAGGTGCGGATCGTCCACGGCCGCGGCCAGGGCGTGCAGCGCCGGACCGTCCGCACGCTCCTCGAGCGCGACCCGCGCGTCGTCGGCTTCGAGGACGCCCCGGCCTTCGCGGGCGGCTGGGGCGCCACCGTCGTCACGCTCCGCTAAACTCTCCCCCACCCCCATGCCTCGGCTCATCCTCCACCCGGGCCGTCCCGACCAGCGCGAGGTGCGCCTCTCGGCCGGAACGAACACCGTCGGCCGCGCCGAGGACAACGCCGTCTTCGTCCTCGACCGGAGCCTCTCGCGCCACCACGCCTCGATCGACGTGGCCGAGGACGGCGGCGCGGTGCTGCGCGACCTCGGCAGCACCAACGGCACCTTCGTCGAGGACGAGCCGGTCGCGAGCCGGCCGCTCGTCGGCGGCGAGACGATCCGCTGCGGCGCGGTCACCCTGCGCTACGTGCCCGACCGGGTGCGCACCGACACCGAGACCCGCCCGACCTCCTCGCGCGACATCGACGCCGATCTCACGCGCCTGTCGATGCGCGAGATCCTGGAGACGCCGTTCCGCCGCGCCCGCTCGGCCGAGGAGAGGCTGCGCATCCTGCTCAAGGTCAGCCAGCTCCTCGCCTCTCCGGCTTCGATCGACCGCCTGCTCGAGACGGTCCTCGACCTCGCTTTCGACATCCTCGACATCGACCGGGCGGCGATCCTGATGGCCGACCCGGAGGACGGCGAGCTCTCGCCGCGGGTGGTCCGGACCCGCCCGGGGGTCTCGGCGAGCGGGCCGATCTTCAGCCGCCACATCGTCGAGTACGTGCGCGACCACAGCGTCGCCGCCCTCTTCGGCGACGCGCAGGCCGACCCGCGCCTCGCGCCGGCGCAATCGGTGCTCCACCAGTCGATCTGCGCCTCGATGTGCGCCCCCTTGAAGCCGCGCGACGAAGTGAAAGGGGTGCTCTACGTCGACAACCTGTCGGCGCCCGACCGCTTCGACCAGGACGACCTCGACTTCCTCTCCGCCTTCGCCAACCAGGCCGCCGTCGCCCTCGACAACGCCTCGCTCTACGCCGAGCTCGAGAGCCAGGCGGTCGTGCGCAACACGCTGCTCCGCTTCTTCCCGCCCCGGACGATCGGCCGGATCATGGAGGGCAACGTCCTCCACCTCGAGCCCCGGGAGACCGAGGTCACGGCGCTCTTCTGCGACATCTCGGAGTTCACCGAGCTCTCCGCCACCCTGTCGCCGAGCGAGGTCCTGTCGCTGCTCAACGCATACTTCCCGGTGATGGCCGACGTGGTCTTCCGGCACGAGGGGACGCTCGAGAAGTACATCGGCGACGCCCTGATGGCGGTCTGGGGCGCGCCGTTCCGGAACCCGGACGATCCGGAGCGGGCGCTGTCGGCCGCGATCGAGATGCAGCGCGCGCTCGAGGAGGTCAACCGGCGGCTCGACCTGCCCCGGCCGCTCGCGGTCCACATCGGCCTCAACACCGGACCCGTGGCGGCGGGCAACGTCGGCTCGGACCGCTACATCCAGTACGCGACGCTGGGCGACGCGACCAACCTGACGAGCCGGATCTGCGACCTCGCCCCGGCCGGCGAGATCTACCTCTCCGGGGCGACCCGAGAGCGCCTCGGCGACGCGCCCGAGTGGCCGATCGAGGCGCTCGGCCCCCGGCGGATCAAGGGCCGAGAGGAGCCGCTCGACCTCTTCTCCGTGCGCTGGCGCGAAGCTTCCGTGTGATAGGTTTTCGGAAACGGCAGAATCGTCGGATTCGCCCCGTTCTCGGGGAGCAAGGACCGCTTCCGAGCGGGTCCCGGAGGGGCGATCTCATCTCTTTTGCAGCGGGAACCGAAGAAGGAGAGTCGCATGTCGAAGAACGCGGGGGAGTTCGTCGCCAAGCTTTCGCAGGACCCGAACCAGCGCGACCGGTTCATGGAGGACCCCGACGCCGTGATGGACGAGCACGGCACCCTGTCGGAGGAGGACAAGAAGGTTCTGCGGACGAAAGACCCGGACAAGATCAAGGGCTACGTCGGCGACGCCGGCCCGCCGGGCTGCTTCATCATTCCCTGAGGTCGCTTCGCGGGTGACGCGGGATGGCGCGGACGGCGCGGAGAGCCCTCGACGCGGGGCCGGTTCCCTGATCGTCGTCGGGACCGGCTTCATGGTGGCGGGCCAGATCACGCCGGAGGCCCGCGCGGCGATGGAGGGGGCGGACCGCCTTCTCCACCTCGTCTCGGACGCCTCCACCCGCATGTGGCTCGAAGGGCTCAACCCGGAGAACGAGTCCCTCTACGACGCCTACGGCGAGGGCCGGCCGCGCACCGAGTCGTACGAGGAGATGATCGAGCGCATGCTCGCGCCGGTGCGCGCCGGCCGGCGAGTGTGCGTGGCGCTCTACGGCCACCCGGGCGTCTACGTCTACCCGTCGCACGAAGCGATCCGGCGCGCCCGCGCCGAGGGCTTCCGGGCCCGCATGCTCCCCGGCGTCTCCGCCGAGGACTGCCTGTACGCCGACCTCGAGCTCGACCCGGCGGTCGACGGCTGCCGGAGCTACGAGGCGACCGATTTCCTGACCCGACGGCGCCCACCCGACCCGACGACCGGGCTCCTCCTCTGGCAGGTCGGCGCGATCGGAGTCGCGACCTACTACCCGCGCCCGATCTGGCGCGTCGAGGGGGTCCGCTTCCTGGCCGAGGCGCTGCTCGCGACCTACCCGCCGGAGCACGAGGTGGTCGTCTACACCGCCTCCACCCTGCCGATGTTCGGTCCGGAGATCCGGCGCATGCCGCTCTCCGCCCTGCCGGACGCCGCCGTCTCGGTCGCCTCGACCCTCTACGTGCCGCCGCTAGAGGAGGCGCCGCTCGACCGGACGATGCTCGCGCGGCTCGGAATGGCGGAGCCGGGCTCCGGCGACCCCGACCCGGGTGCCGGATGCTGACCCTGGTCGGCACCGGCTACGGCGTCGCCGGCCACGTGACGCCCGAGACCCGGAGCGTGATCGAGCAGGCCGACCGGCTCTTCTACCTGGTCACCGATCCGGCGACCGCCGAGTGGCTGCGCCGCCTCCACCCACGCTCGGAGTCGCTCCACGACAGCTACCGCGAGGGCGAGAGCGGGATCGGCGCTTCGCACGAGATGGCGGCACGGATCGCCGCCCCGCTCGACTCGGGGCTCACCGTCTGCGCCGCCTTCACCGGCCACCCGGCGATCGCGCTCCACGCCGTCCACGAGGCGGCCCGGCGGGCGCGCGCCGCCGGCCACCGGGCGCGCCTGCTGCCGGCGATCTCGTTCGAGGACTGCCTGGTGGCCGACGTGGGGGTCGATCCGGGCGCGACCGGCCGTGCGCTCTACGAGGCGACCGATTTTCTGATCCGCCCGCGGCCGGTCGACACCGGCGCGGCGCTGGTGCTGATCCAGGTCGGCGCCATCGGCGAGACCGCCTACCGGTCCGGCACCGAACCCGCGCGCGCCGGGCTCGCCCTGCTCCAGGAGGCGCTCTCCCGCCACTACCCGGCGAGCCACGAGGTCGTGATCTACGAGACGCCGCAGATCCCGCTCGCCGAGCCGACGATCGTCCGCCTGCCGCTCGGCGGGCTCGCGGCCGGCCCGGTGCGGGTCGCCTCCACCCTCTACGTGCCGCCGCTCGCCGAGCGACCGAAGGACCCGGAGGTCGTGCGCCGACTTGCCCACACCGCGAGCCGGGCGTCATGATCGGCGCCGCGAGATGATCGGCGAAACGCTGGGGCACTACACCGTCCTCGAGAAGCTGGGGAGCGGAGGGATGGGCGAGGTCTACCTCGCCGAGGACACCCGTCTGCGCCGGCGGGTCGCCCTCAAGGTGCTGCCGGCGTCGATGGCCGCCGACCCGGAGCGCCTGGAACGCTTCACCCGCGAGGCGATGGCGGTCGGCGCCCTCGACCACCCGAACATCGTCACCATCTACTCGATCGAGCACGCCGGCGGCCTTCAGGTGCTGGCGATGGAGCTCGTCGAGGGCGGCACGCTCGCCGAGACGATCCCGCCGGGCGGCCTCTCCGAGGAGGACTTCTTCCGGCTCGCCATCCCGCTCGCGGAGGCGATCTCCGCGGCCCACGAGCGCGGCGTCACGCACCGGGACCTCAAGCCGTCGAACGTGATGATCACCGGCGACGGCCGGGTCAAGGTGGTCGACTTCGGCCTCGCCAAGCTGCGCCAGGAGGCGGCGGCGCGCGAGAGCACGGTGATGCTCGACGACGATCTGACCGAGGCGGGGCGGATCCTCGGCACCTACCCGTACATGTCGCCGGAGCAGATCAAGGGCAAGCCGGCCGACCACCGGGCGGACATCTTCTCGCTCGGCGTGGTCCTCTACGAGATGGCGACCGGCGCCCGGCCGTTCCGGGGCGAAACCTCGGCCGACCTGATCTCTTCGATCCTGCGCGACCAGCCGCCGCCGACGCACGAGGTCAACCGCGACCTGCCGCGCCACCTCGACCGCATCCTGTCGCACTGCCTGGAGAAAGACCCCGACCGCCGCTTCCAGACCGCCAAGGACCTGCGCAACGAGCTCCAGAGCCTGCGCACCGAGATCGAGTCCGAGCGGCTGGTGCGGACGACGACGAGCGGCCTGCGCCGGCTGTCCGGCACCGGACGCTTCCGCTGGCTGCGGAGCTGGGAGGGGCGCCGGCTCGGTTGGGTGGCCGGGCTCGCCGCGCTCGCGGTCGCGGGGGCCGTCACCCTCGCGCTCTTCCTAGGCGGCGACGCCGCCCCCGGCCGCGCCGGGGCGGCGGGCGCGGGCTCCGGGGTCGCCGCCGCGGCGGCGGAGGACCAGCGTCCGTCCGTGGCGGTCCTCTTCTTCCAGAACCTGACCGGCGAGGCCGAGCTCGAGTGGCTGCGCGCCGGGCTCGCCGAGATGCTGGTCACCGACCTCTCGCAGTCGCCGGAGATCCGGGTGGTGCCGACCGACCGCCTGTACCAGATCCTGCGCGACCTGGGCGCGGTCGACCAGGCGATCCTCTCCTCCGACCTGGTGCGCGAGGTTGCCGAGGCGGCGGGGGCGAGGTCCGTCCTTCTCGGCAGCTACGCGCGCGCCGGCGAGAACCTGCTGGTCAACGTCACCCTCCAGGACACCGAGAGCGGCGAAATCGTCGACGCCCAGCGGGTGCAGGGCGACGGCGTGGGGAGCGTCTTCTCGATCGTCGACCGGCTCAGCCGCTCGGTGCGCGGGAGCTTCGAGCGCTCCGGCCGGATGGCGGAGACCCGACGGCAGGAGCCGCAGCGCGGCATCGAGGCGGTGACCACCTCCTCGGTCGAGGCCTATCGCTTCTACGCCGAGGGCATGCGGCTCAACAACGAGCTCAAGGTGAACGAGGCGATCGCCCTCTTCGAACGCGCCACCGAGCTCGACCCCGGCTTCGCGATGGCGCACGCGCGGCTCGCGCGGATCTACGAGACCCTCGGCCGCGAGGAGGAGCTCGAGGCCGCTCTCGACCGGGCGATCGCGAACGCCGAGCGGCTGCCCGCGCGGGAGCGGTACTACGTCGGAGGGATGCACCAGAGCCTGGAGCGGAAAGGCTACGGCGAAGCGATCGAGACCCTGGAGGAGGCGGTCGACGTCTACCCGGACCACCACGCGGCGCGCTACCAGCTCGGCCTCCTCTACTCCTACCTGGAGCTCCACGAGCAGGCGGCGGCCGAGTTCGAGGAGCTCCTCGCCCGCGGCCACGCGACCGACGGCGCCTACAACTCGCTGGCGTCGGTCTACGGCAGCCTGGGCCGGAGCGACGACGCCCGCCGCCTGCTGACCGAGTGGGTCGACGCGGACCCGGAGCGCTGGTCGGCCCTCCTGGTGCTCTCCTGGCACGCGGTCAACTGGGGCGACCCGCAGCTCGCGATCGAGACCCTCGAGCGCGCCGAATCGATTCGCTCCGGCTCGTCCTGGGTCGTCTTCTTCCGCTTCCGCGCCTTCATGGACGGGCTGCGCCTCGACCAGGCCGAGGCGGCGGCCCGCCCGCTGCTCGAAGACCGCGAGCCGTACTGGCAGTGGCGGGGCAACATCGCCAACGCCCTGCTCGACCTCTACCGCGGCCGCGGCGACGAGGCCCTGGCGCGCTTCGCCGCGGCGGGTGACGCCTACGAGGGCCGGGAGCCGCTGATCGGCACGGCCAAAAACCTGGAAGCCGGCCTCTTGCTCTCGACCGGCCGTCCCGAGCGGGCGCTGCGGGCGGCGGAGGAAGCGCGCCGGGTGGCCGCGGGCGATTGGCCGGCGTGGGAGGGCATGCTCCACGCGGCGCTCGCCCACCAGGAGCTCGGGCGCCCGGCCGAAGCGGACCGGCTGGCGGCCGAGCTGGCGGCGATCGCGGCGCGCCTGCCCGGCGAGGTCGAGGAGCGGCTCCACCACCGCCTGCTCGGCCTGCTGGCGCGCGAGCGCGGCGATCTGGCGACGGCCCGGCGCGAGCTCGAAGCCGCGGTCGAGCTGCTGCCGGCGCGCGGGCTCCTCTGGCACCGCCACCGGATCCCCGACCACGCCCCCCTCTGGTACGAGCTGGCGGAGGTCTGCCTGGAGCAGGGCGACACGCGCGCGGCCGAGCGCTGGCTCCGGACGCTCGCCGAGAGCACCACCGAGCGGATCGAGCACCCGGTCGAGACGGTCCGCGGCCAGTACCTCCTCGGGCGGGTCCACGAGGAGACCGGCGCGCGCACCCCGGCGCGCGACGCCTACCGCGCCTTCCTCGCCTACTGGGAGGGCGGCCGCCTCGACCGCGAGCGGGTCGAGGACGCGCGCCGGCGGCTCTCGGCGCTGGAGTGAGGCTCGCCGGCTCCCCCCTTCGTCTCCAGGTCGAGCTGGAACTGGTCGGTCTCGACCCACTCGGCCTGCATCATGGTCCAGCAGTCCTTGGCGAGACCGACCTCGAGGTAGCGGTACGGTAGCCAGCCGTAGCCGGCGTCGCCCCAGGTCTCGCCCCAGGAGTTCTTGAACCGGAAGGCGCCCTTCGTCGTTCCGCTCCCGCCGGCTCCCCCCTCCGCCGCGTCGCCGCCGGAGATCGGCATCTCCTTCCCGTCGTCGTAGCCGACCACCAGCACCGCGTGGCTGCCGATCGGCACCTCCCCTTCGGCCGGGAAGAGGATCTCGCCGGTGGTGCTCGCGTGGGTCAGCGAGCTGCGGTAGAGCGGGAAGCCCACCGAGGTCGGCATGGAGGCGACGAGCAGCGACTTCATGCGCGTGACGAGGCGCTTCGGGTCGAGCCCGGCCGAATCGAGCCGGAAGTACTTGGCGGCGCCGTAGCGGCGGGCGAGCGCGTAGCAGAAGGCGTCCGGGTGGGCATCGATCCGGGGATCGTCCTTGACCTCCGTATCGAGATAGGGCCAGTACTTCTCCGGCGGCACGCCGAGCAGGACGACCGAGCCCATCATCTGCCGCAGGTAGACGCCCGGATCGCCGCTCTCGCCCAGGATGCGCTTCGCCACCTGGTAGAGGAAGAGCCGCGACGCCTGCACGTAATAGCCGGTCGCCTTCGTCTCGAGCAGCTCGATCATGCCGGCGACGACGTGCGCCGTGCAGGTGTTGTAGTAGCCCTGGAACTGCACCGGCGAGCACCAGGGGCGCAGATCGACCTTCGCCGGCAGGAGCTTCCGGACCACCTTGTGCACGCCGAGGCCGGAGAGCATCTCCCGCACGTGGTCGTGGCCGAACGTCAGGTCCCGCTCGTCGGGCGGATCGGGACGCCAGCCGGTGCCGTAGAGGATGGGACGCGGCATGGGCAGAGCTCCTCGGGAGCGTCGGAAGCGACGGTGAGCGCCGAGTGTACCGGAGGCCGCGGGCGAGGCCCTCCGCGACCGCTTCGCCGCGATGCGGCGAGAGGGAGTAGAATCGCATTCATGCCCACCGACACCGCCCGCACCCGCGATCTCGACCTGATCCCCGTCTTCAACCCGGCCACCGGCGAGGAGGTGGGGGCGGTGCCGCGGACGCCGCGGGGCGACGTGGTGGAAGCCGTGGCGCGGGCGGCGCGGGCGCAGAAGGCGTGGGGGGCGGCACCGTTCTCCGAGCGCGCCGCCGTGATCCGACGCTTCCACGACCTGCTGCTCGACGAGGCCGATCGGGTGATCGACACCTTGCAGCGGGAGACCGGCAAGGCGCGGCGCGACGCCCTGTCGGAGGTCGTGACGCTCGCCGGCACGGCGCGCTACTACCTGCACCACGGCGAAGACCACCTGCGCGACGAGAAGCGCCAACCGGCGGTGCCCGGCCTCACCTCGGCGCGCGTCGTCTACAAGCCGGTCGGGGTCGTCGGCCTGATCACGCCGTGGAACTTCCCGCTGCTGCTGCCGATGGGCGACGGCCTGCCGGCGCTCCTCGCGGGCAACGCGCTGGTCATCAAGCCGTCCGAGATCACGCCGCTCTCGGCCGAGATCGGGCGCGAGCTGATGATCGCCGCCGGTCTCCATCCCGACCTCCTCCAGCTCGTCCACGGCGACGGCGCCGAGGTCGGCCAGGAGCTGATCCGCCACGTCGGCTACATCGGCTTCACCGGCTCGACCGAGGTCGGCCGCCAGATCGCCGTGGCGGCCGGTGAGCAGCTCATCCCGTACTCGCTCGAGCTGGGCGGCAAGAACCCGATGGTGGTGCTCGCCGACGCGCCGATCCCGGACGTGGTGACCGGCTTCATCTCCGGCGCCTTCGCCAACTCCGGGCAGACCTGCATCTGCAACGAGCAGGTGTTCGTGGAGCGGCCGATCTACGACCGCTTCGTCGAGGAGCTGACCGAGCGCGTCGAGGCGATGAAGGTCGGCTGGTCGATGGACTACGACCGCGACATGGGCAGCCTGATCAGCGAGGAGCACACCGAGAAGGTCTGGTCGCACGTCGAGGACGCGCTCGCCAAGGGGGCGCGGGTGGTCGCCGGCGGCCGGCGCCTGAGCGACCTCGGCCCCTGCTTCATCCACCCGACCGTCCTCGCGGACGTCACGCCGGAGATGCTCGCCGGGCGCGAGGAGACCTTCGGGCCGGTGGTCTCGATTTCGCCGGTCGACAGCGCCGAGGAGGCGATCGAGCGGGCGAACGCGACGCCGTACGGCCTCAACTCCTCGGTCTGGGGCAGCGACGGCGACCGGGCGTTGCGGATCGCCCGCCGGCTCGAGACCGGCACCGCCGGGGTCAACTCGACGCTCCTCATCTACCACTCGTTCGACACGCCGATGGGGGGCGTGAAGCACTCCGGGATCGGCCGCCGCCACGGCGAGCACGGCATCCGGCGCTTCACCCAGCAGCAGTCGATCGTCGAGAGCTTCGCCACCGGCGGCGGCTACGAGTCGATCCTGGTGCGCACCGACACGGCGGCGAAGGCGAAGGCGCTGCTCGGCGCCTTCCGCCTCTGGCGCAAGATCCCGTTCATCCGGTGATCCCGTTTCCTTCATGCGCCTCCCTACTGCGAGCCGCGATCGCACGCCATCTCGAGCCGTCCTCGCTCATCACTCCGTCAACGTACTGTCCAGTACGCCTCGGTCTCTCTTCGCTTGCGGGTGGCCCGATCTGACGCACGCTCACGGCTCTCGTGACGGGTGGCGCATGAAGGAAACGGGCCGGTGAGAGCGCTACGCCGTCTCGGATGGAGCCTGGCGCGCCGGCTCGGCATGAGCCCGCTCGCGGAGCTGGTCTACAGCGGCCAGTACGCGATGGAGGCGCCGGGTTCCCAGGTCGACCCGCGGCGGGGCGAGAACGTCCTCACCTTCCTGGCGAGCGAGTGGCTGGTCGAGAAAGGGCTCCTCCACTGGCCGCGCCCGGCGAGCTTCGAGCAGCTTTGCCGCGTTCACACGACCGAGTACCTGGAGAGCCTGCGCGAGCCCGGCTCGCTCACCCGCATCCTCGGCGTGCGCATCCCGGAGGCCGACGAGGACCGCTTCCTCGATCTCCAGCGCACGATGGTGGGCGGCACCGTGCTCGCCGCCCGCACCGCGGCCGAGACCGGGCGCATGTCGGTCAACCTGGGCGGCGGGCTCCACCACGCCCACGCCGGCCGCGGCGGCGGCTTCTGCGTCTTCAACGACCTGGCGGTGGCGGTCGCCGAGTGCCGCGAGCAGGGGTTCGAAGGGCGGATCGTGGTGATCGACCTCGACCTCCACGACGGCGACGGCACGCGGTCGATCTTCGCCGACGACGAGAGCGTGCACACGTTCTCGATCCACAACCGGTCGTGGGACGAGGCGCCGGCGGTCGAGAGCACCTCGATCGTGCTCGGCGACGGCGTGGACGACCGGCGCTACCTCGCCGCCCTCGAAGAGCACCTGCCGCCGGTCCTCCAGCGGGTGCGGCCCGGCCTCGTCCTCTACGTCGCCGGCTGCGACCCGGCGGCCGACGACGCCCTCGGCAACTGGGAGGTGAGCGCCGCCGGCATGCTCGCGCGCGACCGCTTCGTGATCGAGCGGCTGCGGCGGATCGGCGAGCCGCCGACCGTCGTCACCCTGGGCGGGGGCTACGGGCGAGGGGCGTGGCGCTACACCGCCCGCTTCCTCGGCTGGCTGCTCTCGGCCGGCAAGGAGGTGGAGGTGCCGTCGTCCGACGAGATCACGCTCCGGCGCTTCCGCATCCGCTCGACCTTCCTCTCCCCCTCCGAGCTGACCGGCGACCGCGGCGACACCGACGACCTCGGCCTGTCCGAGGAAGAGCTCTTCGGCGCCCTCGCCGCGCGCCCCCGCGACACCCGCTTCCTCGGCTACTACTCCCGCCACGGCGTCGAGCTGGCGCTCGAGCAGCTCGGAATCCTCCAGCGCCTGCGCGACCAGGGCTTCCGGCAGCCGACCGTCACGTTCGAGCTCGACAACCCGGCGGGCCAGACGGTGCGGGTCTACGGCGACGTCGACGAGAAGGAGCTGCTCGCCGAGCTGCGCGCCCGCCGCGACCGGCAGACGGTGCCGGGATTCGAGCTGCTGCGCGTCGAGTGGGTCCTGCTCCAGAACCCCCGCCTCACCTTCGACCACCCGGGGTGCGAGCACCACGAGCCGCTCCCCGGCCAGCGCCACCCGGGGCTCGGGCTCCTGCGCGACACGATGGCGCTGCTGGTGCTGATCTGCGACCGCCTCGGGCTCGAAGGGATCTCGTTCGTGCCGTCGCACTACCACATGGCCGCCCAGGCCCAGGAGTACCTCGCCTTCCTCGACGCCGAGGACGCGGCCCGCTACCGCGCCTTCCGCAACGCCGTCGGCCACCTCCCCCTGGGCGACGCCACCCGCGCCGTCGATCGAGGCCGGGTGATCGACACCGGGGACGGCGAGCCGGGCGAGCCGGTCACCTGGCAGCCGGTCCCGATGGTGATGGCGATCAGCGACCGGCTGCAAGCGACGATCCGCGAAGCGCTCCAGAAGGAACCGAGCCGGAGCTACGACTTCCGGCTCCGCGACGAATGAAGCGCTGAGACGAATTTCGAGCTCTCGACGTCCATCGGCTCGCGGTCGGGAAGGGCGGAGCCAGGGGATCTCCCCACCCACTCCGTAACTTCCTCCGCCGATCTTGCACGATCGTCGGTCCCGCCCGAGATCGGCCCCCGCCGGAGCGCCTCGGGCCCCCCTCTCCCTCCCACCCCGGCGCGGCACCGCCTTTGCGTAATGACCCCTTCGGGTGTGCTGGGGGACGGCACCCTCGCAGTCGGAACCACGTTGCACCGGAACCCAGAGGAGACCTTTCCCCCCATGGCAGAGAACGCACCCCAGCCTCGCGGCCGGCTCCAGGGCAGGCGCGCCATCGTCGCCGCCGCGCTGCTCGTGCTCCTCACGGTCCCCACCACGGTCGGCTGCTACCGGCAGGACTCGGGTGAGCCCGAGAACGAGACGCCCCAGACCCTCGACTACGAGCCGGCCGCCGCGCCGATCGACGGCCGGGACGGCGAGCTCGGCCTCTCGGACGACGAGACCGACCTGCCGGGCGAGATCCCGCCGGCCGCCGGCCCGGACGACGACGCCGGCACCCTCGGCTCCGCCACCGACGCGGGAGCGACCCTTCCCGTGGGCGAGACCGACGAGCAGGTCGAGCGCCGCGGCGTCACCGCCTTCGTCGGCGCCGAGAGCCGCGGCCAGTACCTCACCGAGCAGGTCGCGATGTGCGTCCAGTGCCACAGCCCGAAGGACGACGCCGGGCGGGTCATCCCGGAGCGCAAGTTCCAGGGCGCGCCGATCTCGGTCGTCTCGCCGTACGGCGCGCAAGACTGGGCGGTCGAGGCCCCGGCGCTCGCCGGCCTCGCGTCCTACGACCGCGACGATCTCGTCCGCCTGCTGACCGAGGGGATCGCCCGCGACGGCGCGCCCCCCAAGCCCCCGATGCCCCCCTTCCGGATGAGCGCGGAGGACGCCGGGGCGATCTACGACTACCTGTCGGGCCTGCCCTGGGAGTGAATGAGCCCAGACCGACGGAGTCGCTTCCCTTGAAACGCCATCGAACGAATGAAGGAGATCCCATGACGCCGAGAACCGAATCGAGAATGAACCCGAAGCACCAGGAGGGCCTCCTGCGCGCCGGTGCGCTCGCCGGGGCCGCCACCCTCCTCGGCCTCGCCGCCCGCCGCCGCACCGCCGGCGCCTGGACCGGCGCCGCCGCCCTCGCTCTGCCGCTCGCCGTCCGCGGCGTCTCCGGCCACTGGCCGCTCGAGGAGTCATTGCGCGACCCGTCGATCGACCTGCGGGCGACGCTGACCATCGACCGGCCGCCGCGCGAGGTCTTCGACGCCTGGCGCGACCTCGAGAAGCTGCCGGAGATCCTCCGCCACCTGAAGACGGTCGAGGAGCTCGGCGACGGCCGCTCCCACTGGGTCGCCCGGACGCCGCTCGGCACCACCGTCGAGTGGGAGGCCGAGGTGATCGAAGAGCGGCCGGGGGAGCTTCTGCGCTGGCGCTCGCTCGAAGGCTCCGAGATCGAGCAGGAGGGCTCGCTCGAGCTGCGCCCCTGGCGCTCCGACGACGCGACCGTCCTGCTCCTCCACCTGCGTGCCGCCCACCGCCGCGGCGCCCCCACGGGACCGGCGGCCGCGCTGCTGCAGCCGGCGCTCGCGCGCGAGATCGAGGAGGATCTGCGCCGCTTCAAGAGCCGGATGGAAGCCGGCGAGGTGCCGACCACCGAAGGCCAGCCGGCCGGCGAGCGCTCGGCGTTCGCTCTGAGCAACCCCTTCTGAGAACCAGCTTCTAACAAGGAGTACACCATGAAAGCCATCTGCTGGCAGGGGAAGCACGAGGTCGGCGTCGAAACCGTCCCGGATCCCCAAATCCTCAATCCGCGCGACGCGATCGTCCGCGTCACCCTCACCGCCATCTGCGGCTCCGACCTGCACCTGTACGACGGGCTGATCCCGAGCATGAAGCAGGGCGACGTCCTCGGCCACGAGTTCATGGGCGAGGTGATGGAGGTCGGCCCGGAGGTGAAGAACCTCTCGGTCGGCGACCGGGTCGTGGTCCCCTTCACCATCGCCTGCGGCCGCTGCTTCTACTGCAAGAAGGAGCTCTGGTCGCTGTGCGACAACTCGAACCCGAACGCCATGCTGGCCGAGGCGATGTACGGCCACTCGCCCTCCGGCCTCTTCGGCTTCTCCCACATGCTGGGCGGCTACGCCGGCGGCCAGGCGGAGTACGTGCGCGTGCCGTTCGCCGACGTCGGGCCGATCCAGGTGCCCGACCACCTCGACGACGAGCAGGTGCTCTTCCTCTCCGACATCTTCCCCACCGGCTACCAGGCGGCCGAGGCGTGCGACATCGAGCCCGGCGACACGGTGGCGGTCTGGGGCTGCGGCCCGGTCGGACAGTTCGCCATCCAGAGCGCCTGGATGCTGGGCGCCGACCGCGTGATCGCGATCGACCGGATCCCCGAGCGGCTCGCCCTCGCCGCCACCTGGGGCCACGCCGAGGTGCTGAACTACGAGGAGGTCGACCTCCAGCAGGCGCTCCTCGAGATGACCGGCGGCCACGGCCCGGACCGCTGCATCGACGCGGTCGGCATGGAGGCCCACGGCCACGGCCCGGCGGCGATCTACGACCGGGTGAAGCTGGAGCTGAAGATGCAGACCGACCGGCCGACCGTGCTGCGCCAGGCGATCCAGGCCTGCCGCAAGGGCGGCACGCTGTCGATCCCGGGCG
>CAZLLV010000336.1:0-3991 GCA_964560325.1 uncultured Thermoanaerobaculia bacterium | reverse complement strand
GGCTGGCGCCGTTTCTCGCCGACACGGAGGTCGTCCTCACCGACTGGATCGGCGCCGGCCGGAGCGTTCTATTCGAGGGCGCCCAGGGGGCGCTGCTCGACCTCGATCACGGCACCTATCCGTTCGTCACCAGCTCCAGCTCGACCGCCGGCGGCGCGTGCACGGGCACCGGCGTGCCGCCGACCGCGATCGACGGCTCGATCGGCATTCTGAAGGCGTACACGACGCGCGTCGGCGCCGGACCCCTGCCGACCGAGCTGTTCGACGCGACCGGCGAGCACCTGCGCGCGCGGGGCAACGAGTTCGGCACCACCACCGGGCGGCCGCGCCGCTGCGGCTGGCTCGACCTGGTGGTCGCCCGCTACGCCAAGCGGCTGAACGGCACCGGCTCGATCGCGCTGACCAAGCTCGACGTGCTCGACGAGCTCGACGAGATCCGGGTCTGCACGGCCTACGAGATCGACGGCGAGACGGTGCACGACCTGCCGGCCGACGCCGAGGCGCTCGAGCGGGCGCGGCCGGTCTACCGGACGGTCCCCGGCTGGAAGACGGAGACGGTCGGCCGGCTGGAGCACGACGACCTGCCGGAGGCGGCGCGCGCCTACGTGCGGATGATCGAGGACGAGGTCGGCGCCCGCGTAGACCTGGTCTCGACCGGGCCGCGCCGGGAGGAGACGATCGTGCGCACCGGCGGCCGCCTCGAAGAGTGGCTGGGCGAAGGCTTCGAAGCCGTCCTCGACGGCCGGGGTCGGAGCCCGTCGTAGGGCGAAATCCTCACCGCAGCGCCGGAAACTGAAACGTGCCGCGCGAGCGCCGCGTAGAGCGGGTCTGCCGCGGCGCGATTCGAGCGACCCCGGCGGCCAGGAGGAGGCGACGGTGCTGCGGATCTCCCGACTCTCGAAGACCTACGCGAACGGCGTGCGGGCGCTCGACGGCGTCGACCTGGAGGTCCCGCCCGGGCTGTTCGGGCTCCTGGGGCCGAACGGCGCGGGCAAGTCGACCCTGATGCGGACGCTCGCCGCCCTCCAGGAGCCGGACGCGGGGGAGGTGACGCTCGACGGAGTGGACGTCCTCGCCGACCCGCGCTGGTTACGCCGCCGGCTCGGCTACCTGCCCCAGGACTTCGGGGTCTACCCGTCGATCTCGGCGCTCGAGCTCCTCGACCACCTGGCGGTCCTCGAGGGCATCTCCAGCCGCCGGGCGCGGCGCGAGCAGGTGGAAGAGCTCCTCCGGAGGACGAACCTCTACGAGGTCCGGAAGAAGGCGGTGAGCACCTTCTCCGGCGGCATGAAGCAGCGCTTCGGCATCGCCCAGGCCCTCCTCGGCGATCCGCGCCTGATCATCGTCGACGAGCCGACGGCCGGGCTCGATCCGGAGGAGCGGAACCGCTTTCACGACCTGCTCTGCGAGATCGGGGAGAACGCCGTCGTCCTGCTCTCGACCCACATCGTGGACGACGTGAGCGACCTCTGCCCGCGGATGGCGGTGCTCGCCGGTGGGCGGGTGATCCTGGAGGGGGAGCCGGCGGCGCTCGTCCGGCGGCTGGAGGGCCGGCTGTGGAGCAAGTCGGTGCCGAAGTGCCGGCTCGACGAGTATCGCGCGGCGCTCCCGGTGATCTCGACCCGCCTCTTCGCGGGCAAGACGCAGGTGCACGTCGTCTGCGACGTAGCGCCGGAGGCCGGCTTCGAGCAAGTCAGCCCGGCGCTCTCGGACGTCTACTTCTCCGCGCTCTCGCGCGCGTCGGCCGCCTCCCGGGAGGGCGCTGCTTGTTAAGCGCCGTCGTGCGCTTCGAGTGGCGCTACCAGACCCGGCAGCCGGTCTTCTTCGCGGCGGCCACGCTCTTCCTGCTCGCCGGCTTCGCTCTCTCCGTGACCCGCCTCGGGCCGGAGAACGTGCCGGTCACCTCGTCGTACCAGGTGGTGCAGTGCCACGCGCTGCTGACGCTCTTCGCCGTCTTCGCCGCGGCGATCTTCGGCGCGGGCGGGGTGCTCCGCGACACCGAGCACCGGATGGCGGAGATCGTCTTCAGCACGCCGGTCGGCCGCCTCGCCTATCTCGGCGGGCGCTTCGCCGGTGCCTACCTCGCCGCGGTCGCCGCCGTCTCCTGCTCGGTCGTCGGCATGCTGCTCGCGACGCTCACGCCGTGGATCCCGCCCGAGCGAGTGGGGCCGGTCGATGTCGGGGCGCAGCTCGCGTCGCTGGCGGTCGTCGTCCTGCCAAACGTCCTCTTCGCGACCGCGGCGCTCTTCGCCGTGGCGGCGCTGACGAGGAGCGGGGTCGCCACCTACGTGGCGGCCGTCGGGCTCTACGCTCTCTGGTTCGCCGCCGCCCTGCTGACGGGCTCACCGCTCATGGCCGCCTCGACGCCGGGCGCCGGGGGAGGCTTCGGCGCGGCGCTCCTCGATCCGTTCGCCCTCGCCAGCTTCTTCCACGACACGCGCCACTGGAGCCTGGCGGAGAAGGGGTCCCGGCTGGTCCCGCTGGCGGGGAGCCTGCTGCTGAACCGGCTCGTCTGGATCGGTGCCGCGGCCGCGCTCCTCGCCTTCACCTACCGGCGGTTCTCGTTCCGCACGATCGGCCGGTCGAGGGCGAAACCGTCCCGGCGGCGTCCCGCCGAGGTGCCCGCCGCGGTGCCGGCCGCGGTCGCCGGTCCGTACCGCGGCGTGGCAACCACCGCCGGGCCGCGGGTCTGGCTCGGGTCGTTCCTGTCGACGACGCGGATCGAGCTGCGGGCGCTCTTCCGCTCGCCTTCGTTCCTGCTCCTCCTGCTGCTCTGGGCGGCGGTCGCCGGGTCGGAGCTCTACGCCAAGCTCTTCGACGGGGAGTACGGTGCGCGCGTCCTGCCGACCAGCGGGACGGTCGTCGGCGCCCTCCGGCAGCCGCTGGCGCTCTTCGGCACGCTCTGGATCGTCTACTTCGGCGCCGAGATCTTCTGGCGCGAGCGCACGCGCGGGTTCCGGCCGATCCTCGATGCCACGCCGGTGGCCGCCTCGGCGGTGGTCGGGGCGAAGTGGGCGGCGATGGGGCTCGCGATCGCCGCGGCGGCCGGGCTGGTGACCGCGCTCGGCGTCGCGACGCAGGTGGCGGTGGGGCAGACGGTGGTGCAGCCGCTCGTTTACGCTTCGCTCTTCTACCTCGTCGCGATGCCGCTGGTGCTCCAGTCGGCCGCGGCCCTCGCGATCCACGCCTGGAGCCCCGGCAAGCACGTCGGCATGCTGCTGGTCCTGGTCTTCGTGGGCCTCGCCGCCCGTCCCGAGACGATCGGGCTCGAGCACCCGCTCTGGCGGATCGGCCGCGGGCCGTCCGTCGAGTACACCGATCTCACCGGCTTCGACGTGACGCTCTCGACGTTCGGCGCCTTCATGCTCCTCGGGAGCGCACTGGCCGCGCTCTTCCTCCTCGCCGCCGCGCTCGGGTGGCGCTCGCTCGGCGCGCCGCTGGCGGAGCGGGTGCGTGGGCTCCGGCGGCAGGCGACCGGTGCCTCGGTCGCGGTGGCGCTGGCGGCGGCGCTCGTGTGGGCCGGGAGCGGCACGTGGATCGCCTACCAGACCGGCGTCCGCCAGAGCTACCGGACGAGCGCCGAGCTCGCCGACTGGAAGGCCGATTACGAGCGGAGCTACCGGTACGTCGCCTCGGTTCCGCAGCCGGCGGTGACAGACCTGCGGCTCGACGTCGATCTCGAGCCGCAGGCGGGGAGGCTCGGGGTGGACGGCACCTACCGGCTGGTGAACGAGACGGCGGAGCCGGTGCCGGTCGTGTGGGTGGCGGTACGGACCGACGCGGTCCGCTCCGACGTGGCGCTCGGCGGCCACGCCCCGTCCGCGACCGACGCCCGCTTCGGGATGGTCCGCTTCGACCTCCCCGAGCCGCTCGCGCCGGGGGCGAAGGCCGAGCTCCGGTTCGCGCTCCGCTTCGCCCGAGACGCGCTGCCGCTCGCCGGCCGGGCGAACGACGTCCTGCCCGACGGGACCTTCCTGCTCGGCACTCGCCT
>CAZLLV010000335.1:0-2886 GCA_964560325.1 uncultured Thermoanaerobaculia bacterium | reverse complement strand
GGCGGTCGGCTCCGGTGCCGAGAGCTTCGGCCGGTAGATCTTGTCCTCGGTGAGGATCCAGCGCCGGGTGGCGTCGTAGTCCTTGCGCAGCGGGTGGCCCTGGAAGCCGCCGTGGGTCAGGATGCGGCGCAGGTTCGGGTGCCCCTCGAAGCGGAACCCGAACATGTCGTACGCCTCGCGCTCGAACCAGTCGACCGCCTTCCAGACCGGGATGAGCGACGGCAGCACCGGGTCGTCCTCGGGGAGCGGCACCTTGAGGCGCAGGCGGGCGTTGCGCTCGATCGAGTACAGGTGGTAGACCGCCTCGAAGCGCTCCTCGCGGTCCGGGAAGTCGACGCCGCACAGGTCGAGCATCAGGTCGTAGCGGGCGCCCTTCTCCTCGCGCAGATCGCTCGCGAGATCGGCCAGCACGTCGCGGCTGACGATCCAGGTCTCCTGGTCCTGCGAAGCGAGACCCTCCTGCGGCAGGATGCTGCCGGCCGGGTACTTGTCGAGGAGCGACGGGCCCTCCTTCAGGATCGCGCTAGACACTCGCCTCCTCCTTCCGGCTCGCCGTCTCGCCGGCGCCGGGCCGCGGGGTGTCGCGGATGCGCGACTGCGACGCGCTCGCGTACTTCTTGCGGTCGCGGACCACCTTCTCCTTGAGCTGGAGGATGCCGTACATCAGCCCCTCCGGCGACGGCGGGCAGCCCGGCACGTAGACGTCGACCGGGATGATCTCGTCGATTCCCTGCATCACGTGGTAGGCGCGGTAGAAGCCGCCCGAGCAGGCGCAGGCGCCCATCGAGACGACCCACTTCGGCTCGGCCATCTGGTCGTAGATCTTCTTCAGCACCGGCGCCATCTTGTCGTTGATCGTGCCGGCGACGATCAGGAGATCGCTCTGGCGCGGCGAGAAGCGGACGACCTCGGAGCCGAAGCGCGACATGTCGTAATGGGAGGAGACGGTCGACATGAACTCGATCGCGCAGCACGCGGTGCCGAACGGGAAGGGCCAGAAGGAGTGGCGCTGCCCCCACTCCTCGACCTTGTCGAAGCGGGTGGTGAGCCAGCTCTCGCCGGTCTGGGCGACGCCGGTGTCGGTGTCGTCGCCCGCCCGGCGGCCGGGCTTCTCTTGTCCGATGATGTCCAGGCTCATGTGGGCTCCTCTCCGGAGCGGGAGTCTATCGCATGTGACCGGGGGTCACAAGCTCGATAAGTGCTTTCTCTGTCTGGGTTTGCGGCGGCAGGCCCGGGATCGCCGGCGGCTCGGGAATCGGATGCACGGCCGATGCCTTATCATCGTCAACAGATCGCGTAGCGGCCCATTCCCGGCGCGCGTCGCGACCTCCACCGCCATGGACATCACCCTCACCCCCGCCGCCCTGGACGCCGCCCGCCGCGACCTCTCCCCCGGCGAGAGCCTGCGCGTCGCCTTCGCCGGCGGCTGCGGCGCCATGGGCTTCCGGCTCGCCGCCAGCCGCCGCAGCGCCGAAGGCGACCTCGCGCTCGAGGTCGACGGCGTCCCCCTGGTCCTCGACCGCCAGGCCGCCTCCGAGCTCGGCGGCGCGACCCTCGACTACGACGAGGACGAAGGCTTCGTCCTCGACCACCCGGCCTGGGGCCGGAGCTGCTGAGGCCGGTCCCGCGACCTCAGCCGGCGGTGACCGGCTCGTTTTCGTGCACGACCTCTTCCGGCATCTGGACGTCGCCGGTCGAGGCGTGGAGGGCGTCGCGGAGCTGCTCGAGTCTCCGGAGCTGGTCCTTCTTGCCCTCGATGACTCGCTGAAACACGGCCACCGCGTCCTGGTCCGTTCCGACGCCGCGGATCATCTTCGGGAAGAGCACGTCGTTCTCGTAGCGCTCCTCGGCGATCTCGGCGATCAGGTCGGTGGCGCCGCCGCGGACCTTGCCGGCCGCCTCGAGCTGGAGCCGGGCGAGCGTGTCCTTCTCGGCGGCCAGCCGGCGCCACTGCTCCGCCAGGCGCGGGCTGCCGTCGGCTTCGGCGCGGTGGGCGTAGGCGCGGTACTTCGCGGCCGACTGCGCCTCCGACGTGAAGCCGGTCTTCAGGTGCTCCAGTACTCGCGGGATCCTCGACACGGTGCCTCCTCGATTCGCTGGCTGATCGTCCCGTCGCGGGCTCCCGGCACCCTGGGGCGGCGGGCCGTCGGAGAGACGAGCCGCATTGTACGCGAGGGGGCGGCGAGGTCAACCGGCGCTGCCGGCCGGCCGCGGAACATCCGCCCCCGGTTCGCGTAGAGTCAGGGCAGTGCCCGCCTCCGACCGCAGCGACCCCGTCTCGACCCCCGGCGGACGGCGCCGCCGGCGCTTCGCCAGCCCCTCGAAGGCGATGGCGATCGTCGCCGCCGTGCTCGCGGCGCTCTGGCTACTCGCCTACCCGCTCGACGTGCGGGTGCTCTCGACGGTCGCCCAGGTCCTCTTCTGGATCGGGCTCTTGCCCTTCGTCGTCTGGATCGGCTGGCGGGTCTACAACCGGCTGCTCTGGCACGTCGGCGGCCGGCTCGCCTTCTCGTACTTCCTGATCGGCGTGGTGCCGATCCCGCTCGTCCTCGCGCTCTTCCTGATCGTCGCCTACGGGCTCACCGGCTTCTACCTGAGCCGAGTCTTCCACGACACGGTCGCGGACGTGGAGCGGGAGCTGGCGCTCGTGGCCGTCGACCGCGACGAGGCGGAGGCGATCGGCGCGGTCGCCCCGGTCGCGGTGGCCCGGTACCTGGACGGCGTAAAGGTCGACGGCGATCCGCGCGCCCCCGAGCGCTGGCCGGAGCCGCTCGACCCGTCCGGCGCGGCCGAGGCCGCCGAGCCCGCCGTGTCGTCTCTCTGGATGATCCTGCCGGACGGCGCCTTCACTCTCGCCGCGACGCCGCTCGCGCGCGACGGCGACGC
>CAZLLV010000334.1:0-3374 GCA_964560325.1 uncultured Thermoanaerobaculia bacterium | reverse complement strand
GCGCAGCCCCGGCGCCACGGGCAGGCTCCGCCCCAGCTCCTGCGGGCGCCAGCGCTCGGTCCAGGGGAAGAGGCGAGGCCTCACGCCGGCGGCTCCGGTTTCGCCTCGGCGCGCGCCTCGGCCGCCTCCGCCGGCGGCTTCGCCACGTCGGGCTCCGGGACGGCCACGCGCTCGGGCGGCAGCGCTCCGTTCAGCAGGTTCGCCGGCACCCCCTCCCAGAGCCGCGGGTGGAGGAGGCGGTGGAGGCGGAGCGCCCGGCGGGTGTCGACCTCCGGCAGCCAGCGGGTCTTCGTGCGCGCGGCGGGGCGGTTGGCGAGCACGAAGTCGAGGGCCGGCGCGAGCCCGGCCGAGAGCAGCAGCTCCGGGTCGTCGGGGGCGTGGAAGTAGGTCTCGGCGATCGGCTCGCCCCGCTCGTCCCGCCGGTCGAGGGTGTGCTCCTCGTACGACTGGAGGAAGTCGAACTTGAAGCACCGCGCCTGCGAGGCGACGGCGCCGAAGAGCGACGGCAGGTAGCGCGCGGCGAAGACGTTCGCCGGCAGCGGCAGGCGGCGGGGGTCGAGGTGGAGCCCGGGGCGCAGCTCGAAGCCGTTCGTCCGGTAGGCGTCGGCCTGGGTGAAGAAGAACATGACCGGCACGTCGAGGAGCGGTGGGGTCCGGTGCTCGCCGCGGAGCGCCTCCTCCAGGCTCCCCGCCTCGCGGCAGCGCTCGACGATCGCCGCCACACCCCGGCCGTCCTCGCGCGCCGCCCGGAGCGCCCGCAGGAAGAGGAGGAAGTACTTGAAGAAGTCGAGCTCCTGCTTCGCCTCGCGCGCCTTCGTCCGCTCCTCCTCGATTCGCCGCCGGCGCTCGGAGTCCGCGGGGTCGGCGGTCGGGTCGACGTCGAGCCCCGGTACGCCGAAATGCCCGCGCTGGAGATGGAGGAAGCAGAACAGGCCCTGGCAGTGGCGCAGCCATTCGGTCAGCCGGACGCTCGCCTCGGTGAAGCTCTTCCAGTCGTTGTCACGCAGCCGTACGTAGAGCTCGCCGCCGGCGTCGAGGAAGGTCCAGCGCTCCCCGGCCGGACCGGTGTAGGCGTAGTCGAAGACGGCGGCGCCGGTCTGGCCCGGTACCTCGGCGCGGTGGAACTCGACGCTCGCCCGCTGGCCGCCGACGGCGTGGCGGTCGAGGAGGTAAGTGAGGGCCTTCAGGAAGTGAGTCTTGCCGGAGCTCGGGTGCCCGACGAGGCCGAAGACCTCGGAGCCCGCGCCGACGCGCTCGCCGACCTCGGCGACCAGGCGGTCGTAGTCGAGCGCCTCGCCCTCCCGCCGGGCGGCGGGCTGCTTGGCTGGCTCTGGGGGCGGCTCCGTGCGCGGCACCGCGCGGGTGACCGCGGGCCGTTCGTCGACCGGCTCGGAAGTCGGCGCAGGAACCCGGCGCGTCCGCTCCGGCTCGGAGCGCAGTTGAATCGTCTCGGCGGGAGGGGGCGGCGGTGGGGGCGACGCGGCATCGGGCTCTCTCGGCGCCGACCGCCCGAACAGCCGCTCCGGCGGCCGGATGACCTGCGTCTCGTCGGTCGGCCGGCTCGGCGCTTCCGGAGCCCGGGCTCCGCCGGCCGAGCGGTCGACCACCGCCGTGCCGCAGACCACGCAGTGCCCGTCCTGGAGCTGCGTCTCGTCGCGGGGCGCGTCACAGGCGGGGCAGTACTTCATGGGCATCGGGAGGAGTCGGGCGGGTTCGGACGGATAGGGGCGCTCAGAGCCCGAGCTCGCGAAGGCTCCGGGCGTCGAGGACCCGCCCCGCCAGGTCGGACAGGCCGTCGGCCGAATCGATCGCCGCCAGGCGCCTGCGGGAGCGGGGCGGCAGCTCTCCGAAACGCCGTTCGAGCAGCCCTTCGATCACCGATCGCATCCCTTCCATGCGCCCTTTCTCCAGGCCCTTCGCTTCGATCGTGTCTGCCCAGGTCATTTCCATCTCGGCCACCTCCTTCGTCGGCTCCTTCACGAGGAGCCGTTCGTACTCTTCGCGAGCCGTGTCGTCCAATTGTACGTAGGTCTCGATGCAGTTCACCAACAGGAAGCGTGCCGCGTCGTCCAGAGGAGCCCTCGCCACCGGTTGCAAGCAGGCGAGCTTGTGCTCGGCGGCGGAGCGTCCGGCATGCTTCATGAGAGACGCGAGTGCCGGCGCCAGGGTTTCGGGGCGCTCCAGGTAGTCGGCCGCCTCGCTCCGGGCGAGTCCGAAGACGAAGTAGCGGAAGCTCGCCAGAGGGCGGTCGGCGAAGCGTTCTTCCACGACTCTTTCGGTGACGTCCGGCGGCCCGCCTCGAAGATACAGCACGATGGGGATCACCGGTTTTCGATGACGCAGCCGGAGCTGCATGGCGTAGCGCCACATCCGGTGGTCCATCCGCCGGCCGCGCGCTCGGGCTTCGACCTCCACGTGGACCAGCAGCAACTCCGTTGCGCCGGAGGAGGCTTCGACCTGCGCCACCAGATCGAGCCGCCGCTGCTCACCGTCCGGCACGTCGGTGAACAGCTCGTTCTCCAGGAAGCGAACTCGGTCGAGACGGAGCCGCTTCGCCATCTCCGGCAGAACGATCCGGAGGAAGTCGCCGAAGAACCTCCGGAGCAGGGTCTTGAAGAGCTGATCGTGGAACACGCGCCACCTCCTGGAGCTCGGGTTCTTCGAGCCTGTGAAGAAATCTCCGGGCCTACTGCGGGCGCCCCCGAATCGCCCCTGGCTGCGTTACGGCTCCTCGACGTAAACCCCGCTACGCCTGCGTCGCCGCGCCTTGCCAGGGGCGCACGGATGACGCCCTCGCTACGGCCGGAGATTTCTTCACAGGCTCTGAGCCGGCCTCCTTTCGAGACCGTCACCCTTGCCAGGACGGAGAAGCGGCGCGCGATCGCTCAGGTCCGACGAAACAGATCGCTCAAAGCCGAGCGGCGGCCGGCAGGAGGGTGGCGAGGAGGTGGTGGGCCTCGGGGTGGTGGGGTCGCGGGACGGTGCGCTCGAGGAGGGCGCGGTGGGTGTGGGGGTCGGGGCGGCTCGGTCGCGACGCCGTGATGGCGCGGGCGAGGGCGAGGGTGGCGGGGGTGCGTGCGCTGCGGCCGGGGTGCTCCGCGGCGGTGGTCCAGCGGGTCCAGGCGAGGTGGAGGGCGGCGCGGTGGCGGGGGTCGCTGCCGGGGTCCGGCGCCGGCGCGGCTTCGATCTCGTCGAGGAGGAGGTGGCGCCAGGGGCCGGCCGGGTCGGCGACCTCGTGGAGCCGGTAGAGGTCGAGCAGGCGGTCGAGATAGCGGTCGACGTAGGTGCGGAGCCTGGCGCCGCCGTCGCTCTCCGGGCCGGAGAGGACGAGGGCCGGGAGGAGCGCGTCGAGCAGCGCGCGGGCGAGGGCGCGG
>CAZLLV010000333.1:0-8144 GCA_964560325.1 uncultured Thermoanaerobaculia bacterium | reverse complement strand
CGGGCAGCGCCGCGCAGTTGAGCGCGATCAGCGAGCCGGTGCGGCCCGACAGGTGGTGGAGGAGCTTCGCGGCCAGCTCCTTGCCGGTGCCGCTCTCGCCGCGCACCACCACGTTGACCCCGAACGGCGCCACCCGCTCGATCATCTCGAGCGCCCGGCGCATCGGCGGCGCGGCCGCCACGATGCGGTGGCCGGCGACCTCCTCCGAGAAGCGCCCCTTGAGCGCCCGGTTCTCCTCCGCCAGGCGCTCGCGCTGCGCCTCCAGGCTCTCGCGCTGCCGGGCGTTGTCGAGCGAGGCGCCGGCGAGCGCGGCGACCGAGTCGAGGAAGCGGCGGTCGTCGTCCGAGAACGAGCTGGCGCCGCCGCGGGCCTCCTTGTCGAGGACGGCCAGGTAGCCGAGGAAGACGCCGCGGCTCGCGATCGGCGCCGCCAGCAGCTCCTCGTAGGAGCGGCCGGCGATCTCGCCGTGCGAGCGCGCGATCGGCCCCCCGGCTCGCAACAGCTCCTGCCAGGTCTCCTGCGAGAGGAGCGACTCGCCCGAGGGCGCCGCCGAGCGCCAGCCGACCGTCGCCACCGCCCGCGGCGCGCCGTACGCGTCGCGCGTCACCGCCACCGCGCCCGCCGGGTCGAGCACCGCGCACACCCGCTGCAGCAGCTCGTCGACCAGTTCCTGCTCCGGCCGCTTCGCCCCCAGCGCCAGCGCCAGGTCGTACAGCGTCTCGAGCTGCAAGACCCGCCGCTTCTCGACCAGGCTCGGGGCGAGGTCGGGCGAGGGAGTGGTCGAGGCCTGTGGCGAGTGGACGGTCATGGCGCGAACGGGCACTCTAACATCCAAGTGCGACATTTCGACGCGCTCGACGAGACAGACCGTCGCACGAAGGGGATGGGGAGCCCCCGCCGGAACGATCCGGCGGGGGCTTCGGAACGGCGGAGTCCTGCTAGAACGGGTACCGGCTATCCGCGCACTGGAGCGCCGACCGGTCGTCGGACTCGAGCGTACGGCCGCCGGTGCCGAAGTACGAGGCGTACATGGTCGGCCGCGGCGTGCTGGTGACGTTGGTGTGGTGGATGCCGAGGGCGTGCCCGAACTCGTGGGCCGCGACCGCCTGCACGTCGTAGTTCGAGCCGTTGGTGTTCCAGGAGTAGCTCGCGTTGAACGTGATGTCGGTCTCGACGATCCGCTGCCCCGACTGGAGCACCAGCGCGGTGAGAGCCAGGCAGGAGCCGGTACAGCCGTTGCCGGTCGACCAGAGGACGGTGTTGCGGCCGTCGGTCGACCAGCCCGAGCTGGTCGTGCCGAGGTAGGTCAGCACGTGATCGGCGCTCGACACGTTGGTCCAGGCGGACATGGCGGACGACAGCGCCGACGACTTGCCCGAGCCCTGGCCGGAGGTGTTGAGGTACCAGCCGATGTTCGGGTTGGTCCAGTGCACGAAGCCGCCGGAGTACGAGCAGCTCACCGCCGCGCCGGCGCTGACGCGCCCGACGGTGGTGTTGTAGATCATCCGGTAGGCGTGCGCCGGGGAGGCGCCGGCGACCGCGATCGCCAGCAGGAGGGTCCAGCCGAGACGACGGATCATCACTTCACCTCCGGACGGTGGTTCGCCCGCGGAGCCGCGAGCTGGTCGATCGACTGCACGAGGTACTCGAGCTCCATGCCCTGGGCGCCGCCGGGCGGGAGGTTCTCGCCGTGACGGTCGGGAAGGAGCGGGTGGGTGTTGGCCTGGCTCACGGCGCGCAGGCCGCCCGGACCGTCCTTCACCTCGAAGACGCCCTGCACCAGGTCGCGCACGGTGAGGAAGCGGCCGCCCGGCAGCTCCTCGCGCTCCAGGAAGAGCACGTACGACCGTCCCGGCACCAGCACCGGCCCGCCCACGATCAGGGTCGTGGTGTCGCCGACCGTGCCGCCCATCGTAGTAACGGTCAGCTCCCGGCTCTCGGGCCGGCCCTTCAGCACCTCGACGGCGGAGATCGTCAGATCGGTCAGGATGAACGTCCCGTCCGCGTTCCAGTACGACTCCGCGTCCAGCACTTCGCCGACGACGATCGTGCCGTTGCCGGCGACGAGCTCGTCGAGCCCCGCGCGTACCAGCGTGGTGGCGCCGGCAGGCACCACCGAGCTCGCGGCGACGGCCAGCAAGGCCGCCCCACGCACGAACCACCTGATACCGCTCATTTCCTTCCTCCTGGGAGGGGAGTCCTCCCGCCGGGTAGGCCCGCGAGCCGCCATGGCTCCACGAGTGAGGAGCACCGGCCGGGGGAGGGACTCCCACGGCGCGGGCCCCAGGTGGGCCGAGGCGTCCGGAAGGGAGAGCCCCTTTTCAGCGCCTCACAAAATACAGGAGTGGCGTGCGCGGGGAGGAAGGAGACAGGCGCCTCGCCGACGAAATGTCAACGAGGCGTCACAGCAATCAGAGGCTGCGCTTCTTGCCGCGGATGTTGCGGCGGCTGCCCTTCGGCTTGCCTCCGCCGCCGCCGTACCCGCCGCCTCCGCCACCGCCGCCGCGGTCGCCGCCGAAGCCGCTGCGCTCACCTTCGAACGGCGAGAAGCCGCCCGGCGAGCCGCCGTAGGGCCGTGGGGATCGACGCTGGCGCTCTTCGGCCATGTTGACGCGCAGCTCCCGGCCGCCGAGATCGTGGCCGTCGAACTGCTTGATCGCCTTCTCGGCCGACTCCTCGGAGTCGAACTCGACGAAGGCGAATCCGCGTGGCCGGCCGCTCTCGCGATCCACCGGGATGAAAACGTCCTGGACTTCGCCAGCCTCGGCGAAAAGCGACTCGACCTGATCTTTGGTCGCCTTGAAGTCCAGGTTACCGACGAAGACCTTGGATGGCATGCTGCTCCCTCTCGTGGGTTCCTCTGGGGCACGGCCACCGCGGCCGTGCCATTCATGTACGCGAGTGTAACGCGTCGCAACTCCGGGCGCTCCTCCTCCCTGCGAAGAGGGTCAGCCGGCGGCGACCCGGCGGCGCTCGAGCAGGCGCGCGAGGTAGTGGCCGGTGTGGCTCTCTTCGACCGCGGCGACCTCCTCCGGCGTGCCGGTGGCGATCACCCGGCCGCCCCCCTCGCCGCCCTCGGGCCCGAGGTCGATCACGTGGTCCGCGCTCTTGATGACGTCGAGGTTGTGCTCGATGACGATCACGGTGTTGCCGTGGTCGGCGAGCCGCTGGAGCAGGTGGAGGAGCTTGCCGACGTCGTCGAAGTGCAGGCCGGTGGTCGGCTCGTCGAGGAAGTAGAGCGTGCGGCCGGTCTGGCGCTTCGAGAGCTCGCGGGCGAGCTTGACCCGCTGCGCCTCGCCGCCGGAGAGCGTGGTCGCCGGCTGGCCGAGGCGGATGTAGTCGAGCCCGACGTCGGTGAGCGTCGAGAGGATGCGCTCGATCGGCGGGATGTGGGCGAACACCTCGTGCGCCTGCTCGACGGCCGAGTCGAGGATCTCGGCGATGTTCAGGCCCTTGTAGCGCACCTGGAGCGTTTCGCGGTCGTAGCGCTTGCCGCCGCACACCTCGCAGGTGACGTAGATGTCGGGCAGGAAGTGCATCTCGATCTTGATCTGCCCGTCGCCCTTGCACGCCTCGCAGCGGCCGCCGGGGACGTTGAAGCTGAAGCGCCCCGGCTTGTAGCCGCGCATCCGTGCCTCCGGCGTCTTCGCCATCAGCGAGCGGATGTGGTCGAAGACGTTGGTGTAGGTCGCCGGGTTCGAGCGCGGCGTGCGGCCGATCGGGCTCTGGTCGATCGCGATCACCTTGTCGAGGTGCTCGAGGCCCTCGATCGCGTCGTGCTCGCCGGGGCGGTCCTGGGCGCGGTAGAAGTGCTTCGCGAGCGCCTTGTAGAGGATGTCGTCGACCAGCGTCGACTTGCCGGAGCCGGAGACGCCGGTGACCACGGTGAAGGCCCCGAGCGGGATCTCCACGTCGACGCCCCGGAGGTTGTTCTGGCGCGCGTTGCGGATGACCAGCGCCTCGCCGCTCCCCCGGCGCCGCTCGGCCGGCACCGGCACCTCCAGGTCGCCCCGTAGATAGCGCCCGGTGAGCGACGAGGAGCGCTCCACGTCGTCCGGCGGCCCCTGGGCGACCACCTCGCCGCCGTGCACGCCGGCGCCGGGGCCGAGGTCGATCACCCAGTCGGCGGCGCGGATCGTGTCCTCGTCGTGCTCGACCACCAGCACCGAGTTGCCGAGGTCGCGCATCCCCTGGAGGGTCGCGATCAGGCGCGCGTTGTCCTTCTGGTGGAGGCCGATCGAGGGCTCGTCGAGCACGTACATGACGCCCATCAGCTTCGAGCCGATCTGGGTCGCGAGGCGGATGCGCTGGCTCTCGCCGCCGGAGAGCGTCCCGGAGGCGCGGTCGAGCGTCAGGTAGCCCACGCCCACGTCGTCGAGGAAGGCGAGCCGGTCGGCGATCTCGCGCACCACCTTGCCGGCGATCTTCGTCTCCCGCTCGGAGAGCTCGAGCTCCCCCATCCAGGCACGCAGCTCGGCGACCGACATCTCGCCGAGCTGGTCGACCGCCGCGCCGTCGACGGTCACGGCCAGCGCCTCCGGACGCAGCCGCCGCCCGCGGCAGTCGGGGCAGGCGTGGACCGACATGTACTTCTCGATCTCGGTGCGCACCGAGGCCGAGCTCGACTCCCGGTACTTGCGCTCGAGCGTCGGCAGCACCCCCTCGAAGCTCCCCTTCCACTCGTAGCGCGAGCGCTTGCCGGCCATCTGGAAGGTCATCTCGGTCTCGGTGCCGTGGAGGATCGTCCGGCGGGCGGCTTCGGGGAGCTTCTTCCACGGGGTGCCGAGCGAGAAGCCGAGCGCCTCGGCGAGGGTCTCGATCATCTGCATGCGCCACGAGCGCCCGCCCGCCGGCCAGGGGGCGACGGCGCCGGCGTCGATCGAGCGCTCGGGGTCGGGCACGACCTTCTCCGGGTCGACGCCCGCGATCGTGCCGAGGCCGGAGCAGGTCGGGCAGGCGCCGTACGGGCTGTTGAACGAGAAGAGCCGCGGGGTGATCTCCGCGAGGCTGGTGCCGCAGTCGGAGCAGGCGTAGTTGCGCGACAGGGTCTCCTCCGGCGGCGCCTCGCCGCCCTTCCCGCCCTCCGGTGACCGCTCCCCCTGGGGAGCCAGCACCACCAGCCCGCCCGCCACCTGGAGCGCGGTCTCGAGCGAGCTCGCGAGACGCCCCTCGATCCCCGGCTTGACCACCAGGCGGTCGACCACGATGTCGATCGAGTGCTTCTTCTGCTTGTCGAGCTCCGGCGGGTCGGTGCCCAGCTCGACCATCTCGCCGTCGATGCGCGCCCGGACGAAGCCCTCCTTCGCCATCTGCGCGAGCTGCTTCTTGTACTCGCCCTTCTTGCCGCGCACGTAGGGCGCGTAGAGGACGAGCCGCGTGCCCTCCGGCAGCGCCATCACCCGGTCGACCATCTGCTGGACCGTCTGCGGCCGGACCTCGGCGCCGCACTCGGGGCAGTGCGGCACGCCGATCGAGGCGAACAGCAGCCGCATGTAGTCGTAGATCTCGGTGACCGTGCCGACGGTCGAGCGCGGGTTCTTCGAGACCGACTTCTGCTCGATCGAGATCGCCGGCGAGAGGCCCTCGATCGAGTCGACGTCCGGCTTCTCCATCTGCTGGAGGAACTGCCGGGCGTAGGAGGAGAGCGACTCGACGTAGCGCCGCTGCCCCTCGGCGAAGAGGGTGTCGAAGGCGAGGGACGACTTGCCCGATCCCGAAACGCCGGTGAAGACCACCAGGCGGTTGCGCGGGATCTCGATCTCGACGTTCTTCAGGTTGTGCTCGCGGGCACCGCGGACGACGATCGAATCCATGGGTGAGGGAGTCTAACCCTCAGAAGTCCACATACCCTTCCCGCACCCGCGCATTCGTGCCGAATCCGCGCACCTGCACCTGCACCGGGCGCCAGCTCCCGTCGTGGCGCAGGTCGGTCGGGTAGTAGCCGAGCACGTACTGCTCCCGCAGCTCCTGCAGGATGCTCTCGAACGCCCCCGGCACCTCGTCCGTGCTGTCGACCGACTCGATCCGGCCGCCGCTGTCGAGCACCAGCCGGGTCAACGCGCGGTACTCCCCCTGGTTCTCCTCGGCGGTGCGCCAGGACGACTGGAAGAGGCCGGCGTCGCTCTCCGGGACCGCCCGATCCTGGAGATGGATCCAGTAGACGATCGCCTGGCTGCGCTGCGCCTTCCAGAGCACGTCCTTCATGCGCAGGGCGCTGTAGACGTCGAAGCCGTCCGAGAGCACCACCACCACGCGCCGTCCCTGGCGGCCGTCGAGGATCTTGAAGGCGGTGTAGAGGTGGTCGGTGAGCGCCGTCCCCCCCATCGCCTCCACGTCCTGGAGCGACGAGCGGATCACCGCCGGATCGTCGGTGAACGGGGTCGCCCGCAGGAGCTGGTCGGCGAACATCATCGCCATCGCCTCGTCGAGCTCGCGCATACCGGCGGTGAACGACTCGACGCCGCGGACCGCCGAGGCGAGCCGGTCGCCGCTCATGCTCTGGCTCGAGTCGACCAGTAGCACCGCGGTGAGCGGCGCGTCGCCGCCCTCGAAGGTGACCAGCTCCTGGAGCTGGCCGTCGTCGACCACCCGGAAGTCGTCGCGCGCGAGACCGGTCACCCGGTCGCCGCCGCGCGAGACGGTGACGAAGAGCTGCTGGAGCGGCAGCTCCAGAACCTCGTCGACGTCGATCGCCGGGGTCTGGAGGGACATCTCGCCGCTCGTCCCGTCGGCGGTGTGGGCGACGGCGCGGAAAGTGTGCTCCCGGTTCTCGGGGCCGACGTCGACCGTCACCTGCCACGGCTCCGCGCGCAGCGTCGCGACCAGCCGGCCGTCGACCCAGACTTCGACGTGGGAGACCTCGGAGGCCGCCTCGACCGAGATCTCGATCGACACCACGCCGCTGACGGCCCCGAACGGGCTCGGCTCGAGGATCGCGACACGCGGGTCGGCGGCCGACGCCGGGGCGGCGAGCGCCGCGAGCCAGAGGGCCGCGGGCAGGGCGAGGCGGAGCGGGTGTCTCGTCTTCTTCGTCATCTCGAGATCCTCCTCAGCCCGCGGGCCGGTCGCCCACGGTTCCGTTGATCAGGCGCGCGAGCCGCGGCATGCGGGCGCTCGAGCTGTCCCGCAGCCCGGCGACCACCTCCAGGTAAGCCTCCTGGGGCCCCATGCCGTAGAGGCGGCGCGGCGTCGGCGCGCGGCTCGTCTCGCCGTCGCGCATCTCCTCGACCACCCGCAGCGCCTCCTGGGGCTGGCGCTGGAAATCGAGGACGAAGGCGAGCTGCGTGCGCAGCCGGCCGTCGGCCGGGAAGCGCTCGAGCGCCTGCCGGAGGATCTGCTCCGAGGTCTCGAGGCGGCCGGCCTCGCGGTGGATGCGCGCGAGCTCCTGGTAGGCGACGGTGGCCACCCAGTCGGCGCCCGGCTCGGAGACCAGCTCGGCCAGCAGCCGGCGCGCCTGGTCGGAGGAGCCGAGCCGGTCGAGGTTCACCGCCATGCGCAGGCGGCCCTCCCGGTGCTCCGGGGCGAGGCTCAGCAGCTCGAGCAGGCGCTCGGCGGCGCGGTGGAAGTTGCCGCTCCGCTCGTGGACGGTGGCGATTCCGAGGAGCGCCGCCTGGTTCGCCGGGTCGTACTCGAGCGCGTGGAGCATGAGGCCGAGCCCCTGGAGCTTGGTGCCCGAGCTCTGGGCGAAGATCCCGAGGCTGGCGAGCGCCCGGGCGCCGAGCACCCGCGAGCCCTCGGTCCCGCCCTCTCGCGCGTAGAGATCGGCCAGGCTTGCGGCGACGCGCGAGGAGTGGCCGGCGAGGATCGCCTGCCGCCGGTCGAGGTACATCGGGTAGGCGTCGTGGTGGAGCACCAGCACCGGCACCAGCGACTCGATGTCGCGCCGGCCGAGCGCCCGGATCACCTCCACCTCGGTCGCGAACAGCAGCTCGACGTCCTGCGGCTGCCGCCCCTCCATGAAGGTGGTCTCGAACGCGTAGAGCGACTCCATGGCGTCGTCGAGCTGACCGGAGGAGAGCATGGTCAGGACCGACTGATAGCCCTTCATGGCGTCGCCCTCGCGGCGGTAGAGCTTCTCCGACGCGCGGCGGTCGAGGCCACCCTGGATGACGTACTCGTCGTCCTTCTTGACCTCCGCCGGACGG
>CAZLLV010000332.1:0-15183 GCA_964560325.1 uncultured Thermoanaerobaculia bacterium | reverse complement strand
GAGCTCTCCCGACCGCTCCTGGTCGAGGCGGGGGCGGGCACCGGCAAGACCACGACCCTGACCGCGCGCCTGCTCGCCTGGAGCCTCGGCCCGGGCTGGGAGCGCGCCGAGGAGCGGGTGGCGCGCCGCGAGGCCGAGCGCCGCCCGTTCGCGAGCGCCGCCGACCGCGCACCCGATCCCGACGAGGTGGCCGCGGAGACCCTCTCCGGCGTGGTCGCCATCACCTTCACCGAGGCGGCCGCCGCCGAGATGGCCCGCCGGGCGGGCGAGACCCTGGCCCGGCTGGCGGAGGCCGCCGAGCCGCCCGCCTGGCTCCTCGCCGACGCCCTTCCGGAGGAGCCGGAGCGCTCCCGGCGCGCCCGCGCCCTGCTCGGCAGCCTCGACCACCTGGTGGTGCGGACCATCCACTCCTGGTGCCGGAGCCTTCTCGCCGCCCATCCGCTGGAAGCCGGCCTGCACCCCGACCTGGAGGTCGACGCCGACGGGCTGCTGCTCGAGGAGATCGCGCGCGAGGCGGTGGAGGCGCGCGTCGCCGAGGGCTACGGCGATCCGGGAGACGACGATCTGCTGGCGCTCGCCGGGGAGCGGATCGGCCCGCGTCAGCTCGTCGAGGCGGCGGTCCGGCTGGTCCAGGACGGCGTGCGGGCCGAGCACCTGGAAGAGTCGCCGTTCTCTCCGGAGGGAGTGCGGGCGCTCGCTTCCGAGCTGGCGCGCGCCTGCGAGGATCTGGAGGCCTCCGCCGGCGGCCGGCTCGACGCCGTCTCCCGCAGCCCGACGACCGGCGCCGCGCTCGACAGCCTGCGCGCCACCCTGCGCGCCGCCCGCGACGAGGCGCCCGGCGGCGCCGACGGGCTCGCCCGCTTCGACGCCCTCTGCTCCGCCGTCACCGAGGCCTGGAGCGAGACGCGCGAGCGGCTGAAGTGCTGGAGCCGCGGCGATCTCAACAAGAGCGAGGCCGCCGCTCTCGCCGACGCGGCGGAGGCGGTCGCCCGCGCCTCCGGGACGCTCCTCGCCCGCGTCGACCACCTCCGGAGCCTCGCCCCGGCACGCCTCGAGCACGCCCGCCAGGCGATGCTGCCGATCGTGCGCGAGATCCGGCGCGAGATGCGGCGGCGCGGCGTCGTCACCTTTCAGGATCTGCTCGCCGAGGCGCGCGACCTCCTGGTGAGGCGTCCGGGGATGGCGGCGCGCGTCCGGCTGCGGATCGACCAGCTCCTGGTCGACGAGCTCCAGGACACCGACCGGCTCCAGTGCGACCTGATCGCCACCCTCGCCCTCGAAGGCCCGAAGGACGAACGGCCGGGCCTCTTCCTGGTCGGCGACCCGAAGCAGTCGATCTACGGCTGGAGGAACGCCGACCTGCGGGCGTACGAAGACCTCTGGCAACGCGTCGAGGCGGCCGGCGGCCGGCGGCTCGGACTGACCGAGAACTTCCGCTCGGTGCCGGCGATCCTCGACGAGGTGACGGCGGCGGTCGAGCCGGTCATGATCGAGCGGCCCGGCCTCCAGCCCCGCTTCGAGGCCCTGGTGCCGTGCGAGCGGCTGGCCGGCGAGGCCGGCTTCGCGCGCGGCGACCGGCGGCCGGTCGAGCACTGGGTGTCGTGGCGGGCGGAGGACGGGAAGGAGCCGGCGTTGGCGAAGACCCGCTCCGGCGACGCGACCCTCCTCGAGGCCGACGCGATCGCCCGCGACGTCGCGCGCCTGCACCGGGAGGAAGGTCTGCCGTGGGGGTCGGCCGCGGTGCTGCTGCGCGCCCTGAGCGACCTCGACGACTACCTCGACGCCTTCCGCCGCCACGGCGTGCCGTTCGCGGTCACCGGCGATCGCCAGTACTACCGGCGCCGCGAGGTGATCGACGCCGCCGCGCTGGTGCGGGCGGTGCTCGACCCCGGCGATCACCTGGCGCTCCTCACCCTGCTCCGCTCCCCCGCCGTCGGCGTGCCCGACGCGGCCCTCGTGCCGCTCTGGATCGGAGGCTTCCCGCGCTCGATGACCGAGCTCGGTGGACCGGACGAGGCGGCACTCGCGGAGATCGGTCGGATCGTCGATCGTGCCGCCGGCCAGGTCCCTTCGCCGGAGACGATCCCGGGGCTCGATCGGATCGCGGGGTGGGAAGAGGTGCTCGTCGCGACCGTCGAATCGCTCGCTCACCTCCGACGCTCGTTCGCGGTCGACCCGGCCGACCGGTTCGTCGAGGAGATCCGCCGCCGGGTGCCGATCGAGCCGATCGCCGCCGCCCGGTATCTCGGCCGCTACCGGTTGGCCAACCTGGAGCGCTTCTTCCGGCGCCTGGCCGAGGCGATCGAGAGCGGCGAGGGGGACGTGGACGCCGTGCTGCGTGCGCTGCGCCGCGGCGTCTCCGAAGCGCTCGAAGAGGAGGAGGGGCGGCTCCAGGGGAGCGAGGAGGACGCGGTCCAGGTGATGACGATCCACAAGGCGAAGGGGCTCGACTTCGGCCATGTCTACCTGCCGCAGCTCCACAAGAAGGCGCCGCGCGACGACATCCCCGCGGTCGACGCCGCCCCGGCGCCCGGCGCCCCGGAGACCTTCGAGTACTGCCTGTTCGGCGCTCCCACGCCGGGCTACGCCGCGGTCGCCGAGGAGTCGGCGCGGGTGGCCGCCGCCGAGCGCGTCCGCACCCTCTACGTCGCCATGACCCGCGCCGAAGAGCGCATGGTCCTGCTGGGCAAGTGGCCGGAGGCGCCCGCCGAGCGCGCCCGCCGCGGACCGGACGAGGCGGAGAGCTACCTCGACCTGCTCGGCGCGCGCTTCGAGGCGGTCGGGGCGATGAGCGAGCTCTGGCAGGACGCCGAGGCGGACGGCGGGCGGCTCGACCGTGACGGCGTGCGCTGGGTCTTCCCGGCGCTGCTGGCGGCGGAACCGGGGGTGGCGCGGGAGGCCGTCGAGCCCGGCGCGGAGGGCGCGTCCGCCGCGGCGCTCCCCGGCCCGGAGGCGGTGCTGGCGGACGCTGTACGGCTGCGCACGCTAAGGCGAGCGGCCGCGGCTCGCGCCGCCCGGAAGATCGGCGCACCGGTCTCCGAGGAGGCCCACGGGCGGCTCGAAGCGCTCGCCGAGGCACGTTTCGGCGCGGAGAGCGGGGAAGCGGAGGGCGCCGCGACCGCCGGGCCGGCCGACCGGGAGGCGGCGACGATCGCCGGCTCGGTGGTCCACCGGGTGCTCGAAGAGCTCGACCTCGGGGCGCTCGCGGCCGATCCGTCGGCCGAGCTCGCGCGCTGGCGCGACCGGCTCGACGATCTGCTCCGGGTCGAGATCGCGGGAGCCGATCCGCGGGCCGGTGAGGAGGCGCGGTCGCGGGTCGGGGAGATCCTCGACCGCCTGGAGACCGGCTCGGGTCCGGGCGGCTTCCTCGACCGGCTCGCCGCGCTCGACGGCCGGGTCGTCGCGCGCGAGCTCGCGGTCCTGCTGCCGCCGTACGAAGCGCGGGGAGAGGCCGGGCCGGTCGGCTTCGTCGCCGGCGCGCTCGACCTCCTCTACCGGGATCCGGGTACCGGAGAGCTGGTCGTCGCCGACTACAAGACCGATCGGGTGGAGAGCGAGGACGAGATCACCGCCCGCGCGGAGGCCTACGCCCCCCAGGCGCGGCTCTACGCGCGCGCCGTCCAGCAGGCCCTCGACCTCCCCGAGCCTCCGCGAGCCGAGCTCTGGTTTCTCTGGCCGGGGCGGATCGTGGAAGTACCGGGGGACGGGGCGCTGTAAATAGGGCGGAAAGTTTGGTACGGTTACGCCTATGCGCGACCCGATGTCAGCTTTCGATGGAACTTCGGCACCCTCGGACGGGATCACCGCGGAGGGCTACTACAGGCTCCCGAACGTCGCCGGGAACCGGGACGAGCTGGTCGCGGGCGAAGTGATCCGAGAGCCGATGCCCTCCTTCGACCACGGGGCGGCGGCCATGCGGATCGCTCGCGTGGTGGACGACCACGTCGCCCAGCACCGGCTCGCCGAACGATCGCGAGCCCCGCGCGATCGGCGATCGCGCGGGGCTCGCTCACACTCTGCCTAGCTGCCGGCCTACCAGCTGAACTGCACCGAGCCGAGGGCCCGGCGTCCGAGGACGTCGCCGCCGAACGACTCCCAGTGCTCGTCGTCGAGCAGGTTGGAGACGTTGAGGCCGACCGTGATGACGTCGGTCGGGCGGTAGTTGGCGGTCAGGTCGACCACCTCGTACGACGGCACCTCCCCGCTGAACACGCCGACGGTCCAGTCGAACTCGTCGACCCAGCGGAAGTTGACGCCCGCGTCCCAGCGATCGACCGCGTAGAGCAAGCCGGTGCTGAAGCTGTGCTCCGGCGCGTTCGGCACGAGCTGGTCCTCGAGCGCGGCGCTCGGCGCCTCGACCACTTCGAAGTCGAACCAGGAGTAGTTGAAGTTGAAGGTCCAGGGCTGCGCGATGTGCCACTGGAGCCCGAGGTCGACGCCCTGCGTCTCCACCTCACCGAAGTTGGTGTAGGTGGCGAGTGCGATGATCGGCGAGCCGTCGAAGTTGTTCGACAGGGACGCGAGGAGCGGCGCCAGGCTCGGCATCGCCTGGGCGAGTTGCGCCAGCGCGCCGAGCACGATCTGCTGCTGCATCGCATTGAGGGCGGCGGGAGGCGTGTACGGACCGAAATCCGTGTTCAGCCGGCCGGTCGTGCTCAAGTTCGGCAGTAGGTCGCTGATGAAGTTGCTCGCCGTCGAGTTGTAGTAGTCGACGGTCAGGAGTGTCCGGTTGTCGAGGACGCCCGTGTACCCGAGCTCCCAGGTCTCGATCTCCTCGACCTCGAGGTCGTCGTTGCCGAGAGCGAGCAGCGGGATGTTCGAGAACCCGAGCGACGTGCCGCCCAGGAACGGAGCGAGCTGTGCCTCGAGCGCGCCGAGGTTCAGGCTCGAAAGGGGTCCTCCCGCCGTCTGAATGGCCGTCTGCGCCTGGAGGAAGAACTCCGAGTAGTTCGCCACCTGGAACGCCTCGTTGTAGGTCAGACGCACGGTCTGGTTCGGGCTCAGCGCGTAGACCAGCGAGCCCTTGGGCGAGAACTGCGAGTCGTGGAGCGAGCTCTCGTCGTAGCGGCCGGCGAGCACCAGCTTGAGGGTGTTGGTGATTTCGAAGTCGGCCTGTGCGAAGGCCGCCGTGAAGTCGGCGTCGACGTCGTTGAACGTCAGGGTGCGGAAGGTCTGGATCTCCTCCTCGCCGTACGACGCTCCGAACACGATCCGGCCGCGGTCGCTCGCGAAGTCGGCGTTGCCCTGAGCCTCGATCTGCCAGTTGGTCGAGTCGAGCTGGAGCGGAGCGCCGGAGAGCAGCGAGCGCTGGTCGCCCTTGCGCTCGTTCCAGTAGCCGAGGACGTTCCAGCGCGGCGCGCTGTAGTTCAGGCGCGCCCACGGCCGCTCGACACTGGTGAGCTGCACACGGCCGATGCCGGTCTGGAAGGCCGGCCCTTCGATCTCGGCGTAGCCGCCCTCGACCGTGCCGACGTGGCCGTTGTCGAGGTACTTCTCGAGCCGGGCGCCGCCGAAGAAGATCTCGTTCTCGTCGAGGAGGAGCGGGATGCGCTCGGAAGGCAGCACGCCGTGCTCGGTCGTGCCGTACTCCGACTGCGTGACCGCCGGCCCCGAGCCGACCCGCGACTCCGAGAAGTCCTCGCTCTGACGGTAGCCGCCGTTGAGCTTGTAGTACCAGCCGCCGCCGATCTCGCCGGCGTGCCGCAGGTCGCCGTTGATGCTCGACAGCTCACCGCCGGCCAGGCGCACCATGCCGCCCTCACTGTAGCGCGGCTGCTTGGTCACCATGTTGAGCACGCCGTTGAAGGCATTGGCGCCGTAGAGCGCCGAGCTCGGGCCGCGCACCAGCTCGACGCTCGCGAGGTCGTCGAGCGGGAACGACACCGCCGCCCACTCCTGGGAGCCGAGGAACGGCACCGACGGATCGCGCCCGTCGATCAGGGTGACGATGCGGCGGTTGAGCGAGCTGTTGAAGCCGCGGGTGTTGAAGTTGAAGTCGTAGAGGCCGCTCTGCGTGACCTGCGCGCCGGGGGTGAACTCGAGGAGCTTCGGGAGCTGCCCGTGCGTCGCCTCCCGCTCGACCTCCTCTTCGGAGATGTGGGTCACCGCGGCCGGCGCGTCGACGATCCGCTCCTGGCGCCGCGACGCCGAGTAGACGGTCATCGTGTCGGCGAAGCTCACGTTCCATGCGACCGTCGTGTCGAGCCGGTTCACCTCGCCGGCCTCGAGCACCACGTCGGCCACCGATTCGACGTTCTCGTTGAGCGTGAACGTCAGGGTGTAGGTGCCGGGCGGGACGTTGCGGAACTCGTACCGGCCGGCGCTGGTGGTGAGGGTCGCCTCGTCGAGCTCGTCGATGGCGACCACGACGTTGCCGATCCCCTGCCCGTCCTGATCGAGCACCCGCCCCTCGATACGGGACGACTGCGCCTGGGCGGCGGCGCTCAGGGCGAAGAGCATGGCGAAGGTGAGCGGGACGAGTCCCTTGAGGAACGAAGCGCGCATCGAATACCCCCGTCTTGACATGCGGCCCGGGAGCGGTCTCCCGGCCGCCGGAGCCTCCGGGCCCCGGCCGCCGGAAACGCCCGGCACCAGTAGGTTTTTCCTTGGACTGCGGGGGCGTTTGTAACCTCGTCGCCCGCGCGCTGTCAAGGCAAGCCGCGGCAAGAGCGCGCATGCTAGCCTCCTCGCTTCGAGACCGCGATTCGGAGACCGTGCGATGGATCAGACCCCAGACGACGCCGCGCCCCCGGCGAAGCCCCAAGACCGGCCCCTGGTGGGGGTCATCATGGGCTCGACTTCCGACTGGGAGACGATGCAGCACGCCCACGAGATGCTCGACCGGCTCGAGATCCCGCACGAGTGCCGCGTGGTCTCGGCGCACCGCACCCCCGGCTGGATGGCGGAGTACGCCGCGGGTGCCGAGGAGCGCGGGATCGAGGTGATCGTGGCCGGAGCCGGAGGCGCCGCCCACCTGCCCGGCATGGTCGCCGCCCAGACCGTGCTGCCCGTGCTCGGCGTGCCGGTCGAAAGCCGTGCCTTGCAGGGCATGGACTCGCTGCTGTCGATCGTCCAGATGCCGGGCGGCGTGCCGGTCGGCACCCTGGCCATCGGCAAGGCCGGAGCGAAGAACGCGGCGCTCCTGGCGGCGGCGATCCTCGGCGGCTCCCGGCCCGAGGTGCGCGCCCGCCTGCGACGCTTCCGGACCGAGCAGGAGCAGTCGGTGCGCTCCGCCCGGCTGCCCGTCGACGAGGGTTGATCGGCGTGGCCGGCCCTCTCCTCCCCGGCGCCACGATCGGCGTGCTCGGCAGCGGCCAGCTCGGCCGCATGCTGGCGCTCGCCGCCCGGCCCCTCGACCTCGCGGTGCACGTGCTCTCTCCCGGCAGGGACACGCCGACCGGGCAGGTCGCCGCCCGCGAGGTGAGCGCCGACTACCTCGACCTCGACGCGGTGCGCGCCTTCGCCGAGCGGGTCGACGTGGTCACCTTCGAGTTCGAGAACGTGCCGGCGGTATGCGCCGAGGCGGCGGCCGAGCTCGTGCCCGTGCGGCCGGCGCACCGGGTGCTCCACGTGGCGCAGAACCGCCTGCGCGAGAAGCGCTTCCTCGAAGGCGCCGGCTTTCCGGTGGCGCAATTCGAGGCGGTGCGCGGGGTCGAGGAGCTGCGCGCGGCGCTCGGCCGGATCGGTACGCCGGCGGTGCTCAAGACCGCCGGCTGGGGCTACGACGGCAAGGGGCAGGCGCGGATCGACGCGCCGGAGGGCGCGGAGGCGGCGTGGGCGGAGGTCGACACCGACGAGGCGGTGCTCGAAGCGTTCGTCGACTTCGAGCGCGAGGTCTCGGTGGTCGGCGCCCGCGGGCTCGACGGCACCTTCGCCCACTGGGGCGTGATCGCGAACGACCACGTGAGCCACATCCTCGGCGTGTCCACGGCGCCGGCGCCGGTGCCGCCCGAGGTGGCGGCGGAAGCGGTGCGCCTCGCCCGCGGCATCCTGGAGGAGCTCGACGTGGTCGGCGTCCTGTGCGTCGAGATGTTCCTCTCGGGCGACGGCTCGCTGATCGTCAACGAGCTGGCGCCGCGCCCGCACAACTCCGGCCACCTGACCGTGGACGCGGCGGTCACCAGCCAGTTCGAGCAGCAGGCGCGGGCGGTCTGCGGGCTGCCGCTCGGATCGACCGGGCTCGTCTCCCCGGCGGCGATGGCGAACCTCCTCGGCGACCTCTGGGCCGGCGGCGAGCCGGACTGGGCGGCGGCGCTCGCCCACCCCGGCGTGAAGCTCCACCTCTACGGCAAGCGCGACGCCCGCCCCGGCCGCAAGATGGGCCACCTCACGGCCCTCGCCCCGACGCCCGAAGAGGCGGCCGAGACGGTCCTCGCCGCCCGCCGGGCGTTGACCGGGAGCCGAGCCGGCGGCTCGGAGTAGAATTCGACGATGACCGTTCACGCGCCGAAGCTGCACTCGTTCACGGTGGAGGAGTACCACCGGATGGCGGAGGCCGGCATCTTCGGCGAGGACGACCGGGTCGAGCTGATCGAGGGAGAGGTGGTGGAGATGGCTGCGATCGGGAGCCGGCACGCGGCGTGTGTCGACCAGCTCAACCGGCGTTTCGTCCTCGGCGGCGGAGACCGCGTGGTCGTGAGGATCCAGAACCCGCTGACGCTGGGCGATCTGTCGGAGCCGGAGCCGGACGTGCTGCTGGCGGCGGCGCGGCCCGGAGGCTATGCCGCCGCGCATCCGACCGCGAAGGACGTGCTGCTGATCGTCGAGGTGAGCGACTCCACCCTCGATTTCGACGACCGGGTGAAGGTGCCGCTCTACGCCCGGCACGGCGTGCGCGAGGTGTGGCGGGTCGATCTCGCCTCGGAGACGGTCGCCGTGCACCGCGAACCCGAGGGCGAGGGTTACCGCTCGACGACGACCGCCCGACGCGGTGACACCCTCCGTCCCGAGGCGCTGCCGGACGTGGAGATCCCGCTGGCCGGCCTCTTCGGCTCCTGAAAGGTCCCCCGATGCCGCTTGCTCGACCCGATCTCGGAAGCCGAAGACTCGCCGCCGCGGCCCTCGCCGCTGGGCTCGCCGGACTGCTCTTCGCTCCGTCCCCCGCCCGGGCGGGTGGCGGCTTCGACCTCTTCGCCCAGGGTGCCAAGGCCGCGGGGATGGCGGGGGCGTTCGTGGCGCAGGCGGACGACCCGACGGCGATCTACTACAACCCCGGCGGGCTCGGCCTGAAACCGCCGCCGCCGGCGAAGCCGAAGAAGGCGGCGGTCGGCGTGACCGCGCTGGCCTTGAATGAAGCGCTCTACCAGGGGCTCGCCCCGGGCGCCGGCGCCGGCACCGCCGGGGAGCGCGAGACCGGCTTCTCGTTCCCGCCGCACGTCTACGCCGCCCTGCCGCTTGGGGCCACCGTCACCTTCGGCCTCGGGATCTACTCGCCCTACCTCCTCGACTCCGAGTGGTCCGACCCGGGGAGCTTCGCCGGCCGCTTCGTGAGCACCGGCGCCGAGATCACCACCTACGACGTGGCGCCGACCCTCGGCTTCCAGCTCGGGCCGACTTTCGGGCTCGGCATCGGCGCCATCTACCGCTCCTCCGAGATCACCCAGACCCGGCGCCTCTCCTTCCCCGACCCGGATACCGGGCGGCCGCTCGACGTCGCGTCGCTCGCTTCCGAGACCGACTTCGAGTCCGGCTTCGGCTTCACCGCCGGCATGCTCCACCGGCCCTCGCCCCGCTTCTCCTGGGGCGCCTCGTACCGGAGCGCGATCGAGATCGACTACGGCGGTGTCGCGAAGGCGACGCAGATCGAGACCGGCGACGCGGCGATCGACGCGCTGGTGGGCGCGAGCCTGCCGCTCGACGAGGACCTCGCCCTCGCCACCAGCCTGGAGCTGCCCGACGTGGTGCGGCTCGGGGTCGCGGTCGGGCTGACGAAGAGCCTGCTGCTCGAAATCGACGCCGAGCAGACCGGCTGGAGCTCGGTCGAGTCCCTCGACCTGCGGCTGCCGGGCGACCCCGAGCTCGACCAGACGATCGCCCTGGCGCTCGACGACGCGGTCGCCTACCGGGTCGGGCTCCAGTGGACGCTGCCGACCGGCTTTCAGCTCCGCGCCGGATACGCCTTCGAAGAGAGCCCGCAACCGGACGAGACCGTGGGGCCGTTCCTCGCCGACGCCGACCGCAGCGTCTACGCCGGCGGCATCGGGCTCGACTGGCTTCAGCTCGCCTTCGCCTGGATCGACTACGACCAGCGGATCGTCACCATCAACGCCGACGAGATCAACGGCAACTGGCGCAAGAGCGAGTACCTGATCTCGATCACCGTCGTGAAGTAGACCGTTCGAGCCGTCAGGGTGGCGCCGGCAGCGGTACCACCACCGGCCGCCAGCCCCGCCGGACCTCGCGCTCGGCGAGCTCCTGGGCCGCGCCGCGGGCCTCCCAGCGGCTGCCGTAGGTCCCGACCGCGACCGTGAAGAAGGGGGTGCCCTCGCTCGTCTCGGCCGGCTGGACGGTGGCGGCGTACCCCCGGCCGGTCGCCTCGTCGGCCAGTGCCTTCGCCTCCTCCTCCGAGCCGAAGGTGCCGAGGCGGAGGGTGTAGGAGACCGGTGCGGCCGGCGCGGCTGGCGCCGGGGACGCGGCACCGTCCGGCGGCGCGCCACCGCCCGCGAACCCGGCCTCGGAGCCGGCGGCCGAGCCGTCGGCGCCGGGCTCCGTTCCAATCGAGCCTTCCGCCGCCGCCCGGCCCGCCCGCCACTCCCCTACCAGGCAGCCGCCCACGGCGAGCAGCACGCAGACCAGGAGCGCCCCGAGGGCGAGAAGCACCACGCCCCAGCGATGGAGCTTGAAGGTGTACATCGTGTGCTGCGCCATCAGAACCACTCGCCGCCGGAGGAGTCCTCGCGGCGGCCCGGGTCGTCGGTCTCTACCGGAGCGCCGGGCGCGTCCTCGGCCGCCGGCTTCGGCACCGCGCGCACCGGCCGGCCGCGCTCGTCGTGCGGCACCGGCTCGCCCACCGGCTCCCCATCCGCGTAGACCGCGGTCTCCTCGACCGTGCCGTCGGGCCGGTAGCGGACGCGCTCGCCGTGCGCCTTGCCCGCTCGGTACGGGGTGCGCTCGCGCACGCGGCCGGTGTCCGCGAAGTAGTCGACGACCTCGCCCTCGAGCACGCCGGCCACGTAGTCGGCGGTGCGGACGGTGCGGACGCGCGGATCGAAGAACTCGGCGCGGCCGTCGAGCTCGCCGTCCCGGGACAGGCGGCGCGACGCCGGCCGGCCCTGCTCGTCGAAGGTCACCGACTCGCCGTGGCGCTGGCCCGCGTGCATCCCGATCCGCGCCTGCGGCGTGCCGGCATGGAAGATCTCGACCGGGCCGTCGAGCTCGCCGTCTTCGAACTGGAACCGCTGCTCCACCCGCCCCGCCGGGTCGAAGACGACCATCTCGCCGTGGAGCCGGCCGTCCGCGAACGTCATCCGCTCGCGCACCCCGCCCGCCTCGTCGAAGGTGACCGACTCGCCGTGGAGCACACCGTTCCGGAAGCGCTCCTCGCGCACCGTCCGCCCGTCCTCGGCGAAGGTCGTGGTCAGGCCGTGCAGCACGCCGCCCGAGAGCTCCGAACGGGAGAGCAGGCGGCCGGCGTCGTCGCGCTCCTCGACGACCTCGGCCGCTGGAGCGGCGTCGGGGCTGCTGGTCGGTTCGCTGGTCACGGTGATGGTGGTTTCGCCCGGATTCGACCCGAGTCTAAACTAGCCCTCATGCCGAACGACCCGCTACGCCGCCGATCGACGGGAGAGCACCCGTGACGATGCCCGCCGCCCGCCTGGGCGACCAGGTGCTCCAGACGAGCCCCCACTGCCATGCGCCGATCCACCCGCCGGCGTTGGTGCCCACGCCGTCGGCGCACCCCGCGCTCCCGCTCGCGATCGTCAAAGGCGCCGGGACGGTGCTGATCGGCAACATGCCGGCGGCGCGCGTGCTCGACACGACGATGCCGTGCATGCTGCCGGGGTGCGTCCCCGCCGGACCGGGGATGATCGCCAAGGGCTCGGCCACCGTGCTGATCGAAAACTTCCCCGCCGCCCGCGCCGGTGACACGACCAGCCATACGAGCTGCGTCGCCCCGATCCCCGGCCCGGTCGGCAACGTCCTGCCCCCCTGCTGCCCGACCGTGCTGATCGGCGGGTAGCCGTGCGTCGCGGTCACTTCGCAGCGTTCCGGCCGGTCTGCCCGGTCTGCCGCAAGGCGGGGCGGGGGGCCCAACCGCCGGACCCACCGCTGGCGCTGACGCGCGTGCTGCGAGAGTCTGCGGACGGCGACGTGGCCGAGGGGCTGCTCCAGTGCCAGCGGCCGGACTGCCTGCGAGAGTACCCGGTGATCGACGGCGTACCGCTCCTGATCGCCGAGATCCGCGCGTACCTGGGGAGCGCCCTCCCCCGAGTGACCGCCCGCGACGACCTCTCCCCGACGATCGAGAGCCTGCTCGGCGACTGCGCCGGGCCGGGCTCCGAGTACGACAACACCCGGCGCGAGCTGTCGACCTACGGGTGGGACCACTACGGGGACCTGGCGGACGGTGAGGTCCGCGGGGCAGAGGGAGTCGCGCGGCCCGGTTCGGCCGTCCGCCTGCTCGAAGCGATGCTGGGGCTCGCCGGCGAAGCGTTCGACGCCCTCCCCGCCGGCCCCGTCCTCGACACCGGCTGCTCGGTCGGCCGCACGACCTTCGAGCTCGCCCGCGCGCTCGGGAGCCGGGGCGGCGGCGCGCGAGCGATCCTCGGCGTCGACCTCAACTTCGCCATGCTGCGCACCGCGCAGCGGGTGCTCGCCGAAGGCGTCGCGCGCTACCCGCTCCGGCGCGTGGGCGTGGTCTACGACCGCTGCGAGCACGTGGCCGACCTGCCCGGCCGCGAAGCGAGCGACTTCTGGGCCGCCGACGCCGCCGCCCTCCCCTTCGCCGACGGCTCGATCGCCCTGGCCGCGAGCCTGAATGTGATCGACTGCGTCCAGAACCCGCGCGACGCCCTCGCCGAGCTCGCCCGCGTCCTCGCCCCCGGTGGCCTCGCCCTCGTCACCACCCCCTACGACTGGTCCCCGGGCGCCACCCCCTACGAGCAATGGCTCGGCGGCCACTCCCAGCGCGGCGAGACTCGAGGCGCCGCCGAACCCGTGCTCCGCGCCCTCCTCACCCCCGGCGCCCACCCCGCCGCCGTCGAAGGCGTCGAGATCGTCGCCGAGCGTGAAGACCTCCCCTGGCGCCTGCGCCTCCACGACCGGAGCACGGTCGAGTACCGGGTGCACGGGCTGGTGCTGCGGAAGCGGTGAGCGCGCCGCGGTTCGTCATTCCGAGCCTGCAAGGAATCCGGGTGGGAGGTGCCGGCGTCGCCACCTCACTCCACGCGCTGCACCAGCTCCAGCAACCGCTCCGGCGGCCGGCCCACCACCGCCCGCTCCCCCAGCACGCCGATCGGTCGCTGGAGAAGCGTCGGATGCTCCACCATGTGGGCGATCAGCGTGTCCGCGTCCTCCGAGCCGTCGAGACCAAGCTCGCGGTACGCCGCGTCCCGCGTCCGCAGGACCTCGGCCGGCCCGACCCCGAGCCGATCGAGCACCCGGCGCAGCTCCTCCTCGTCCAGCGGATCGCGAACGTAGTCGCGGTAGTCGTAGGGAATGCCCTCGGAGTCGAGCAAGGCGACCGCCTTGCGGCACGTCCCTCAGGTCTTCGCACAGATCAGCTCGAGCATAGGGACCCCTCCTTTCAGTACCAGTCCTCGACCGTCAACCCCTCGATGCGCTGGAACTCACGCGTGTTGTGCGTGACGAGAACGGCGCCGCGGGCCCTCGCCGTTCCGGCGATCAGCGTGTCGTAGGGCCCGATCTTCCGGCCATGCGTTTCGAGATCGGCGCGGATCCGGGCTGCCGCGCGAGCTTCGGCCGGTCCGAACGGGACCAGGCGGACGAGGCGAGCCAGCTCCTCGATCTGGCGACGGTTTGCCCGAGGCCGCTTCGACTTCGCCGCGCCGACCTCGAGCTCGAACAGCACCACGGAGGCCAGACCGATCTCGCCCGGAGGCGTCGCCAGCACGCGGTCGGCGATCCGTCCCCGCCGCTTGAAGAGGTCGATGACTGCGTTCGCGTCGAGCAGATACATCAGAACGTGTCCCGGGGCACGTCCTCGCCGAGGCCGCTCCGGATCTCCTCGATCTCAGGAAAGTCGTCTCCCCAGTTGCCGATGAGTCGCCGGAACGATTCCGGCCACTCCGCGGCCGTCTTCTCGCGGATCGTGTCGGCGATCCAGCGGCTCCGCGAGACACCGGCCTCCTCGGCCGCCCGCTTCATGCGTGCCTCGGTTTCGTCGTCGAGATAGATCGTCACCTGCGCCACTAGATCCCTCCTCTGGCAATTATACACGGACTTATACGAGACCGGTCGAAGCCGTCCGCCGACCAGGTGATACTCTGTTCGCCGTATAGCAAACGATTGTGCGCGCGCCGGCTCCGGAGCGTCCGCCGGAGACGCGGCGGTGCGAAAGGAGAGTCCCATGCGCGTCGTCCGGAAAGCCGTCGTCACCCTTCTCCTTCTGTTCGCCGCCGGCCCCTTGGCGGCTCAGCCGTCCCGATTCGCCTTGTTCGCCGGAATCCAGCCCGGCGGCTCCTACAGCGACAACGAGGGCGTAGAGGTCGACCTCGGCTGGAGCCTCGGACTCGAGGTCCCCATCCAGCGGGCGTGGTCCGCGGAGCTCATGGTGTTCCTCGAAGAGCTCGGAGCCAGCTACTCCGAGAGCGCGGGTACCAACCTGGAGCTCGGAGATCGGCAGATGTACGACGCGTCCGCGAAATACCTCCTGGGCGAGGTCGGCAACTGGGGGTTCCGAGGCGGGCTCGGCCTTCGCTACGGGCACCAGGACGCGGTCGAAGGCTTTTCCAGCAGTGAGCTCTGGACGACCTTCGGATCACTCTCCGCCGACTGGCACGTCTCGCGCCGGTTCTCCTTCCGGCTGGAAGGACGCCAGTCGCTCGTGGACCTGTCAGGCGACTCCGAGCGCTTCGGCGAGCGGGTCGTCACCACGGGCCTGACGGCGCGCTTCTAGGGTCGAGCGCGTCGCGGTCGAGGGAGTTGCGGTCGAGGTGCCGACCACCTCGGAAGGGCGGCGCTCACTCCTCCACCATCGCGCGCAGCCGCTCGACCGCGACGTCC
>CAZLLV010000331.1:0-5483 GCA_964560325.1 uncultured Thermoanaerobaculia bacterium | reverse complement strand
GGAGTGGTGAGCCGCAGACAGCGTCTTCTGATTCCCAGACCCTCCGCCGGAGCTACGTACTGATGGCCAAGTCCGCCCCGCCCTTGATCTCGACATACTTCGCGGTAAGCGGACCGTCCTGGGATCCTGAGGAGCTCACTCGAGTGGTTCAGATCGCGCCGACCGAGGTGCAGAAGGAGAGTCGAGTCCGGGGCACACTCTTCCCGAGCGGAGAACCCAACGTCGTTCCTCCTACCTGGTGGCTATCGTTCTATCAAGAGCCTCTCTTCAGCATCGACGAGGGCCTCCAGAGGTTGCTCGACCTGGTCTGGCCCAAGAGGGAGATCATCAAATCGTATGTCTCCGACCACGATCTGGATGCCCAGTTCGGCACGAACGTCACGATCACTCGAGAACGTCCGTTGTACTCCCTCGAGCCGCCGACGCTCGAGAGGCTTTCGTACTTCGGGTATCGCTATATGCTCGACATCATCATCTGAGCGATGCCATGAACGAGAAGGCCATCGTCAGTGCTGCCCTGGTCCTCGCCTTGATCTCCTGCCACCATGCAACGGGAAGGCGAAAGCCCCCGATTCAGATCCAGGCGCCGGGTCCTGGAGGAGGCGAACCTTCAGGACGTTCTCCGCGTGCTGGATGGCAGTGTCGAGCTCGACTGCTCCGGACCGAATGGAGGCATGTGCACCATGACCGGTGAAGGTGAGGTGTCGATCCAGGGGCATCGATGCCACGTGAGTCCGCAAGAGCTCGCCTGCAATGGCGTGCTTCTCGATCTGTCGCTCGGGGGCGTGCTGATCCACCGCAATGGCGAGATCGTCCCCGTCAATCCGCTGCCGACCATAGCTCGTTGACCGGAGCTCGGAGACCCTGAATGAGACTGCAGACGCTTCTGCTATCACTGCTCTTGATCCCGTCCGCTCCGAGGGCGCTCGGCGCCGAGGTACCTTCGATCGAGGCCTTGCCGCTGACCTCGTTCGCTCTCGTGGGTATGACCTTGCAGCAGGTGCTGCTGAAGTTTCCTGCTCCGGCGGGGGTTTTTCTCGCAGGCGAGGATGCGGAGATACCGCGCCCTGCGGCGAACGATCCCGTCGTCTTCCGCTACGAACGGGAAGTTCTCCTGGCCGGGTCGCGACCCGCCTGGATCGTGGTCGTCTTCGATCCGTCCACGTACCGTGTCTCTTCCGTCGTCGTCGAGGTGCGGGCGGATCTCTCCTTCGACACGGTGATCGAGTGGCTGGACCGGCCGGTCTACACTCGGGAACGCCGCCGGGTCGAGAGCGATGACTTCGACATCTGGTTCACCGACGAGATCGATCCGGAAGGTGCTGCGGAAGTCCTCTTCTACCCGGACCTTGGTCTCGAGATCAGCCACATCGACGGCATGCCTTACATCCATCTCCGGTTCCGATGAGTAAGCTCCCGCAGCTCCTTCGCGAACGGGACCGGAATCTCACCCGGCGAGAATGGCTCTGGACGGCTTTCGGCCTACTCGTCGTAGCTTGCGTGAATTGTTCGTCGACACCCGAGGTGCGGGGAGGCGGGGCGCGTGTCCGTATTGCGGACGGCCGTGTGGTCACGACGCCCGAGGGCAGCATGACGTTCCTCGTCCACGCGCCGGAGGGGGAGTACGTCCCGGGCGTCGACGTCATCGCCGTGACGTCGGATGGCCTTCGCGAGCTCGGGAAGACCGACAGCAGCGGCGCGCTGACGCTGGAGGTGGCGAGTCTCCGGGAGTTGCAGCCCTACGTGCTCATCTTCTGCAGCGACCACTTTCCGTGCGCTGCGCTCGTCGTCGACGAGCACTTCTACGGCTTCCGCGAGCTAGACGTGCAGTTGGCTCGGTCGGTCTTCTACTGACCCGCCTCGCGAACAAAAGGACCAATCCTGGAAGGAGCGCCATGTCGACCCATCGCATCTGGTCACTTCCTCGCGATACCAGAATCGAACCCATTCTCCGTTGGTGCCTGGGGAACCACGGCGTGGATCGATTGATGGTGTCGGCACGAATGAGACAGAAAGCGGACCGGCCCACCCTGGCGCATCCCGAAGTGGGCCAGGCCATCGACCGGCTGTTCGGACCCTGGATCCTCCGCCGCGACCACACCTCGGAATGGCCGGGGACGCGACTCATCGGCCACGACGGCCTGGCCGTCACAGTCCGATTCTCCGAAGGCCTGATCGACAGGATGATCGCAGCAGGCGAGCTGTTTCGGGATTGGACCGATCGCCACTCGCCGCCGCTCCCGGAGGATCTCTGTCTCTACCGATCGGGGGAAGACAAGCCAACGCTGCTCAGCGTGACTCACGAAGAAATGATCTGGCTGTACACGGACCGCGACCTGGACTTCCCCGGCGCCGAGCTCGACCCGCATGGCATCGCCGACTTCATCCCACCGGCCAGCGAGGGATTCATCGGCCCCAGCCTCGGCAGCTCGTACCCGATCTGACCCGAGACCTGAAACCCGTGTCCCCTACCCCGCCCGCGGCGGCCTCATGTCGTCGCCCTCGGTGAAGTAGCCGCCGATCAGCTCGGCGGCGCGGCGGACGTCGTCGCGGGGGTCGACGATGCGGCCGAGGAGGGTGCGGTAGGTGAGCTCGAGGGTCTCGAGGTCGCCCTCGCGGAGGAGCTTGACCATCTCGGCGAGGACGCGCTGGGAGGTGTGGCCGTAGTCGCCGCGGTCGGCGTCGCGCTCGAGCAGCACGAGGGCGAAGAACAGCGGCTCGGGGAGGTCGGCGGACGTTGGCGGACGCTCGGCGCCGTTGCCGGCGCGCGCCGGCAGGGCGCCGCCCGGCGCCGCTTCGCGGCTCTCGAAGAAGAACGGCAGCGAGCGGAACTGCCGGGCGAAGCGGGAGAAGAGCAGGAACAGCTCCTTCTCGGAGTCGAAGTTGCCCACCAGGCGGGCGTCGCGGCCGACGTCGAGGCGCTCGGTCTCCTGCAACACCACGTTGGCGCGCGCGCCCTCCTCGAGCTGCAGCGCGCGGGCGGTGACCTTCCAGGCGGTCAGCGAGCCCTGCACGAAGCAGTCGCCGGCGCAGCGCACGCTCACCGCCTCGACCTCCACCCCGTGGTCGATGCGGATCGAGCCGGCGCGCGACTCCAGAGTGCCGTAGGAGCCGGAGTTCTGGATCACCAGGTTGCCCGGCGCGCGCACCGAGAGCTGGCCGTGCGCGTCCACCTCGATCTCGGTGCCGCGCGGGATGATCATCGTCGGCGAGTCGGCGTGCGGCTCTTCCCTCGGCATCGGCGGTGGTCCTACCTGGTGAACAGCGCCGGCAGGGGCTCGAAGCCGCTCTGCCCCGGGGCGCTGCGGGCGCGCACCAGCAGGCGCTCCTCGTCGCGCCAGCGGCGATCGAGGATGTAGATGCGGGGGTCGACGGGCGCGAAGTCGCGCTCGGCGTCGCGGCGGCGCACCTCGTAGTGGAGGTGCGGACTGGTCGACCAGCCGGTGCTGCCCACCTTGGCGATCGGGTCGCCCTGGAGCACGCGCTGGCCGGTCTTCACCTGCACCTCGCTGCAGTGGCCGAACAGGGTGCGGAAGTCGTCGCCATGGGCCAGCACCACCAGGTTGCCGTAGCGCCACCAGCCGACGCTGCGCTGCAGCGGGTAGCGGCCCGCGAAGACCACCACGCCGTCCGCCGGCGCGTGGATCTGCGTGCCCTGCGGTGCCGCGAAGTCGATGCCGGCGTGGAAGTCGAGGTTCTTGGTGAACGGGCTGCGGCGGTTGCCGAACGGGCTGGTGAGGACGAAGCGCTCGCCGCGCAGCGGGCAGGCCGACGGCGTGGTGCGCACGCGCTCGGCGTTGGCGTCCTCGAACGAGCGCACCTCGGCGAGGAAGGTGCCGATCGCCGCCAGCTCGCTGCCCACCCGGCCGTGGAGCAGGTGGCCCTGGCGGATGACGTTGGCATGCACCGTCTGCGGCGTCTCCCCCGCCGGCGGCGGCGGCGGCGGGAAGCCGCCCTGGCCGATCGAGTCGTCGCTGTCGAGGCCGTAAGCGAGGAAGATCTTGTCCACCCGCAGGCGCAGCGACTCGGCGCGCTCCTCGAGGCCCTCCATGCGCGAGACGAGGGCGCCCAGCCGCTCGCCGTGGCGCTCGCGCTCGGCCCTGAGCGCGCGGTACTCGTGGCGTCCCGCGTAGCCCTCGACCACCGCCGGCGCCAGCACTCCGCCGAGCGCCACGAAGCCCAGCCAGGCGGCGACGCCCGCCACCGCCAGCGCCAGGCGCCGGCGGGTGAAGAACAGGTAGCGCACGCGGCGGCGGATGTCGCCCGGGTGGATCTGGATCTCGAGGCGCGCTTCGCGGCGCGCCGCTCGCGAGGGGGGCGCGGGTACGGACTTGCGCTCGGTGCGCGGGCGGGTCTTGAGCGGCATCATGGCCTGGGCTACCTCTACGTCGACGTCGGGCTGCGCTGGTGAAGTCGAGACATGCTATCCCAGGACGGGGGACGCCGAAAGGTCAGCTTCCGGCGGGCGCCAGCGCCGCCTGGCGCGGCACCAGGCGGTCGAGGTCGGCCTCGGAAGCATGGCGGCCGGCGAGCGCCAGCAGCTCGCGGTGGACGCCGGGCGTGCCGGCCACCACGTTGCCGCCCGCCATGTAGCCGCCGCCACCGTCGAGGTCGCTCACCCGGCCGCCCGCTTCTTCCACCAGCAGCACGCCGGCGCCGAGGTCCCAGGGCGACAGCCGGAACTCGAAGAAGCCGTCGTAGATCCCCGCCGCGGTGTGGGCGAGGTCGAGGGCGGCGGCGCCGCAGCGGCGGATCGACCTGGCGCGCAGGAAGGCGTCGTGGAAGATCGCCAGGTAGAGGTCGAGGGCGGGCTTGGCCTGGTGCGGATAGCCGGTGGCGAGGAAGGCGCCGTCGGCGCCGGCGCGGTCGGAGACGCGGATCGGACGGCCGTTCCAGTGGGCGCCGGCGCCGCGCGCGGCGGCGAAGAGGTCGTCGCGCAGGGGGTCGAGGACGACGCCGGCGAGGAGCGTACCGCCGCGCCGGCAGGCCACCGAGACGCAGAACATCGGCAGCCCCTGGAGGAAGTTGGTGGTGCCGTCGAGGGGGTCGATCAGCCACTCGTGGTCGTCGTCGCCGCCGACGCGTTCGCCGCCTTCTTCGGCGAGGATGCGGTGGCGCGGGAAGCGGCGGCGGATCTCGGCGGCCACGGCTTCTTCGCTGCCGTGGTCGGCCTCGGTGACGAAGTCGTGCTCGCCCTTGCGGTGGACGGCGAGGTCGGCGTCGCGGAAGTGGCGCAGCAGGACGGCGGCGCCGGCGCGGGCGGCGGCGGTGGCGGTGGCGAGGAGGTCGGTGGGGGTCGGCGGCATGGGCTTCAGGTGTCAACGAGTAGAGGGCGCGGGATGTTCCGGGGGCGTGGGGACGGCGGGGGTGGTGGGGGGGGGGGGGGGGGGGGGGGGGGGGGGGGGGGGGGGGGGGGGGGGGGGGGGGGGGGGGGGGGGGGGGCGGGGGGGGGGGGGGGGGGGGGGGGGGGGCGGGGGGGGGGG
>CAZLLV010000330.1:0-5905 GCA_964560325.1 uncultured Thermoanaerobaculia bacterium | reverse complement strand
GCGGCTCGCGCTCGGCCGCCTCGATCGCCAGACCCTCCCCGACCGCGGCCGTCACGACCGCACCCCCGTGCCCAGAATCGCCTCGAGCTCGTGCTCGAAGCCGCCGGTCTCGAGCGGACAGTGGATGCCGCACTCCTTGGGAGCGTCGACCTCCCACCACCAGCGCCCCGCCCGCGGGTCCTCGCCCTCGGCGGTCGGCCGCGTGCACGGCGCGCAGCCGATCGAGGTGAACCCCTTCGCGTAGAGCGGGTGCCGGGGCACGTCGTGCTCCTCGATGTAGTCGTAGACCTCTTCGATCGTCCAGTCGGCGAGCGGCGCCAGCTTGGCGAGGCCGCCGTGGTCGTGGTCGATCTCGAGCTTGCGGATGCTCGCCCGGCTCGCCCACTGCTCGCGGCGCAGCCCGGTGACCCAGGCGTCGAGCTCCTCGAGCGCGTCGCGGATCGGCTCGACCTTGCGCACCTGGCAGCAGAGCAGGCGGGCCGGCACCGCCCGGAAGAAGAGGTTGGGACCGAACCGGGTGGTGATGTCGCGCACCCGGGCGGCGTCCGGGAAGTGGACCTCGACCTCCACGCCGTAGCGCTCCCGGACGGTCTCGATGATCTCGTACGTCTCGGTCGGCAGACGGCCGGTGTCGATGGTGAAGACCCGCACGTCGGGATCGATCCGCCAGGCCATGTCGAGGATCACCATCCCCTCGGCCTGGAAGCTGGTGCAGACCGCCAGGCGATCGCCCCAGCGCTCCATCGCGTACTCGAGCACCTCCTCGGGCTCCCGGTCGTCGAGCTCGACGCCGAGGTTGCCGGCCTCGAAGTCGTCCAGGAAGTCGCGGTCGCGGTCGTCGGGTATCGGGCGTCTCGCGGCGGCGGCGCGCCCGGCGATGGCGGCGACCGCAGCCGGCATGGGCCCGCCCTCCTCCCGCGCCCTGCTCGATCGCATCCTCGGGGAGCCCGAACGCCAGCAGCTCCTCGTCGCTGTGGCGGGTGAAGAAGCGCTGTACCGGCTCGCCCTCCTCCCGGCGCTCGAAGTAGGCGTGGAGCAGGCGCTCCAGCACCCCTTCGACCTCCCCCGACGGCACCCGGCGGAAGACCGGCCGGCCGATCGCCGCGTCCCGCCCCAGACCGCCCCGGAGGAAGAGGTCGTAGCCGCGCAGACGCTCCCCCTGCGGACCGCGCTCGCGCAGCGTCGTGCCCTGGAGCCCGACGTCACCGATCCAGTGATGGGCGCAGGAGTTCGGGCAGCCGTCGAGGTTGAGGCGCAGGCCGGAGACCCGCTCACCGAAGGCGCCTTCGAGGTGGCGCACGATCTCGGCCAGCTTGTGCTTGGTCTCGGCGACCGCGAAGTTGCAGAACGGCTCGCCGGTGCAGGCGATCGACGAGGCGCGCAGGCCGGAGACCTGGCCGTCCTGCGCGAGCGGGAAGCCGATCTCCCCGACGGTCTCGACCACCTCCGCGAGCCGGTCCTCGGGGAGGTCGGTGAGGATGAAGTTCTGCCGCCGGGTCAGGCGCACCCCGCCGCCGACGCGCTCGACCAGGTCGGCGAGCGCCAGGAGCTGGTCGCCCCTGGCGATGCCGAGGAAGACCGGGAAGCCGGCGAGGAAGAGCCCGTCCTGCTTCTGCGCCGCGACGCCGGCGTGGTCGTGCTCGGCCACCGGAGCCGGCGGCGCCTCGCCGTCCTCGAGCGGCCGCCCCAGGCGCTCCTCGACGAGCTTCAGGTACGGTACCGGGCCGATCCGGTCGACCATGAACTTCAGCCGCGCCTTCGCCCGCGACATCCGGCTCTGGAGGTCCGCTTTCCAGACGTCGAGGACCGCGCGCAGCACCGGCAGCGCGTCCTCGGCCGGCACGAAGACGCCGACGTGGTCGGAGATCCGCGGCCAGGTGGCGAGACCGCCGCCGAGCCGTAGCGCGAAGCCGTCGCGGCCCTCCTTGCGGGTGCCGACCAGCGCCACGCAGTGGATCTCCGGCGCGTTGCACTGGTGCGGGCAGGCGGCGATGGTGATCTTGTGCTTCCGGGGCAGGTCGCAGTACTCCGGGTTGCCGTTGAAGAAGGTCGCCGCCTCCTCCACCAGCGCCCGGGTGTCGAACAGCTCCTCGGCGAGCAGGCCCGAGACCGGGCAGCCGGTGATGTTGCGCACCGTGTCGCCGCAGCCGCTCACCGTCGTCAACCCTGCCTCGTCGAGGGTCGCGAAGATCTCCGGCAGCGCCGCGAGCTCGATGTCGTGGAGCTGCACGTTCTGCCGCGTGGTCAGCTCGGCGTAGCCGCGGCCCCAGCGGTTGGAGACCTCGCCCAGCGTCCGCAGCTTCTGCGCCGTCAGCACGCCGCCCGCCACCTTGACGCGCATCATGAAGCGGCCGAGCTTCGGCTTGTCGTGGTAGAGCCCGTACCACTGGAGGCGGACGAAGTCCTCCTCCGGCACCTCCTCGTAGCCGCGCTCGATGATCCGGGGGATCTCGCCCCACACGTCGAGCGGGAACTTCTCCCGCTTCAGCCGCTCGATCGAGTTGCGCTTCAGAATCAGGTCCCTGCTCGGTTCCCGTCCGCTCGTCCTCGCCATCTACAGCCCCTTCGCTCGAAATCCTGTTGGCACGTCGCCGCCGGGGATCGCGCGCGCCGGGCGGGGGAGAGACACTCCGAGCCCGGAGGCGCCCCGGATCGATCGGGGGGCGCCTGGCGCGTCGTACGGCGGATCTGAAGGGTGGGGAGTGCGGGCGCGAGCCCCGGCCGCTCGGCGCGGCCCGGCCCGCTAGCTACAGGTGCAACAGAGTGCCCGAGGGGAGGGGGCGGGGATATGCATCGATTTCGATGTTAGTCACGCCTCGAGCACGATGTCAACCGCCAGGGCGCGCCTGGTTTCCATTCTCGCGTATCCACGAGGGCACGGGACTTGCTCAACAGAGCCGCAGGCAAAACTCTACGGCAGGCTCGAGCACGCCGAATCGTCTGGTTCCGACCGGTCCCGCCGGGGGCGGACCCGCTCCCGGGAGGACCGGATTTCAGCCGCCCCTGTGCGGTGGAAAGGAAGTCTCGCGTGTCTCGAACACCAGGTCTCACCTCTCCGGGCAGCCCGCCCATCCGTCTCATCTGCTTGATTCTTCTGGTCTTGTGCACGGCCGCGCCGCCGTCCGGGGCGACCACTCTTCGTTTCCTGGACGACGACCGGCTGATCGACGACTCCGCCGTGATCCTGACCGGGACCTGCGACGCGATCCGTAGTGAATGGATCGGCGGCACCCTGTTCACCGTGGCCGCCGTCGACGTCGAAAACGTCCTCAAGGGAGGACAGGTCGAGCGAATCGAGGTCCTGATCCCCGGCGGCGTCGACACGGACCGGGCGGTGCCGGTCGCGGTCACTTACCCCGGCGCCCCGATGCTTCTGCCGGGCGAGCGGGTGCTCCTCTTCCTGACGCCCGCCGCGCCCGAGGCGGCGCTGGCGGCCAAGTCGGCGGCCGGCGGCGCCTTCACCGTCACCGGCTTCTCCCAGGGCAAGTTCTCGGTGGTGGAGGGCGCCGGCGGCGAGCCGATGGTGCTCCGGGACCTGGCCGGCGTGAGCCTGCTCGACGGCGACCGCGCGCGGGCCGGCGGGCGGCGCACGGTCTCCCTCGGCGACCTCCACGAGCGGATCGCCCGCCGGGCGGCCCGGCCGGCTCGCATCGAGATCGACAGCTCCGGGAAGGGAGGCCGCTGATGGCCCGCACGGATCGACCGCTCCCCGGGACGGCGCTCGCCGTCCTCGCCCTCGTCGCCCTCTTCGCGTGGACCACCCTCCTCGCCACGCCCGCCTTCGCCGGCGGCTCCCTCGACCGCCCGGTGCTCACCGGCGAGCCGTCGCCGTTCCCGGGCGAGGTCGTCGTGCGGACCACGCCGATCCGCCAGGACGTGCGCTGCATCCCGGTGCCCTACTCGCTGAACGTCACCCTCGACCCGATTCCGAACCCTCTGGGTCCCGACCTCCTGACCCTCGCCGAGGCCACCGAGGCCGTGGAGCGATCGATGGACGCGTGGAACGACATCCCGACGTCGTACATCGAAATGCGCTTCCTCGGCACCTCGGGAAACCTCCAACCCGCCGGCTTCGACACGGTCAACGAGGTGACCTTCCGGCCCGTCCCCGGGCTCGGGAGCGTGGTCGCCGTTTCGCCGTCGGTGTCGCTCTTCGCCGACTCGACCCTGACCGACGGCCTCGACCTCGACGGGGACGGCGACTCCGACGTGGCGGCCGGCATCGCGACCTGCGCCGACGTGGACGCCGACGGCGACTGGGAGCGGCCGGAGGGGTTCTATGCGGGCGGGACCATCGTGGACAACGACGTCTGGTTCAACCCCGACGTCTGGACCTTCGTCACCGAGCCCGATCCCGGCTTCCGGACCTTCGACCTGGAGGCGGTGACGACCCACGAGCTCGGCCATTCCCACGGCCTGGCCCACGCCATGCTGAACCAGGTCTCGCCCACCAACGCGGACATGTCGAGCATGCATCCGTTCCCGGATTGGACCGATCCGCTGAACCAGCTCGACCAGCGGACGCCGTCGGAGGACGACGTGGGCTACAGCAGCTACCTGTACCGCGAGGGCTCAGCGGCGAGCGGTCCGGCGGCGCTCCAGCCCGGGGACGTGGCCTTCGACGCGGTCTACGGCATCCTGGCGGGCGAGGTGACCCACGGCGTCTTCGGGGTGCCGCTGCCGGGCGCCGCGGTCTACGCCGTGGACCGGTCGACCGGGGCGATCGCCTCCGAGGCCTACGGCGGCGCCATCGAGCTCTCCCTCGACCCGGCGACCGGCGCGCTCCGGCTCCTGCCCGGCGCGGCGGGCCTGACCCACGGACGCTACGAGTTGCCGGTTCCGGCCGGTAGCTACGAGGTTTGGATCGAGGCGGTCGACGGCGACCCGGTACCGGCGAGCTTCGTCAGCCTCACCGTCAACGTGAGCGCCGCGCTCGGCCTGCAATGGTTCGACGAGGAGGTCTGGCACCAGGGGCAGGAGGGCGCCCTCGAGGCAGCGCCCGGCCGCGGCACTCCGGTGAATGTCGAGGCCGGCGCGACGGTGAGCGGGCTCGACCTGATCACCAACCGCACCCGGAAGATCGCCCCCTTCGGCAGCCTGGGGAGCTTCACCTCGGTCTTTCCGGCGCCGGGGACCTACTTCGCCGTCCGGGTGTCGGCGGGCGAGGTGGTCGCCCTCGCGGACGACGTGCCGTTCGCCGTCACCTCGGCGGAGTACTTCACCGCGGGAGGCACCTACTCGGCCGTGCCCCGCTTCGCCCGCGCGGTCCTCGCCACCGGCCGGGTGCTGCCGGACGGCACCGCCCAGGTCGATCTCGACGACCCGCTGGCCGAGACGATCGACTTCGTGGCCCAGGAGTTCGATCGCTCGCCGTTCTACTTCGCGAACCCGGTGGGTCTGGGGCAGCGGATCCGGAACGGCTGGGCGTCGGGGGAGATCACCGACCTCTTCGTGGTCCTCCAGGTGCCGGACGAGACGCCGTTCCCGAACCCGTACGGCTTCGCGCCGGTGCTCGGGATCGACCGCTTCACCGGCCCCGGCGACCTGCCGATCCTCGGCCGGTCCTACACCTCGGTGGACGGCGGAGCGACCTTCACGCCCGAGCCGGCCGCCAACTACATGATGGGCCTGGTGGTGTCCGAACTGCCGTAGGGACGCGCTCCAAGGCGGCTTTCGGGGCGGCGCCGGATCGGCGCCGCCCCGTTCCCGAAGTGGTTGGCACCTCGGGTTCGGCTCGGGCTGAAAGACGGTTCGTCCGCTCGGGTGATCGTTTCACTTGTCGTCCTGAGCGGGAGCGAAGGACCTGGGCGGGGGGCGGCCCGACCAGCGGGAGGGCTCGCCGGCCGGTGGAGGGGTGGGGTGGGGTGGCGAGGCCGCGGGGCCGGGCCGGGGGCGATCGGGCCTC
>CAZLLV010000329.1:0-6997 GCA_964560325.1 uncultured Thermoanaerobaculia bacterium | reverse complement strand
CGTCGAGGACGGCGCGGCGCTCGGCCGCTCGGTCGCCGAGGCCGACGCGGTCGTCAGCCTGCTCCCCGCCCATCTCCACCCGGTCGTCGCCCGCCACTGCGTCGAGCACGGTGTGCCGCTGGTGACCACCTCGTACGTCTCCGACGAGATGCGCGCGCTCGACACCGAGGCGCGGAGCCGCGGCGTGCTGCTCCTCAACGAGTGCGGCCTCGACCCGGGCATCGACCACATGATGGCGGTCGAGGTGATCCGCCGGGTCGAGCGCGAGGGCGGGCGCATCGTCTCGTTCGTGTCGTACTGCGGCGGCCTGCCGGCGCCCGACTCGGCGGACAATCCGCTCGGCTACAAGATGTCGTGGAGCCCGCGCGGCGTGCTGGTCGCGGCGAGGAGCCCCGTGCGCTTCCTCCGGGACGGCGAGACCGTCGAGCACCCGACCCCCTACCTGCCGGGCGGGCCGGAGCGGGTGCGGGTGCCCGGCGCGCCGGAGCTCGAGGGGTACCCGAACCGGGACTCGGTCCCCTACCGCGCGCTCTACGGGATCGAGCAAGCGCGCGACGTGCTGCGCGGGACCCTGCGCTACCCCGGCTGGTGCGAGACGATGGAGGCGCTCCTGCGCCTCGGCCTGCTCGAGGTCGCGCCGGTGCCGCTCGGACCGAGCTACTGCGACCTGATCGACCAGAACCTCCCCGCCGGCTCCGGTCCACTGCCGAAGCGGATCGCGCGCTTCCTGGAGCTGCCCGAAGACCACCCCGTCCTCGACCGCCTCGCCTGGCTCGGCCTCTTCTCCCAGCGCCCGGTGCCGGACGACGCCCGCAGCCCGCTCGACGCCCTCGCCGACCTGGTGGGCGACAAGCTCCGCTACGAGAAGGGCGAGCACGACATGATCGTCCTGGAGCACCGCTTCGGCGTGATCGACCGGGACGGCGCCGAGCGGCGGATCGCCTCCCGCCTGGTGGTCGAAGGCGAAGCGGGCGACGAGTCGGCCATGGCCCGCACCGTCGGCCTCCCGGCGGCCCTCGCCTGCGGCCTCCTCCTCGACGGCGAGCTCGCCCTGACCGGTGTCCAGATCCCGGTGCACGAATCGATCTACCGCCCGGTCCTCGACGGCCTCGCGGAGCGGGGGATCGAAGTGGTGGAGGAAGAGGTCGGGTAGAGGCCACCCGGCCCCTCGCTATACTGGCTCGCGATGCTCACCGATCCCGGCCTCCCGGCCGATCTCGCCTCCTCCGTGCGCTCGGTTCTCGAGCGGCACCCCGAGGTGCGCCTGGCGCTCGTCTTCGGCTCCCGGGCACGGGGCGCGGCGAATCCCGAATCCGATCTCGACCTCGCGGTGGAGACGGTTCGCGGCCGGGAGCTCGACCGCCTCGCCCTGATGGCCGAGCTGCGGTCGGCCACCGGCCTCGACGTGGACGTGGTGGACGTAACACCGGGCCGCCCGATCGGCTATCCCCTGCTCAAAGCCCTGAACCGCGAAGGCCGGGTCATCTACGAGGCGGAGCGCCACGCGGAAGCGGAGCTCCGGACGCGCGCTCTCCTCCAGGCCTCGGTCGACCGGCCCGGGTACGAACGGATGCGCGACGCCTATCTGGCCCACCTCGCGACCCCCGCGGGAGCCGCCGATGGTTGACCTCGACATCCTGACGGCCAAGCTCGCCGAGCTCGGCGACCGGATCGGGCGGGTCCGCCAGCATCGCCCGCCGGACGCGAAGACACTGGCCGGCGACCGGGACGCCTTCGACCTCGTCTCGTTCAACCTGATGCTCGCCGTCCAGTCGTGCACCGACATCGCCACGCACCTGATCGCCGACGAGGGCTGGCCGCCGGCCCGGGACCTGGCCGAGGCGTTCCGGCGGCTTCACGAGCACCAGGTGATCTCGCGGGAGACGAGCGACGCCCTCGCCCGCGCGACCGGCCTGCGCAACGTCGTCGCCCACGTGTACGCGCAAGCCGACCCGGAGCTCGTCTTCCAAGCCGCCTCGACCGGCCTCGACGACCTGGAGCGCTTCAGCCGCCAAGTGGCCGGCTGGGCGCGAGGGCGGGCGACCTCCTGAGGCCCACCGCGCCCGGGTCACAGCCAGCGGCGGGTGCGCCGCGTGTACGCCTCGAACGCCTCCCCGAAGCGCGCTCGGAGCGCCCGCTCCTCCGGCCGGATCTGGAAACGGGTCATGTACGGAACGAACAGGACGGCCGCGAGGAGCGCCAGCGGGTGCCCGAGCCCGATAGCAGCGGAGAGCAGGACGAGGAAGAGGCCGAGGTACATCGGGTTTCGCGTGAGCCGGTAGATGCCGGACGTCACCAGCGTCGACGCCCCCTCCGGCCGGGTCGGGTCGATCGTGGTCGACGCGCGCACGACCGTGAACAGCCCGGTGAACGCGACGACCGTCCCCACCAGCACGAGCGCCAGCGCCACCACCTCCCGGCCGGGCACGTCGACCGCGAGCCCCGGCGCCACCCGCGCCGCGAGCCACATCAGCCCGGCGCACACCGCCGCGACCAGGACCGGGGGGACACGGAGCTCGAGCGCGCTCGGCGTCATGTGGCGGTGACCAGGTGCCGCAGCATCCGCCCGGTGGAGTACCGGCTTCGCCGAGTCACGGCCGGTCCTCTGGGCGGCGCGGCAGGCTGACGGTGAATATGGTCTCTTCCCCGTCCGAGCGCACCTCGACCTCGCCGCCGTGCGCCCCCGCGATCTCTTTCACGATGAACAGCCCCAGCCCGAGCCCGCCTCGGGACTCGCCGCCGTCGGCCGGCGCCGGACCCTGCCTGAGCGGATCGAACATCTCGCCCAGAGCCGAGGGATCGGTGGGCCGCCCGCTGTTCGTGACCTCGAGCTGGACGCCGGCCGCCTCGCCGCGGATCGCCACACGAATCGGCACGTCGGGAAACCCGAACCGGATCGCGTTCGAGACCAGGTTCCGGAGCAGTTGCTGCAGGCGCCCACCGTCCCATCGGCCCCGGGTGTCGCCGGCCACCACCAGCTCGATCTGCCGGCGCGGGTGCGCTCCCCGCAACTGCTCCAGCTCGTCGGTCGCCACCGCCGCGAGGTCGACGTCGGACGGCACGACGGTGATACCCAGGCCGAGCTTCGTGCGATTGAAGTCCACCAGGTCGTCCAGCAGGGCCCGCATCGACGCGCCGCTCCGGATCAGGCGGGTCGCCGCCACCGACACGTCCTCTCCGGCGTTCAGCGCCGACAGGTATGTCGCCGTGTTCAGAATCGTGTCGAGCGGGCTCCGCATGTCGTGTCCGAGCATCCCGAGCAACAGGTTTCGAGTCCGATCCACCTGGTCGTGAAAGTGACCGACCGACTCGGCGACGGCCTGATCGATCGCTTCGTTGAACCGGATGAGGTCCTGCACCTCCAGCTCGGCGAGCCCCCGGTCCTCGATCCACAGTCGGAGCACGGTGGCGCGCAGCGCCCGGTACTCGGCGACGAGCTGGTTGATGTCGAAGCCGCTCTGCGCCCGCAGAACGGCGTGCGTCTGGGCCGCCGTATCCGGGGCGCCCGCCGCTTCGGGCGCCCGCCCTTTCGACTTCTCCGCCTGCTCCTCACGGGTCTGAGGCGTCTCGAGATCCTTCGCCACCGCCTCCAGGATGACCTGCGCGTGGTCCCGGAGGGCGAGCGGCGTCATGCCCGCCGCGGCCGGGAAGAGAGTAGCGGCGAAGTCCTCCCATTCGGCCAGGATGGATTCCATGTTGTGCGGAATGAACTTCGCCAAGCGCATATCGGCCCCTCACTCGAATGATGCCCTCTGGAGACTCGCTCTCGAGCGAGGATATCGCGTGGTCGCGGTTCAGCCCGCGGAATGCCCCGGTTCCGCACGGTCCAGGAAGCTGCGGACCACCCTGACCAGCTCGAGAGGCGCGACGTAGTGCGGCGTATGGGCGACACCACGGATCACGCGCAGCTCGCCGCGGGGGAGGAGTCGCGTCAGCTCCTCGACCCACCGCTGCGGCGCGATCGGGTCCCGAGAGCCGCGGACCACGAGGACCGGGTGCGGAATGTGGGGCAGCTTCTCCTCGATCCGGTCCTCCAGCGCGTGCCGGAAGGTCTTCGCCGTGCGACTCGGGCCGGCTTGGAGGAAGTCGATCGCCATGATGGCGAGGAAGTCTGGCGGCTGCATCGCCGTGTCCACGATCGAGCGGGCGATCTGCCGGGGCCACGTTCGCGCCTGCGCGTCGATCGTAGGGCCGACGAGAACCAGCGGGCGCCGCCACGTACTGCCGCCTCGGGGCAAGCGGCGCCTTTGGCAGACCGGTCGGCACCTGAAAGAATGTGGCCATGAACCGAGTCGAGGTGAACCCGGCCCTCCTCCAGTGGGCCTGCGAGCGCGCCGGCCGGAGCACCGAAAACCAGGCGCAGCAGCACCCCGCGAAGATCGACGCCACTGCCTGAGACCATGCCTACGATCAGCACGTTCTACGGCATCATCATCCAGAGGTTCTGGAGGGAGCACGGAGCGCCCCACTTCCACGCCCTCTACGCCGAGCACGAGGCGATCGTAGACATCCGCGAGCTTCGGGTCCTGCGCGGCTCCCTGCCGCGCCGCGCCCTCACGCTCGTTCTCGAGTGGGCGTCCGAGCACCGCGACGAGCTGATGGAGAACTGGAACCTATGCCGAGAGCACCAGCCGCCCCGCCCGATCGACCCCTTGAAGTAGCGCCAGATATCCGTCATTCCGTACCCTGGCGCGTGAACTCGGTCGAGGTTCGGCCGGGCTTCCGCCTGCACGTGACCTTCGTCGACGGCACGGCAGGTGAGGTGGACCTGGAGCCCTTCCTCGCCCGTCCCGAAGGCGGCCTGGGGGTCTTCAGTCCGCTACGCGATCCGGAAGTCTTCGCCAGGGCTCGAGTGGTTCTCGGAGCGGTCGAGTGGCCCGGCGGCCCGGACCTCGCTCCCGACGCAATGTACGACGCGGTCCGTGAGCACGGCCGGTGGGTCGTCGAGTAAGAGGCCGCCGCCTCCGGGACTCACAGCAGGGCATCAGGTGGCCCGGAAGAGGACTCGCTGGAAGGCCACCGGAGATACCGATGCGCTCGATCCTTTCCCTGCTCCTCTTCCTCCTGGCCTGCTTCGGAGTCGCCGCCTTCGGGGCTCAGTTCACCCCGGGAGAGTGGTACGCGGCACTCGAGAAGCCGCCATGGAACCCGCCGGCGTGGGTCTTCGGGCCGGTCTGGACGGTGCTCTACGCGATGATGGCGGTGGCGGGGTGGTTGGTGTGGCGGTCGCCGGAGCCGCCGGGCGGCGCGCGAGGCGGGTGGTCCGCCGGCCGCCGCGCCGCCCTCGGGGCCTTCGCCGTCCAGCTCGCCCTGAACGGCGCCTGGTCCTGGCTTTTCTTCGGCCTCCACCGGCCGGCGCTAGCCTTCGCGGAGATCGTGGCCCTTTGGCTCGCGATCCTGCTGACGACGATCCTCTTCTGGCGGGTTCGCGCTGCGGCCGGCGCGCTCCTGCTCCCCTACCTCGCCTGGGTCAGCTTCGCCGCCGCGCTGAACCTGGAGTTGTGGCGTTTGAGCTCCTGAAGTCGTGGCTTCATCCCTTCGAAGATCCGGCGGGTGGCGTCCGGGGTCGCCTCCAGGGTCGCCTCGCGCTCGCGGGCGCCGAGGCCTTGGTTCAGCCGCGGAATGCGGCAGATCCGCGCAATCCAGGAACCTACAGACCACCTCGACCAGCTCGAGAGGCGCGGTGTAGTGCGGCGTATGGCCGGCGCCGCGGATCACGCGCAGCTCGCCGCGGGGGAGGAGTCGCGTCAGCTCCTCGACCCACCGCTGGGGCGCGAGCGGGTCCCGAGAACCGCGGACCACGAGGACCGGGTGCGGAATGTGGGGCAGCTTCTCCTCGATCCGGTCCTCCAGCGCGTACCGGAAGGTCTTCGCCGTGCGCCTCACGCCGGCCTGGAGGAAGTCGATCGCCATGATGGCGAGGAAGTCGGGCGGCTGCATCGCCGTGTCCACGATCAAGCGGGCGACCTGCCGCGGCATCGTTCGCTCGGTCGCGTCGATGGTAGGGCCGACGAGCACCAGCGGGCCTGTCTCCTGCGGGAAGCGCGCAGCGAGGTCGGCCACGACCTGGCACCCGAGCGAGTTCCCCAGGTACACCGGCTGGTCGAGCCCCACCGCCCGTGTCCACCCCCGCAGCGCGTCTGCCAGATCCGGCACGCTCAGCACCCGCCGCGGATCGTCGCTGCGGCCGAAGCCCGGGAGGTCCGGGGCGAAGACCGGGTGGTCCCGTGACAACCAGCCGGCGGTGGGAACCATGTACCGGCTCGAGACGGCAAGGCCGTGGACCAGGACCACCGGCCGCCCCGGAGGTGAGGCCGGCCCGCCCCCGGACGACGCCGCGCGGAAGTGCACGCGCTGCCCGTCCACCTCGATCCAGTGACTCCGCAGCGTCGACTGCGCGAAGGCTCGGACCCGCTGGATCAGCCGCATCATGTCGGCACCCGCTCTATAACTACGATGCCACCGCCGGCGGCGGCCCGTGCTCAGTAGGTGACCACGTCGAGATCAGGGATGCGTTCGAAGTGCTTCGGGTTGCCCCTCGCGCTTGAGACGCGCCAGCGTCTCGTAGGCTTCCATGTCGACAGTGATGGTCTTGACGGCCATGCACTGAGCATGCACTGACCCTCTTCCCCTGGTCAAGGCAGCGCTGGAACAGGGGAGCTCCGATCGGTACGACACGATCCCATCGATGGCGAGGTCTTCCGCTCGCTATGGGCCGCCGAGCGGGCATGGCCCCTGGATCAGCGCCCTCGCGGTAGAGTTCGTGCCGCCATGAGCCACCAGAGCGTGCGAAGCCCCGTCCTCCTGGCCCCGAGCTCCCGCCTCCTCCCGTACCGGGGCGGGCGATAGGCTCCGCGGGCTGCCCGTGCCGGTCGTCCTGCTCCTCCTCCTGCCCCTGCTCCTGGTCTTCGTCGTCGTCCTCTCGCTCGTCCTGCTGCCCCTCTCCCTCGTCCAGCGCTACCGCATCGGCACCGCGCGGCGCCCCGGGCGCGCCTGG
>CAZLLV010000328.1:0-4235 GCA_964560325.1 uncultured Thermoanaerobaculia bacterium | reverse complement strand
GCGAGGGACCGTTCGGGCGGCTCTTCGTGCAGCCGGCGGCGGGCGACGCCGGCGGGGCGCTCGGCGCCGCGGCCCTCGCCCACCGGGAGCTCGGCGGCGCTCCGCCGGTGGCGCCGCTCCGCCACGTCTTCCTCGGACCGGCGTTCTCGGCGGCGGAGATCGACCGCCTGCTCACCGCCGCCGGGCTCCGCCGGAGCGACTACCGGGGCCGCGAGGAGGCGCTTCTCGCCGACGTCGCCGAACGCCTGGCCGCCGGGCAGGTGGTCGGATGGTTCCAGGGCCGGATGGAGCTCGGGCCGCGCGCGCTCGGCGCCCGGAGCATCCTGGCGAGCCCGCTCGATCCGGCGATGCGCGAGCGGATCAACCGCAAGGTCAAGAAGCGCGAGGGCTTCCGGCCGTTCGCGCCGGCGGTCCTCGCCGAGCGGGCGGCGGAGCACTTCGACCTCGGCCCGGGCGCGGAGGGGGCGGCGCCGTACATGCTGCTGACCTGCCGCGTCGCCTCCCCCCTGGCGCTCCCGGCGGTCACCCACGTCGACGGCTCGGCACGCCCGCAGACGGTCGACCCGGCGATCGCCCCCCGTTTCGCCGCGCTCCTCGCCGCCTTCGAAAGCCGCACCGGCTGCCCGATCCTCCTCGACACGTCGTTCAACGTCGCCGGCGAACCGATCGTCCACTCCCCCGCCGATGCCCTCGCCTCGGCCGCCGAGGCGGGGCTCGACGCGGTGGTGATCGAGGACTTCGTGGTCGACGGCGCCGACCTGCCGAGCGACCTTACCCGCCTCCTCGCCCCCTGGCGCGAGCCGGCCCATAGCCGCTTCGCCCGGAACGAGAGCGCCATCTCCGACGCCCTCTACACCTTCGTCTGACGATGCGTCCCGAGAAGCCCCGGCCGATCTCGATCTGGCAGCCGCGCGAAGTGGGCGGCGAGGTCGTCTGGGTGCGGCCGGAGCCGTCGCCGCTCGGCGATCACCACGCGGCCCGCCGGGTTCTCCATCCGCGGTCGTCGGGTGCCGGGCGTGGCGATGATCGCCGGATCTGTCTGTTCGGCGAGTCGGTGGCGGCCGGTTACCTCTACGCACCCCGCCTGACGGCGGCGAGCGCGCTCGAGCGGTGGCTCGCCCGGATCGAGACCGGCGGCCGGCGCCACGAGGTGATCGATCTCGCCCGCACCAACGAAACCCTGGCGGGCCTGGTGGCGACGGCCGAGGCGTCGCTTCAGCTCGAGCCCGACCTGCTGGTGCTCTTCACCGGCAACAACTGGAACCTGCTGGAGACGACCGAGGTCTCGCCGTACGTACCGTCGGCGGCCGATCGGCGGCGCTTCGCCGCGGCGCTCGACCAGGCCGGCCTGCCGGGCGTTGTCGGGCTCGCCCGCAGGAGCCTCGACGAGCGCGTGCGCGCCGCGCTCGGCCGGCTCGCGAGTCTCGCGGAGGAAGCCGGTGTCCCGGTCGTGGTCGTGATGCCGGAGGTGAACCTCGCCGACTGGGAGAGCCGCCAGCCGCCCCCCTGGCTGCCGGGCGACGGGATCGCCCGCTGGTACGCCGAGCTCGAAGCTGCGCGCGCCGCGCTCGACCGGGACGACACCGACGGCGCGGAGGCGGCGGCCTGGCGGATGAACCGGCTCGACGGCTCGACCTCCCCGGTCTCCTTCCGGCTGTTGGCGGAAGCGTGGCGGCGCCGGCCGGGGCGGGAGGCCGATGCCCGGGACGCCGCCCTCGCCGAGGTCGACAGCGTCCACTACCCCCTCCTCGCCTTCCTCGCCGCGCCCCAGGCGACGACCGCCGCCCGCGCGCTCCTCGGGAACGCCGCGCAAGAGCACGGCTGGGGGTCGGTCGACCTACGCGAGGTCTTCGCGCGGCACACCGGATCCCCGCTCCCGGGCCGCCGGCTCTTCCTCGACTACTGCCACCTGACCTCCGAAGGGATGGCGGTCGCGATGGCGGCGACCGCCGCGGCGGTGCTCCGACGGCTTTCGGCCGGCGACGGCGGCGGCGTGTCCCTCGACTGGCCCGATCTCTTCCTCGACCTCGATCCGTCCGATCGGAAGGAGCGCGAGCGCCTGCTCGGTCTCTCGCCCGAGGCGGAGGCGACCGCCCGCCTCGGCGCCGCCGTCCACCGTGCGCACCGCCACCTGCCGGTCGGCGACCGCCGCCCGATCCTCGTCTCCTGGTGCCGGAGCGCGCTCGCAGCCTCTCCGGGGGTCGCGGCGGCCATGGCCGAGCTGGCGGAGGTGCGCGCCATGCCCAGACCCGCCGTCCTCGCCGAAGCGGCCCGCCGCAACCTCGCCTCGCCGTACCCGCTCCGCCTCCAGCACGGGCTCCGGTGGCGCGGGCTCGACGGCGAGGTGCTGGAAGCGGCCCGGGAGGCGCTCCGGGAGAGACACGGGGACCCGCTGGCGCGCTCCGCGATCGTGACGATCGAGAGAGTGCTCAGCGGCGAGCCGCTCCCGGCGGCCGGGCTCGACCTCGCGGCCGGCTGGCGCCACCTCGCCGAGCCGCTCGCGCGCTTCTATCCGGAGGCGATGGACCTCGCCGATCTGACCGGTCGGGCGATGCTCCGCTGCCCCTGGCCGGAGACGCCGTTCTGGCTGCCGCTCGCCGACGCCGACGCCGCGGCCGGGCTCTCCCTGCGCCTCGCCGCGCGCCTGCCGCCGATCCCCGGTGTCGGCGCCGCACGCCGCGGCCCGGCGGCGGTGACGGTCGACGGGCGGGAGGCGGGGCGGGTGCTCATGGGCGAGCGCTGGGCTCGGGCCACCTTCCGGGTTCCCGCCGGGGAGCTCGGGCCGGGGCTCCACCGCGTCGTGGTCCGCTGGCCGATGCCGCCGCCGGTCGGCGACGCGGCGCTGGAAGCCGCCCGGGAGCGGCTCGCGCGCGGCGTCGAGGCCGACCTCCACCCGGTCTTCGGCGAGGTCTTCTCGTTCGTGGCGCTTCCCGCCGGCGCCGGCGCGGCCGGAGGAGGCTCTCAGGGCACTGCCGGCGTGGTCTCCTCGTCGCCGGCGGGAGCCTCTCCCCGAGCCGGCGGCGGAGACCGCCGCGGCCCCCAGACCCCGCGCTCCCGGACCAGCCGCCCGGCCGCCGCCGGGTCGAGCGGGCGCGAGAAGTAGAAGCCCTGGCCGAGGGTGCAGCGCAGGCGCCGCAAGATCTCCAGCTGGCCTTCGGTCTCGACCCCCTCCGCGATCACCCCCAGGCCGAGGTTGCTCGCCAGGGTGACGATCGCCTCGACGATCTCCCGCTTTCCCGCCCCGTCCTCCAGCTCGCGGACGAACGACCGGTCGATCTTGAGCGTCTGGATCGAGAACCGGTGCAGGTAGCCGAGCGAGGAGTAGCCGGTGCCGAAGTCGTCGATGTAGACGTGGACGCCGGTCGCCTGGAGCGCGCGGATACCCTCGACGTTCGCCTCGTTTCCTTCGAGCAGCGCGCTCTCGGTGATCTCGAGGGCGAGCCGTGCCGCCGGGATGCCGGCATCGGCGACGGCGGCGGCCACCCGCGCGCCGACGCCCTCGTCCCGGAACTGGCGCGCCGAGAGGTTCACGCTGACCGAAAGCCGCCCGTCCGGGTCGACCTCCCCCTGCCACTCGCGCAGCTGTACGCACGCCGCGCGCAGCACCTGGTCGCCGAGCTCGACGATCAGCCCCGTCTCCTCCGCCGTCGCCACGAACTCGCTCGGTAAGAGCAGCCCGCGCGTCGGGTGGTGCCAGCGCGCGAGCGCCTCGAACCCGGCGACCCGGCCGCTCTCCAGATCGACGATCGGCTGGTAGAAGACCGCGATCTCTCCGCGCTCGATCGCCCGCCGCAGGTCCGACTCCAGCCGGAGCCGCGCGACCGCCTCGGCGTGCATCTCCGGGTGGAAGACACGGATCCCGCCGCCGCCGTCGAGCTTGGTCCGGTACATCGCGATGTCGGCGTCGCGCATCACCTCCTCCGCCCCCTCGTAGCCGTCCGAGAGCGCGATGCCGATTCCGACCGACAGCACCACTTCCTGCCCCTCCACGTCGAGCGGCTCGGCGACGTGGCGCTGGATGCGCTCGGCGGTCCTGCGCGCGACCTCCACGTCGTCCACCCGGTCGAGGTAGACGGTGAACTCGTCGCCCCCGAGCCGCGCGACCACGTCGCCCGCCCGCAGACAGGCGCGCAGGCGCTGCCCGAGCGTCACCAGCACCCGGTCGCCGACCAGGTGGCCGAGGCTGTCGTTGACCAGCTTGAAGCGGTCGACGTCGAGGAAGAGGACGGCGAATC
>CAZLLV010000327.1:0-6837 GCA_964560325.1 uncultured Thermoanaerobaculia bacterium | reverse complement strand
GACGGATCGGCGAAGGTGACCGTCGTGGGCGCCTTCGAGTCGGTGGGCGCGATCCTGGTGGTGGCGATGCTGGTGGTGCCGCCGGCGACCGCGTACCTGTTCACCGAGCGGCTGGGGAAGATGCTGGTGCTGGCGGTGGCGCTGGGGGTGGTCTCGGCGGTGGCGGGGTACGGCGTGGCCCGCTGGCTCGACGCCTCGATCGCCGGCGCCATGGCGACGGTGGCGGGCCTGCTCTTCGTGCTCGGCCTGGCGGTCTCGCCGGGGCACGGGCTGGTCGCCCGCGCGCTGCGCCACCGGCGCCTGCGCCGGCGCCTCACCGGGCGCATCGTGCTGCTCCACCTGCGCGAGGAGGGCGAGCCGGTGCCGGCGGCGACGGTGGAGCGGCGCTTCGGCTGGACCTCCCGGCGGCTCGACCGGGTGATGAGGAGGCTCGAGTCCCGGGGCTGGGTGTCCCGAGACGGCGACGGCCTCCGCCTGACGGCGGCCGGGGCCCGGGCGGCGGAGGCCGCCGGCGGGCCCGAGCTGGCGCACCCGCTCGGGTAGCGCCTCCGTCCGGTCGCGTTACGAGGCTTCCTTCGTCTCCTCGGCCTCGGCCGGCGTCTCGACCTCGACCTCGGCCGGGGCCTCCGCCTTGACCTCGGTCTTGACCTCCGCCTTGACCTCGGCCGGAGCCGCGGGCTCGTCCTTCGCCTTGCCTCCGCCCGACTCCTCCTTGGGCTTCGCCTTCTGCGGGCGCGGCCCGAGGATCATGGTCATCTGCCGGCCCTCGAGGCCCCGGGTCCGGTGCTCCACCGTGGCCACGTCGGCGAGCTGCGTCTGGACGTGGTCCAGGATCTCCTGGCCGAGCTGCGGCCGCCGGAGCTGCCGGTAGCGGAAGAAGATGGTCACCTTGACCTTGTTCCCCTCTTCGAGGAACTTGCGGGCCCGGTCGGTCTTGCGGTCCCGATCGTGCTGATCGATCGTGGGCCGGTACTTGACCTCTTTGAGCTCCACGGTCTGGGTGCGGCGCTTCGCTTCGCGCTCCTTCTTCTGCTTCTCGTAGCGCAGCTTGCCCCAGTCGAAGATGCGACAGACGGGCGGGTCCGCGTTCGGCCCCACCTCCACCAGGTCGAGCCCCTTGTCACGGGCCAGCTGGCGCGCATCGTCGACGCTCACGATTCCGAGCTGTGTGCCGTCTTCGTCGATCAGACGAACCGGGCTCTTGCGGATCTGGTTGTTGATCCGGGGCTCGTTTTTCCTGTTGCTCGCGGCGGCGATCTTCGTCTCCTTTCAAGGCTCCGTGGAGGCTCCGGCGCGCGGCCTCTCCGCGCGCGGCCCTCCGGCGAGCCGAAGTTCTCGGGATGCGGGTCCCGTGCCGCCGGGAAGGAGTCCCGGGACGGCCGGTCCCGCCGATACATGGGTGATGAGGGGTCGATCCGGTGGCGAGGCCATCGAACCGTCAGTGGCTCTCGCCGGGCTTCAGCGTGACCACGGTGCAGTTGTTGCCCAGGTCCCCGCAGGCCTTCTCGAAGTCCTGAGGGGTGCCGGTCAGCGGCGGGAACGTTCCCCAGTGGATCGGGATCGCCTCGCGCACGCCGAGCAGCCGGCAGGCGCGCGCCGCCTGGAGCGGGTCCATCGTGAACAGGTCGCCGATCGGCACGAACGCCAGCTCCGGCCGGTGAATCTCGGCGATGAGCTGCATGTCGGAGAAGAGCGCCGTGTCGCCCGCGTGGTAGAAGGTGTAGCCCTCCGGCAGCCGCACCACGTAGCCGGCGGCGGTGCCGCCGTAGACGATCCGGTCGCCGTCCGTGATGCCGCAGGAGTGGTCCGCTCGGACCATCGACACCTTGCAACCCAGCACCTCCTGCGACCCGCCCAGGTTCATCGCCGAGCAGTTCTCCACACCCTTCGATTCGAGCCAGTGGCAGATCTCGAAGTTCGCCACCACCTTGCCCGGCCGGTGCTTCTTGCACAGCGCGACGGCGTCGCCGATGTGGTCGAAGTGGGCGTGGGTGATCAGCACCGCGTCGAGTCGGTCGAAGCTCTCGAGCTCGTCGGGGCAGGAGGGGTTGCCGGCGACCCAGGGGTCGACGAGGATCACTTCACCGCCGGGCAGATCGCACCGGACGGTGGCGTGGCCCAGGTAGGTGAATCGGGGGCGGGGGTGTTCGCTGATGTTCACGGCTCCTCTTCCACGGTCCCGTGGGACCGCTCGGTCGGACGGATGACGGACGAGCTCGCTGGCGACGTCGATCGAGGCCCGCCATTGTACAGGATGTCCGGGACGGGTGGCAGCGGAACGCCCGGCGGGCTCCGAAAACGCAAAAACGGCGGCGAGCCCGGAGGGGCCCACCGCCGTCGATGTCTCGCAAGCCGTGCGTCAGTTGAAGAAGTTCTGGCGCAGCTTGTCGTTGAACTTGTGCTCGGTGAGACGGTAGTAGATCGTCTGGGCGTCACGACGCGGGGCGACGAGCTGGTAGGCCCGCAGCTTGGCGAGGTGCTGCGACACCGCGGACACGGAGACGCCGAGCATCTCCGCCAGGTCGCACACGCACATCTCCTTGGCGTTCTCGAGCAGGTAGAGCAGCTTGAGACGGGTGGAGTTGCCGGCCAGGTTGAGGAGCTCGGCCGCACCGTCCAGGTCCGGGGAGCTCTCGAGGATGGTGCGGATGTCACCGACGTCGCCTGCACTCGTGGATCTTGCCTTCATGTGCTTCCTCCAGTCTGAAGAGAACCTCTGTGTCGCCGCCGCGTCTCGCCGGCGTCCCGCTCCGGCCGAATCGGCCTGGAGACGGACCCGCGGGCTTGCCGGTAGGCAGCATGCTTGTCCTACAGTCCTCGATCGCCCAGCCTGTCTACATCCACCCCCATCGAAATCGTGGTCGGGTGCGATGCACCGCTCTCGCCGCCTTCCGGAAGCCGCCCGGGGTCGGCGAGGGCCAGGCCGGCGACCTGGAGGGGCTTTGCCCCCTCGTCTCAAAGACGAGCGAATCCTATTATACGGACTTTCACCAAGACTTGTTTCACCGGCCGTGGCCGGACTCGTCCCGGACCCTCCTGTAAAGTCGCATTCGCGGAGGGAGAAAAAACTCAACTACCAAGGGAAGAAGATTCGCGCCCGTCGAGGATACACAACTTCGCGCCGCCCGTCATCATTCCAGCGCACCATGACACGTTCATCCACTCCGAGCCGCCGTCCCGGGAGCCTGTCGCGCGGGGCGCTCGCCCTCACGGCGCTGCTCGCCGGCGCGCTATCGAGCCTCCCCCTCGCCGCCGCCCCGGAGGCACCGGCGGCGCCGGCCGTCGACGAGCGCTGGTACGTCCTCGAGCTCGACGGCCGGCCCGCCGGCTGGTCGATGGAGCGGTGGTGGCGCGAGGGCGGCCGGGTGGTCACCGAGGAGGAGGCGACCGTGCGCCTGGCGCGCGGCGAGAGCACCGTCGAGGTGTCGCTCGGGGGCCGCTTCGAGGAGACCGCCGACGGCCGGCCGCTCGAGCTCCGGACCCGGCAGACCCTCGGCAGCGAGCCGGTGGAGACGATCTACCGCTACCTCGCGGGCGGGAGCGGCGAGGGACTCCGGGGCATCGAAGCGGTGAGCGTCCAGGCCGGCCGCGAGCGCCGGGAGATCCTGCCCGCGCCCGAAGGCGAGTGGCTGACCCCGGCGGCCGCACGGCGTGCCGCCGCCGCGCACCACGCCGCCGGCGATCGGCGGTACACGCTGCGCGCGGTCGACCCGCTGGAGGGGCCGGAGCCGGTGACCACCACCCGCACCCGGCTGGGCGAAGCCGCGCCGCCGGCCGCGGGAGAGGGCGCCGTCTTCCGCTGGCGCGAGGAGACGAGCGGCGCGCCCGGCGTGCCCACCGTCGTCGAGCTCGACGCCGAGGGCGGCCTCGTCCGCAGCTCGGCCGAGCTCTTCGGCCTCGAGGCGACCACCCGGCGGAGCGACCGCGAGTCGGTCGTCGCCGCTCTGGACGCCGCGGCGGAGAACGGTCGGGAGCCGGAGGTGGTGGTCCGCACGCTGGTGCGCCCGAGCCGGCCGATCCCCGGCCACCGGCAGGCGGAACGGGCGGTCTACGAGCTCTCCCTCGATGACGATGCGGGGGGCGGGGAGCTGCCGCCGCTCCCTTCGGGGGGCGCCCAGCGCGTCGAGATCACCGGCGCCGAGCGGCTGCGCGTGACCGTCTACCGCGACCCCGCGGACGCTCCCCCCCTCCCCGACGCGGCGACGGCTCCCCGGCGGCCACCGCCGGACGCCGACCCGTCTCCCGGCGCGCGGGCCGGCGAGCCCGCGCATGACGAGGTCACCGAGGAGCATCTCGCGGCGACCCTCTTCCTCGACCACCAGGACCCCGAGGTGCGCCGCCTGCTCGACGGCGCGGAGCCGGCCGACGCCGACGGCGGGCCGGGAGCCTCCACGGCCGGCGGCGGCGCCGAGAGCGCCCGACGGCTCGAACGCTTCGTCCACGGCTACGTGTCGCGCAAGGATCTCGACACCGGCTTCGCCACCGCCTCCGAGGTCGCCCGCTCCCGGCGCGGCGACTGCACCGAGCACGCCGTGCTGCTCGCCGCCCTGCTGCGCGCCGCGGGGATCCCGTCCCGGGTCGTGACCGGCCTCGTCTACCTCGACCGCTTCGCCGGCGCCGAGGAGGTCTTCGGCTACCACATGTGGGTCCAGGCGGCGGTCGATCCGGTCGACGCCGAGGGCGGCTCGCGCTGGCTCGACCTCGATCCGACCCTCCCGTGGGGCTTCGACGCCACCCACATCGCCCTCGGCCACTCCGACCTCGCCGGCACCGGCCACGGTTCGGGCTTCGAGGCGATGCTGCCGCTGCTCGGCAACCTGCGGGTCGACATCATCGAGGTCGACCCTGCGCCGGACGCCCGTCGACCACCGCCCGCGGCCGAAGAGGAGGGCGGCGGGCCGCCGTGACCGCTACTCGGCCGCCGCGACCGTGAGCGCCGAGTAGGCCATGCCGTCCGGCTCGCGGCCGGCGGTGAGGGTCCCGACCGCCTCCCACCGCTCGAGGTCGAGGACGGCGATCGCGTCGCCGTTGGCGGCGGCGACCCAGGCGCGCTTGCCGTCCGGCGCGATCTCGATGCCGATCGGCACCGGGCTCTCGTCACCGAAGTCGAGCAGGCGGCCCGGGCCCTCCTTGGCTGGAACGTCGAGCGCGATCGTCCGCGCCACCTCGGCCGTCCGGGCGTCGATCACGCTGATCGTGCCGGAGCGGGCGTTCGAGACGAGCACCCACCGACCGTCCGGCGTGACCTCGGCGCGGATCGGGAAGGAGCCGGGCTCGACGGTCGCCACCACCTCCAGGGTCGCGGCGTCGACCGCCGTCACCGTGTCGGCGGCCCGGTTCGTGACCCAGACCCGCGAGCCGTCGGCAGACACCGCGACGCCCTCGGCACCCTCGCCGGTCGCCACGTCGGCGATCTTCTCGCCCTTGTCGAGGTCGAGGGCGGTGACCGTCCCGGAGCCGATGTTAGCGACGAAGGCGCGCGAGCCGTCGGGCGCGACCGCCACCATGTGCGAAACCTCCTGCCCGGTCTCGATGGCGCTCCGCACCACGCCCTCGTGCGGGTCGACCAGCAGCACCGCCTTCTGCGCCTCGACCGTCACCACCAGCGGCGCGGCGGTGCGCTCTCCGCCGTCCGCCGGCTCGGGCAGCCAGGCGAGCCCGTGCGGCCGCCGGTACTCCCCCAGGTCGATCGTCCGCACCACCTCGGCCGCCGCCACGTCGATCACGGTCAGCGTGGAGCCGGGCGATCCCGCCCCGTAGTCCGCGACCACGGCGAGCCGGCCGTCGGGCGACACCACCACCTCGTGCGGACCGGCGCCGGTCGGCAGCGTCGCCCGCACCGCGCCCGAGCCGAGGTCGATCAGCGACACGGTCGCCTCCGCCTTGTTGGCGACGATCAGGGTGCCGGAGCCGCCCTCGGCGGCGCGCGCGGCGGGGACCGCGGAGAACAGGAAGAGCCCCGCCAGGACGGACAGGGCGGCGATCGGGTGGGAGAGGGAGAGGATGTCGGAGTCCATGATGCGGGCAGTGTAGCGCCACCGCCTTCCGCCGAGCATCCCCGAGCGCAGCAGGAGCTCCGAGCTATCCTCTCGCCCACCGTGATCCACCACGAGCCGACCATCGGACGATCCGGCGCCTCCCGTACGGTCGCCGCCCTCGCGCTGGCGGTGCTCGCCGGTCTCGCCTCGCCCGCGCGCGCCGAGCCGGAGCTGCTCCGCTTCGTCGACGATCTCGGGGCCCCGGTGCCCGCGCTCGACGTCTGCTTCCAGGTCGCGGGCGACCGAAGCTGCCGCGCCCTGCCGCCGGGCGAGGAGGCGCGCTGGCCGGCCGGGGCGACCGGGCTGTGGGCGGCCGGCCCGGGCCACGGGCCGGTCTGGATCGATCGCGAGGAGCCCGCCGCCGAGCGCCCGACCGGCCCGGTCGTCGTCCCCCGCAAGGCCGCGCTGACGGTCGAGGACCTGCCCGCCGGCGGTGCCCTCGCCGTCTACCGCGCGAGCGACCGGAGTTTCGAGGTGCCGCTCGACAGGCTGCGGGTGATCGACCCCGGCCGTGAGCTGCTCGTCCCCTCGGGTGCCACGGTGCTCGCGCTCACCGACCTCTCGGCCGACCCGGCCGGCGCTCCCGACCTCCACCGCCTCGACCTGCCGCCGGGCGGCTCCGGCCGTGTCCGCTACACGCCGCGTACCGGCTGGTCGGCGGTCGTGCGCGCCGGCTCGGACGTCCACCGCCGCTCGCTCCCGGGGGCGACGGTGCGCTGGATCGGCTCCGTGCTCACCGCCCCCCGCTCCGCCCGCAGCGAGCTCGCCAGCGTCACGACCGACGAGCACGGCCTCGCCC
>CAZLLV010000326.1:0-13484 GCA_964560325.1 uncultured Thermoanaerobaculia bacterium | reverse complement strand
AGGAGCGACCGGTCGCGCCCGGCGGCGACCAGCTTCGCCTTGCGCGCGATCTTGCGCCCGTAGTCGAGCCGGAAGTCGACCGGGAAGCCGGCGAGGATCACCAGGTCGGAGCGCTTCAAGGCCGCCGTGCGGCCGTGCCGGAGCTGGAGCGGGTGCTCCGCACCCAGGAGGCCGCGCGCCATGCCCGCGAGATAGGTCGGCACGCCGATCGCTTCGACCGCGGCCACCACCGCCTCGGCTCCATCCGGGTCCGTGAGCGCGCCCGTTCCGACCACCAGCACCGGCCGCTTCGCCTTGCGAAGGAGTCGTGCCGCGCGGCGGACGTCGGCAGCGTCGGGCCTCGGTGCTTCGGCGGCGGCCGGCTCGCTCTCGGCCGCCTCGGAGGCTCCGGACGCTCCCCGGAAGAGCCGCCAGGCGTGGAACCGGAGGTAGAGCTGGAGAAGCTTGGCCGCGATCCCCTTGCCCCCCTTGCCGCCGTACCAGCCGCGCACCAGCTCCTCGTCGTAGAGCAGGTCGACCGGAACCTGTACGAAGACGGGGCCGGGCACGCCGTCGCGCGCGAGCTGGAAGGCGCGCTCGAGGGTCGGCGCGAGATCGCGGAGCCGGTCGACGGCGAACGCCTCCTTGACCAGCGGCCGCACGACGGAGAGCTGATCGATGTCTTGGAGGGCGCCCCGGCCTTCGAGGAGGGTCGGCGTCGCGCCGCCGAGGAGAACGAGCGGCGACTCCGCCATCCGCGCGTTCTGAAGCGCCGTCACGGTGTTGGTCACCCCCGGGCCGGCGGTCACCGCCGCCACGCCGGGAACGCCGGTCAGCCGCGCCACCGCGTCGGCCGCGAAGACGGCGTTCACCTCGTGCCGCACGTCGATCACCCGGATTCCGAGCCGCTTCGACTCGACCAGGATCGGAGAGATGTGCCCGCCGCACAGGGTGAAGAGGAACCGGACCCCCTGCGCCTCGAGCTCGCGCGCTACGATCGCCCCGCCTTTCATCGCTCCGCCTCCCCGCCGTCGCCGGACGGCCGCTCGAGCACGTGGCGCTCCGGAACCGCGCACCTGAACGTCCCGGTGAAGACCGCCCGCGGCACCGAGCCCTCTTCCCCCTCCACGACTACTTCCACCTCGACCACCGGCCGGGCGCTCTGCGCCCCCAACGACCGGACGCCCTCCGCCCCGGCCGAGACGACCCGAGCCCGAGCGACCAGCCGCTCCCCCGCGCGCACCGGAGCGAGAAACCGGGCCTCCACCTTCGCCAGCACCACGGCCGGCTCGTTGACCGCCAGCATCGCCGCGTGGTCGGCGAGCCCGAAGACGAAGCCGCCGTGCACGAGACCGTGCTCGTCCGCGGCCATCGCCGCGCCGGCCGTCATCGCCACTTCGGCGCGGCCGGGCGCGAGCTCCACCGGGTCCCCGCAGAGGGACCGGTCGATCGATCGGTGGGTCCGGATCTCCGAGCGAACCATCGGGGCGGCAGTATAGCGGCGGCTCTCACCCGGCGTCTTTTCCGCCCGGGGCGGGCTCGGCACGCGTGAATCGCAGGTAGGCGAGGAAGCCGGCCAGCATCTGCCCGAGCGCGTGCTCTTCGTCCGAGCTGAGAGGCTCGGGTACGCGCACCAGGCGGTACTCGCCGTACGCGGGGGCGGTCTCCGCTACCTCCGCGCTCCCCCACCAGCGCCCCTCCGCACCGAGCTCGATCTCCTCGTCGGGCGTGGCGAGCGCGGCCGCCGGCCGCAACGCGCTCGGATCGGCGCCGGGCGAAGCACCGACCATCCGGAGCGCCCAATCGAGCCGGACGAGATCGGCGCCGAGCGCTTCCAGGAGCCGCGCGAGTGTCTTCAGGCTCGGCTCCTGCTTGCCGCGCTCGTACGACGAGAGCATCCCCTTGGTGACGCCGGCGCGCAGAGCCACCTCCTTCTGCTTCACCGGGCCTCCAGGCGCCTGGAGGCGCAGAAAGCGCAACGCGGCGCCGATGTCGTCGAATCCACTACTGTCGAACCTTGGCATGGTGGGTCGTGTCGACCTTTCTTCCCGCCACGCCGTACCCCCCGTCGTCTACGGAGAGGCATCATAGCGGTAATCCGGCGTAGCTGTCAACCGCCTCACCGCCCTCCTTACGCCTCGCCCGCGACCCGCCTCCCGCGCCGCCCTACTTCTCGCCCATGAACGGGTAGCGGAAGTCGGTCGCCGGCACGTAGGTCTCCTTGATCGCCCGCTGGGAGACCCAGCGCACCAGGTTGAAGATCGAGCCCGCCTTGTCGTTCGTGCCCGAGGCCCGGCCGCCGCCGAACGGCTGCTGGCTGACTACCGCGCCGGTCGGCTTGTCGTTGATGTAGAAGTTTCCCGCCGCGTGGCGCAGGCGCCGGGAGAGGTCGACGATCACCCGCCGGTCGCGCGCGAAGATCGCCCCGGTGAGTGCGTACGGGCTGCTGGTGTCGACCAGCTCGGCCGTCTTCTCGAGGTCGCCGTCCTCGTAGACGAAGATCGTCAGCACCGGGCCGAAGATCTCCTCGACCATCAGCTTGTTCTTCGGATCGGTCGTGTAGACGACGGTCGGCTCGATGAACCACCCCTCGGAATCGTCGCTACCGCCGCCCGCAAGGATCTCGCAGTCGGGCGACGCCTTCGCGTGCTCGATGTAGCCGGTGATGGTGTCGAACGCCTTCTGGTCGATCACCGCCGCCATGAAGTTGCGGAAGTCGAGGGGCGAGCCCTGGCGGATCTCCCCCACCATCTCGACCACGCCCTCCTTGATCCGGTCCCAGAGCGAGCGGGGAATGTAGGCGCGCGAGGCTGCGGAGCACTTCTGCCCCTGGTACTCGAAGGCGCCGCGGACGAGCGCCGCGACCACAGACGGCACGTCGGCCGACGGATGGGCGAAGACGAAGTCCTTGCCGCCCGTCTCGCCGACGATCCGGGGATAGCTGCGGTAGCTCGGAAGGCTGCCGGCGATCGTCTTCCACATGCCCTGGAAGGTGCCGGTCGAGCCGGTGAAGTGGAGCCCGGCGAGATGCGGGCTGGCGAGCGCCGGGTCGCCGACCTTGCTCCCCCGGCCGGGCACGAAGTTGATCACCCCCGGCGGCAGGCCGGCCTCCTCGAGCACCTTCATCAGCTGAAAGCAGACGTAGACGATGCTCGACGCCGGCTTCCAGAGGGCGACGTTGCCCATCAGCGCCGGCGAGGTCGGCAGGTTGCCGCTGATCGAGGCGAAGTTGAACGGCGTCACCGCGAACACGAACCCCTCGAGCGGCCGGTACTCGACCTGGTTCCAGGCGTCGGCCGTCGAGCGCGACTGCATTGCGTAGAGCTCGCGCATATAGGAAGGGTTGAAGCGCCAGAAGTCGATCAGCTCGCAGGCGGCGTCGATCTCCGCCTGGTGGACGGTCTTCGACTGGTCGAGCATGCTCGACGCGTTGACCACGTCGCGGTGCGGCCCGGCGAGCAGCTCGGCCGCCTTCAGGAAGATCGCCGCGCGGTCCTCCCACGCCATCTCCGACCAGTCGGCCCAGGCCGCCTGCGACGCCTCGATCGCCCGCGCCACCTCCTTCTCCCCGGCCTGGTGGAAGACGCCCAGCTGGTGCCCGTGATCGTGCGGGCAGACGCACGGCTCGGTGTCGCCGGTCCGCACCTCCTCGCCGCCGATGATCAGCGGAATGTCGACCTCCTCCTTCCGGAGCGCGTCGAGCGTCTTCTTCAGGCTCTCCCGCTCCGGCGAGCCCGGCGCGTAGTCGCGCACCGGCTCGTTTCGGGGCTCGGGGACGTTGACGATGGCGTTCGGCATCTGTGGACCTCCTGTGACGAAAGGACTCGTGTGACGCGGCGGAGCGCGGAATGTGGATCGCTGAGGCGGCGCCGGACGGACGCCGCGCCTCGATGGTAACCGCTCGGCCATGCGCCCGCAACGGAGGGGGAGGGTTCGGTGGCGGGGCCGGGGCCGGGGGCTCCCGCCCGGCGTCGGGGTCGAAGCCCGCATTCGGCCTCCACGGTCGCCTCGATGATCGTGGCTCGCACCATCGGTCGGTAGTGAGAGCAGCGGCGAGCGCAGGCGCTCGCCGAGGCGGGCGCTCCCTCCGAGCGCCGGTTCGGGACCCCCGGCCCCGGTCCTTCACCGTGGGTGGTGGGTGGGAGGACGCACGCTTCGGCGTCGGGTGGGAATCGGATCGAGAATGGGCGATCGCCCTACGAAGCTCCCCTACAGCCGGAGCGCGCCGAGGGCGAAGAGGACGAAGCCGACGATCATCAGCGTGCCGCCGAGGGGGGTGACGGCGCCGAGCCAGCGGGGGCCGCCGAGGGCGAGCGCGAAGACGGTGCCGGAGAAGACCGCCGCGCCGGCGAGGATGAGCGTGCCGCTCCAGGGGAGCGCGCGCCCGTCCGGCGCATGGAGGGCGGCGAGGCCGGCGAGGAGGGTGCCGAGGCCGCCGTATATCAGGTAGCGGGCGGCGGTCTCCCAGAGCTCGAGGGAGCGGGCGTCGAGGCGGGCGCGCAGGCCGTGCGCACCGAAGGCGCCGGCGGCGACCGCGGCGGCGCAGGCGAGGGCGCCCAGCACGAGGAGGCTCCGGATCATCGGGGTCTCGGGTTCGGCCTCATCCGGCCGCCGGCGCTTCGCCGAGCCGCTCGAGCGACTCGACCCGGGCGCGCGGAATCACCACCCGGCGGTGGCGGGGCCAGACGCCGAAGCGGTCGGCGTGGGCGAGCCACTCGGACCGAGCCCCCTCGGACTCGCCCTCGCGGTGGACGTCGGCGTCGAGCAGGATCACCCGCTCGCCGTCCTCGTCGTCGCAACGCCCGACCCAGAGCTCGCCCCCGGCGGTCCGGACCACCACGGTGATGCCGTGCAGCTCACTCCTGCCCTGATGAAACGTCCTCTCCATCACCACTCCGTGAGCCGGTAGCGTGCGTCGGATCGTGCCACCGCAAGCGAGGAGCGACGGAGGCGTACCGGGAGTACGTCGAGGGAGCGACGAGCGAGGACGGCGCGATCCGGCGTACGATCCCGGCTCACGCGCAGTGCTCGTCGAAGGCCGTGGCGAGCTCGCGGGCGACGTCCTCGGCGCTTCGGGCCTCGATCCGGTGACGCGGCAGGAACCAGACCAGCTCGCCGTCCTTGAAGAGCGCCATCGACGGGCTCGACGGCGGGATGGCCGGGATGTACGAGCGCGCCTTGGCGGTCGCGTCGACGTCCTGGCCGGCGAAGACCGAGACCACCCGGTCCGGCTTCGTGTCGTGGTCGAGGGCCATGCCGACCGCCGGGCGGGCCATGCCCGCGGCGCAGCCGCAGACCGAGTTGAAGACGAGCAGCGCGGTGCCCGTCTGGTCCTGCATGAACCGATCGACGGCGTCCGCCGTCTGGAGCTCGTCGACCCCGAGTCGGGTCAGCTCTTCGCGCATCGGCTTGACGAGGAGGGGGCTGTAAGGCACGGATGTTCCTCCGAGGAGTGAACGGCCGCCGGGCGCGGCGGCGCGTGGATGATCGATCGTCTTGGGGACCGGGCCTGCGGCGAATCCGCGCGGGGCCGGTCGCGCACCATTCTACAGAACCCGCTCCCGACGGGGGGTCTTCCCCCGCTGGTAAGCTTCCACACCCACCGGAACCGATCCGACCCCGCCTCAGCGAACCAGGAGACCCAGGATGCCCCGCCGACCCCGCCGCTTCCTCACCGCGCCCGCGCTCGCCGCCCTGTCCATACTCGCCTTCGCCCCGCACGCCGCCGCCTCGTCCGTCTCCGCGGCGGGGGCGGACGCCGACCTCCCCGCCGACCGGCCGCTCCAGGCCGCCTTCCTGGTGGTCGACGGGGTCTACAACTCCGAGCTGATGGCGCCCTACGACGTCCTCCACCACACGGTCTTCCACACCGACCCGGCGCCCGGCGTCGAGGTCTTCGTGGTCTCGCCCGACGGCGAGCCGGTGACCACCTTCGAGGGCATCCGGATCGTGCCCCACCACTCGTTCGAGAGCGCGCCGCCGATCGACATCCTGGTGGTGCCGAGCGCCGAGGGGAGCATGGGCGCGGATCTCGAGAACCGGGCGATGATCGACTGGGTCCGCGAGACCGCCGGCTCGGCGCGCTGGGTCATGTCGCTCTGCGACGGCGCCTTCGTCCTGGCCGAGGCCGGCCTGCTCGACGGCCGCTCCGCCACCACCTTCCCGGCCGACTACGACGCCTTCGCCGAGCGCTTTCCCGAGGTGAGCCTGCGGATCAACGTGAGCTTCGTCCACGACGGCAAGTTCCTGACCTCGCAGGGTGGCGCCCGGAGCTACGACGTGGCGATGTACCTGGTCGACCGCCTGTACGGCGAGACGGTGGCCCAGGGCGTCGGCGGGGGCCTACTCATCCCCTGGCCGCCCCGGGCCCACGAGCTGCCGAGCATGGTGACCGACGCGCCGTCGGCGCCGAAGGACGGCTCGGAAGACAAGCCGGAGAACTCCGTGGCGCCCGAGCCGGTCGAGCCCGACGGCCGGGAGCGATGACCGGCTTCTCCTTCGTCATGTGGGCGTTGCCGGCGGCGATCGTCGCGCTCGCCCTCGTCCTGGCGGCCGCCGGCCGGGAGAGGAGGCCGCGCTGATGGACGGCGCCGAAGCGACCCTGCTCGCGGTCGAGCGGGGGCCGGCGGTCGCCTCCTTCCTCGCCTACCTGGCGCTGGTGGTGGCGGTCGGCGCCTGGGCGACCCGCTTCTCCTCCGCCGGCGTCTCCGAGTACTTCCTCGGCGGGCGCAAGATGCACCGCATCGTGGTCGCGCTCTCGGCGGTCGTCTCCGGCCGCTCGGCGTGGCTGGTGATCGGCGTCGTCGGCATCGCCTACGAGCGGGGCGTCTCGGCGGTCTGGGCGGTGGTCGGTTACATCGTGGTCGAGCTCTTCCTCTTCCTCTACTACGCCGGCCGCCTGCGCCGCTTCTCGGAGGTCCACGACTGCATCACCGTCCCCGACTTCTTCGCCGCGCGATTGGGCGACCGGAGCGGCGCGTTGCGCCTGACGCTGGTGGCGGTCCTCCTCACCTTCATCGTCGGCTACGTCGCGGGGCAGTTCGTGGCCGGCGGCAAGGCGTTCGCCTCCGGCTTCGGGTTGGAGCCGGCGACCGGCATCCTGCTGACCGCCGGCATCGTGCTCGTCTACACCGTCCTCGGCGGCTTCCTCGCCGTCTCCCTCACCGACGTGGTGCAGGCGGTCTTCATGATCCTCGCCCTGGTGGTCGTGCCCTGGGTGGCGATCGCGGCGCGCGGCGGCCTCTCGGCCCTGGTCGCCACCCTCGCCGCCGACCCGGGCACGGCGGCGCTCCTCGATCCGACCGCCCTCGGCTTCGGTGCCCTGCTCGGCTTTCTCGGTATCGGCCTCGGCTCGCCCGGCAACCCGCACATCCTCGCCCGCTACATGTCGATCGCCGACCCCGCGCAGCTCCGGACCGCGGCGGTCGTCGGGACGGTCTGGAACGTGGTGATGGCGTGGGGCGCGCTCTTCGCCGGCCTCGCCGGCCGGCTCTGGTTCGCCGACCCGGCGCTCCTGCCCGGCGGCGACACCGAGAACCTCTACCCCCTGCTCGCCGGGCAGGTGCTGCCGGCGTGGCTCTTCGGGCTGGTGATCGCGGCGATCTTCGCCGCCATCATGTCGACCACCGATTCGCAGCTCCTGGTCGCCGCCTCGGCGGTGGTGCGCGACCTCTACGAGAAGGTGCTCCAGCGGGGCCGGGAGGTGCCGCAGCGGCGGCTCGTCCTGCTGAGCCGGCTGGTCGTCGCCGTGCTGGTGGTGCTGGCGGTGCTGATGGGGTTCTACGCCGAGCAGGTGGTCTTCTGGCTCGTCCTCTTCTCCTGGGGGGGCCTCGGCGCGAGCCTCGGGCCGACCTCGATCCTCGCCCTCTACTGGAAGGGGACGACCCGGGCCGGCGTGATCGCGGGGCTGCTCGCCGGTGCCGGCACGGTGATCGTCTGGGAGCTCGTACCGGTCCTGTCGCAAGCCCTCTACGAGCTGATCCCCGGCTTCGCCGCCGGGCTGCTCGCGACGGTGGTGGTCAGCAAGCTCACCCGGCCGCCGGCCGAGGTCGACGCCATGTTCGACCAGATGCGCGGAGACGGCGCCCCGGGCTAGGCTTCCGCGTCCAGCACCGCGCGCAGGTGCTCCCGCACCGTCTCCGGCAGCTCCCCTTGGCGGATCGACCGGCAGGCCTCTTTCGAGAGGTCGAGGGTGGCGAAGACCGCGCGGCAGCGCTCGCAGAGCGTCTCTCCCGGAATCGCCAGCTCCACCCCCCGGTCGAGCGCCTCCTGCTTCGCCTGGAGCATCGCGAGGCAGCCGTTCCTCTCCCCCTCGGCCGGCACGTGGCGCCGGGGCAACCCCTCCTCCACCGCCTCGCGCAGCCGCAGGCGGGCTCGGTGGACCCGGGTCTTGACCGTGTTCTCCGGCACGTCGAGCACCCGCGCCACCTCGGCGATCGAGAGCTCGGCCAGGTCGACCAGGACCAGCGCCATCCGGAAATCTGGCGGCAGCTCGGCGAGCGCCCGGTCGACCCGCTCGCGCGCCTCCCGGCGAACGCTCTCCGCGTAGGGATCGACGCGCGAAAGGTCGGCGACCGGCGCGTCCCGGCCCGGCAGCACCTCCTCCAGCTCGTCGAGCGGCTTCAGGTGGGCCGGCTCCCCGGCGCGCGGGCGGTGCATACGGGTGCAGGCACGGCGCGCGATCGTGTAGAGCCAGGTGGTGACCTCGGAGCGCCCTTCGAAACCTTTCCAGCCGCGGTAGGCGTTCAGGAAGGTCTCCTGCACCATGTCCTCGGCCGCCTGCGGCGTGCCGCAGATGCGCAGGCCGAGGCCGTAGAGCCTGCCGCCGTGCTCGGCGACCAGGCGCTCCACGGCCTCGCGGGCCTCCGGAGTCTCTTGGGGCGTCGGCTCCGTCACGCCCGGCAAGCTATCACCGGTCAGGCGGCCCGGGACTCCTCCCCCACGGTCGGCAGGCCGGCCTTCTTCCAGGCGGTCATGCCGCCGGTGACGTTGATCAGCCGCTCCCAGCCGGCGCGCGCGAGCACGCTCGCCGCCACCGTCGAGCGGTAGCCGCTGCCGCAGATCACCGCCACCGGCCGGCCGTCGGCCGGCACGCCCTCGGTCGACTCGGCGAGTCTGCCGGCCATCACGTGGTCCGCGCCCTCGATGTGCCCGCTCGCCCACTCCTCGTCGCTCCGCACGTCGAGCACGTGGATCTCCTCGCCGTCGTCGATCCGGCGCTCGATCTCACGGGGGGAAGCCTGCGGAAGCTCGGCGATCTCGCGCCCCGACCCGGTCCAGGCCGAGATCCCGCCGTCGAGAAAGCCGATCACGTCGTCGAGCCCGACGCGGACCAGCGAGCGCACCGAGCTGCGCACCTGCTGGACGATCTCCTCCGGCGTCCGGCCGCTCGACATCGCGTGCGCCGGGTCGTCCGTCACCAGCAGGATCGGCCGGTCGTACGGCACCACCCAGGAGGCCCAGGTCGAGAGCTTGTCTCCGGCGCCGATGCCGAAGCTCCCCGGCACGTGGCCGCCGCCGAACGCGAGCTGGTCGCGCAGGTCGACGACCACCGCGCCCCCGGCCAGCCGCTCGGCGAAGCGCTCGACCGGGAGCTCCTCGACGCCCGGCAGGCCGCCGAGGAGCTTCGCGCCTTCGGAGTTGACCCGCTTCATCCGCCGGTAGTACGGCGGGAAGGGGGGGACGCTGCCGAGGACGCGCTCGACGAACGCCTGGCGCTCGAGGGACGGATCGAGGTAGGGGTTGGCGACGCGCTCGAAGCCGAGGGTCGAGGTCGGCCGGCCGCCCATCCCGGAGCCGCACATCGAGCCGGCGCCGTGGGCCGGGTGGATCTCGAGCCCGTCCGGCAGGTCGGCGAGGCGCTCGCGCACCGAGTCGAAGAGCGACTCCGCGAGCTCCCGCTTCGCCTCCTCGCCGAGCAGGTCGGGCCGTCCAAGCGAGCCGACGAACAGGAAGTCCCCGGTCAGGAAGAGCATCGGCACCGTCTTCGAGCGGGCGCCGTCGTAGACCAGGTACGACAGGTGCTCCGGCGTGTGGCCGGGCGTGTGGATCGCCTCGATCCGGACGGCGCCGATCTCGACCGAGTCGCCGTGGCGCAGGTCGACGTGGGGGAAGGAGACCTCGAAGGTCTCCCCCTCGTCGTAGGCCGAGGCGCGCAGCTCGGCGCCGGTGCGCTCGGCGAGCTCGCGCGCACCGGAGGCGTAGTCGGCGTGGATGTGGGTCTCGAGCACGTGGGTGATCTTCATCCCCCGGGCGGCCGCGAAGTCGAGGTAGGCGTCGACGTCGCGCCGAGGGTCGACGATCGCCATCTCCCCGATCGCCTCGCAACCGACGGCGTACGAGTACTGGGAGAGATCGGAGTCTTCGAAGCGTTCGAACAGCATGGGGGTTCCGCCTTTCAGTGCGGGAGGCGGCTTTGCAGCCGTCCGTAGGTCCAGGTTCCGAGGAGAGCCGCGGCGAGCCCGACGGCGTAGACCGTCGCGCCGTGCCCGATCAAGACATAGAGCGGCCCGGGGCAGGCGCCGAGAAGCGCCCAGCCGAGGCCGAAGAGGGTGCCGCCGGCCCAGTAGCGGACCAGGCCCGGCGTCTTCTCCTTCGGCTTCATCTCCACCGGCTCGCCGGTCCATCCACACGGTTGCAATCCGCCCGCCGACTCCGGGTCGCAGACGGTGCGCGGCGCCAGGCGGCCCGTCCGGCGGAGCAGGGCGAGCGACACCGCGGCCACCAGCACCGCGCTGCCGAGCACGCCGTACATGTGGAAGCTCTGGAACCGGAACATCTCCTGGATCCGGAACCAGGAGATGACCTCCGCCTTGGCGAGCACCAGCCCGAAGAGAGCGCCGAAGGCGAGGTAGCCGGCGTGCGCAGCCCAGCTCCGGGCGCTCACGACGCACCTCCGATCGAGCCGATGAGGAGCAACGGCAGGATCACCCAGGTGACGAGCAGGCCCCCGGCGAAGAAGCCGAGCACCGCCACCAGCGACGGGAGCTGGAGATCGGCGAGACCGGTGATCGCGTGGCCGGAGGTGCAGCCGCCGGCCCAGCGGGCCCCGAAGCCGAGGAGGAAGCCGCCGGCCACCATCACCAGGAACCCCGCCGGGGTCGCGAGGGCCGGCCAGGAGATCAGCTCGTCCGGCACCAGCCCGTCACGACCAGATAGCCCGAGCGCGGCGAGGTCGGCCCGCGTCGCCTCCGAGATCGCGATCTCGGGCGAAGGCGCCGCGAGCACCGTGCCGGCGAGCACGCCGCCGATCACCAGCCCGGCGACGAAGAGCAGGTTCCAGAGGCCCTCCCGCTTCCAGTCGTAGCGGAAGTACCCGATCCGGCCCGGGATCGTGGCCGCGCACAGGTGGCGCAGGCTCGACGAGATCCCGAAGCTCTTGCCGCCGAAGAGCAGCAGTGCCGGGACGATCAGCCCGATGAGCGGTCCGGCGACCCACCAGGGCCACGGCCGCGAGAGAATCTCGATCAGTTCCACGTCGTCTCACTCCTTTCCGTCGTTCAGAGCAGCTCGGGAACGCTCTGCCAGAGGATCCAGCCGCCGACGACGACCAGAAAGAGCCCGAAGACCCGGCGCAGCCGCTCCTCCGACATCCGGCGTCCGAGCAGCCGGCCGGCGAAGCTGCCCGCCATCCCGACGCCGGTGAGCGTCGCGAGCACCGGCCAGTCGAGCTCGAGGCCGAGGGAGGTCAGCACCTCCAGGTACTTGGCGAAGCCGGTGAACGACTTGAGCGCGATGATCACGAGGCTGGTGCCGATCGCGAGCGGCATCGGCAGCCCGCCGAGGACGGTGAGCGCGGGCACGATCAGGAAACCGCCCCCGACGCCCACGAAGCCGGTGAGCACGCCCACGGCGATGCCCTCGAGCGCTTGACTCGATCTCCTCCGCCGGCCCTCCTCCGCCTTCGCCGTGGCGGCCGCCGGTTCCCCGCCGCGCTCGGCCCGTTTCGCCGAGGGTCTCCGCAGCATCGAGACCGCCGCCACGAGCATCACGACCGCGAAGGCCGTGAGCTGGAGGGTGCCGGAGACGTACTTCGCGAGCGCCGCGCCGCCGTAGGTGCCGGCCATCCCGGGGAGCCCGAACCAGAGCACGGTGCGCCAGTCGACCAGCCGCCGGAGGGCGAACTGCGCCCCACCGACCGCCGCGATGGCGCCGACCACGAAGAGCGAGCCGCCGATCGCGACCTTCTCCTCCTGGCCGACCAGGTAGACCAGCACCGGCACGGTGAGGATCGAGCCTCCCGACCCGAGAAGGCCGAGGGAGAGTCCGATGGCGAGGGCTCCGAGCCAGGCGAGCATCATCACCCTCGGAGAGACACGGGTCGCCCGAAAGGTTCCCGGGAGACCGAGATCGCGGAGGGCGCGGGGCGCGGTGGCGGCTCGCCGGCAGCGGTCAGTCGCGAACCGGCGGCGCCGGCGGCGCGGACTTCGCCGCCTCGGGCATTCGGGCCGCCCGGTAGATGTAGTAGAGGCCGGAGGCGAGCGTGAAGAAGGCGGTCAGGTAGACCGCCGCCACGGCCGGCGTCTCGAACGCCCCGTGGGTCCTGCCGAGCATCACCAGGACCACCGTCACCACCTGCACGACCGTCGTCACCTTGCCGATCATCGCGGGCTTGAAGCTCCGCAGGTCGAGCGCGAGGTAGAGGATCAGCGCCACGACCACGATCAGCACGTCGCGCGCGATCACCAGGATCGATACCCAGGGTGGGATGGTCACGCCGCCGCCGGCCGGCGCGATCGCCAGCATCACGAAGGCGCTCACCAGGAGCAGCTTGTCGGCCGCCGGGTCGAGATAGGTGCCGAGGTGCGACTGCTGGTGGAAGAAGCGAGCGATGAAGCCGTCGAGCGCGTCAGTGATGCCCGCCGTCAGGAAGATCAGGAGCGCCCGGAACGGCTGTCCCTCCACCAGCGCGATGATGAACAGGGGGACGAGCCCCATGCGGAAGAGCGAGAGGAGGTTCGGGATCGTCACCTGGCGGGCCGACGACTAGAAGAGCTCGAGAGAGCGGCGGACGAGCTCGAGCGCCTCGGCGCCGGAGATCGGTGCGGTATCGGCGCACAGCGACGGATCGGCGATCAGCCCGCACGCGGTCGCGGCCTCGCAGATCCGGCTCGTGGCGGGCGCGCGGCCGAGCGGCGCGCCGAGGCAGGGCGCGCCGCGGCCGAGGGAATCGACCGCCCGCAGGAGCGCCGCCAGCGCCCGGTCCCGCCGCACCGTGCGGCCGGGAGAGAACGTGTGGAGCGTCCCGTCGATCTCCATCAGGCCGAGGTTCACGACGCGGGCGATCTCCTCGCGCCGCGGGTGCTCCAGGATGTCGTTGGCGATCCGGCTGGCCGGAGCGCGGGAGGTACGGACCCGGGGCACGAGCCAGTGGACGAGGACGGCGAAGTCGGCGCGGGTCAGCTCCGGCTTCTTCGAGATCACCTGGACGTGGGCGGGCAGCAGCGTCAGCCGCCAGCGGAACTTCGCCTGCTCGAGCCGCTCCTGGAGGCGTGCATCCTGCGGGT
>CAZLLV010000325.1:0-4128 GCA_964560325.1 uncultured Thermoanaerobaculia bacterium | reverse complement strand
GCCGGCCAGGTGATGATCGACAAGGTGGGGTCGCCCGAGCACCGAACCTGGGCGCTCTGCCAGCGCTTCGTCTCGGACGCGCAGTCGCTGTGGCGCCACGAGCCCCGTGTCGCGGCGTCGCGGGCCGAGGTCGGCGTCGCGATCGCCGAGGGGCTGAGCGATCTCGAGTACCACCCGGGATGGGTCGCCGACCTACGCGCCAAGGCGCACGGTTACCTCGCCAACTGCTACCGGATCCTCGCCCGCTTCCCGGAGGCCGACCGGGAGATCGAGCTCGCCCACGAGCACCTCCGGATGGGGGTCGGCAGCGGCCTCTGGGAGGCGCGGATCCTGTCGCTCGAAGCGACTCTCCGGATGGATCAGGACCGCTACGACGAGGCGGCACTCCTCCTCGACCGGATCGAGGTCTTCTACCGGCGTCACGACGACCGCGGCGAGCTCGCCCGAACCCATCTGAAGCGCTCCCGGATCCACGGCTCCCGCGACCAGCAGATGGAGGCCGCGCGGGAGTGCGAGCGCGCCCTCGCCATCCTCGATCCCGGGGAGCATCCGGCGCTCACCACCCTGGCGGCCCAGAACCAGGTCTACCATCTGCTGCACGCCGGCGAGGTCGAACGGGCGCGGGAGCTCTTCACGGAGCTGGCCCCGACCGACGAACGGATGGTCCGGGTGCGCCGCAAGTGGATCGAGGCCGGCCTGCTGCGCGCCGAGGGCAAGCACGCCTTCGCGATGCAGGCGTACGAGCAAGCGCGCAAGGGCTTCGCCGCCGCCGAGCTCGCCTACGACGTGGCGCTGGTCTCCCTCGACCAGGCGCTGACCGCGTACGACATGGGCGACGTCGACGAGATGAACCGTCTCGCCGGCGCCGCCTCGCTGCTGCTGATCGAGGCGGGGGCGCGCCGGGAGGCGCTGGTGGCGCTCCAGGTGCTCCTCTCGACGATCGACCGGGGCACGGTCAACCCGGGCATGTTCGAGGCCATCCACCGCCGGGTGGCGGCGCTGCGCCCCTCCTGACGCAGCCGCCCGCCGCGCCGGCGGCGCCTTGACGCGCCCCCACCCCTGTGCGAGCCTGTCTCCCGGCCCGCTCGGAGCCGCCCCCCATGCCGGCCTCGCCTTCCCTCTTCTCGCCGTTCTCGCCGTCCCCGCCGATCCTGTGAGCGAAGTCCGCCGGCGTGCCAGTCGAGGTGTCCAGGCCGCCCGAGCGGGCCTGCTGACCAATGCCGTGCTGGCGATGGTCAAGCTGGTCACCGGCATCGTCGGCAACTCCTACGCGCTGGTCGCGGACGCGGTCGAGTCGATCGCCGACGTCTTCTCGTCGCTGGTGGTGATGAGCGGGCTCCGGATCTCGGTACGCGAGGCCGACGAGCAGTACCCGTTCGGCTACGGCAAGGCGGAGCCGCTGTCGTCCGCGGTCGTCGGGCTGATGCTGGTGGCGGCCGCGGCCGGCATCGCGATCGAGGCGGTCCGGGAGATCCGGGTGCCCCACCACTCACCCGAGCCGTACACGCTCTGGGTCCTCGTCGGCGTGGTGGTGGTCAAGGAGGTGCTCTACCGGCGGGTCTTCCGCGTCGGCCGGGAGACCGAGTCGACCGCGGTGCTCGGCGACGCCTGGCACCACCGGAGCGACGCGCTCACCTCGGCCGCCGCGGCCGTGGGAATCGCGATCGCGCTGCTCGGCGGCCCGGCGTGGGCGCAGGCGGACGCCTGGGCGGCGCTGTTCGCCTCCGGCGTCATCCTGTGGAACGGCTTCGGCATCCTGCGCCCCGCCGTCGCCGACCTGATGGACCGCACGCCGGACGAGCCGGTGCTCGCCGAGATCGAGCGCGCCGCCCTCTCGGTCGGCGACGTGCGCCGGATCGAGACCCTCAAGGTCCGCAAGTCGGGCCTCTCCCTGTTCGTCGACATCCACGTCGAGGCCGATCCGGAGATGTCGCTCCACGACGCGCACATCGTCTCCGGCAAGGTCAAGACGGCGATCCGGCGCGAGGTGCCGACCGTGCAGGGCGTCCTCGTGCACATGGAGCCGCACGAGGAGCGCGGCTGAGGGTGGGCGGTCAGCTCCCGCCCGCGCCCGGCGCCAGACTCCGATAGATCGCTTCGACGAAGGTCGGAGCGTCGATGAAGCCGCCCCCCCAGGTCTCGTCGAAGGCGGCGGTCGGCTTCGCCGCCTGGACCTCCTCGAGGCTCTTGCCCTCGGCCCTCAGCGCCTCGACCGAAGCGACCACCGACGCCAGCATGTCCCGGTACTCCTGGAGCGCCGCGCGGTCGGAGAGCGGACCGTGGCCGGGGATGATCTTCGTCTCGGCGTCGGCCAGCTCGAGCGCCCGGTCGGCGGCGGCGATCACCCCGCGCACCGAGCCGCCGCTCCCGAGGTCGACGAACGGGTAGCCGGTGGCGAAGTAGGTGTCGCCCATGTGGATGACGTTCGCCTCGAGGAAGTGGACGAGCGAGTCGCCGTCGGTGTGGGCCGGCGGTACGTGGAAGGCGTGGATCCGGTCGCCGTTGAGGTGGAAGGTGACCGAGTGGTCGTAGGTGACGACCGGTAGGGCATCCGCCGGAGAGGCCCGCACGGTGAGCCCGAGGCGCTCCATGAACTGGTCGACGCTCATCCGCTCGCGCACGTTCTCGTGCGCCACGATCAGCGCTCCGGCGTTGCCGAGGTTCTCGTTGCCGCCCGTGTGGTCGCGGTGCCAGTGGGTGTTGACCACGAACCGGATCGGCCCGTCGTCGATCTTCGCGACCGCGGCCCGGATCTTCTCGGTGAGCGGCGCGTACTGGTCGTCGATCAGGAAGATCCCGTCCTCCCCGGCCGAGACCCCGATGTTGCCGCCGGCCCCGGTCAGCATCCAGACCCCGTCGGCGACCGGGTGGGACTCGATCTCGACCTGGCTGAAGTCCTGCTGGGCGGTGGCGGGGAGCGCGGCGAGGAGACAGACCGCGAAGAGAGCGATGGCGAGGCGACGAGAGCGAACGGGCATGGGCATCCTCCGAGAAGTGATTTCGGGGATGCTAGCAAACGCGCCCGCCCATCACGCTTCCGGAGCGACGGGCTCGTCGACGCCCCCTGCCGGCGCCGGCAGGCCGGCGGCCTCGCGGAGCTGCCACCAGCGGGAGGCCGCCGGCGCGCCTCCGTCCGCCTCCTCCGCCACCGCCGTGACCACGTAGCGCATGGCGCCGCCCGGGACGACGGCGTCGAACGGGTGGCAGGTGATGAGCGTCAGCACCTTCGCCGGCACCGGCTCGAGCACCGAAGTCTCGCTCTCGTGGACCACGCGCGCATCCGCGACGCGGTAGCGGTGCACGTCGCCGTCGGCGGTCTCGAGCACCAGCAGCTCGCCCGGCTCGAGCTCCTTCAGGAAGGCGAAGTGCGTGTCCCGGTGGCCGGCGAGGGCGGCGTTGCCGAGCGTGCCCGGCCGCGCCGTGCCGTCGACGTGCCCGGGGCCGAAGGCGAGCGTGCGGCCGCTCGCGCCCGCGAGCACGAAGACCGTGCGTCCGCGCACCGGCGCCGAGAGGCGGGCGATCGGCCACGTGTCGGCTCCCGGCCAGGGCGCGGGGCGTGCCTCGCCGTCCCGGGCACGCTCCCAGGCGCGGTGGAAGAGGGCCTGCGCGAGCCCCGCCTTGGCCGGAATCCAGGCCGCCTGCACCGTCAGCGCGACGCCGCCGGCGGCGAGGAGGACGAGGGCCGCGTGCTTCATCGTGCGCCGGCTCATGACGCCCTCCCTTCGCGACCCCGGAGGCCGAGCGGTCCGCCGCCGGGGCGCCTCCGCTCGAACGCCGCCCCGGCGCCGGCGAGGGCCAGGAGCGCCGCGCCCAGGAGCGCCAGGAGCCGTGAGCGGGTGCCGCCCTGGGGGAGCGTGCCGACGATCGCCGCCGGCTCCCATCCGGCGGGTAGCGCGATCGGCAGCCTCCGACTCCGCACCGCCTCCTCGGCCGGCCGCGCCGGCGTCAGGTCGACCGCGACCAGGCTCGTGTGCTGCGAAACCAGGTGGTGCCGGAGCGCGACCTCGACGATCGAGCCGCGCACCTCGTCCGCCGGCACCCCGTCGAGCGCCCGGGCCGACAGCGCCGCGATCTTCCGGGGCGCCCAGAGCTTTGCAACGCCCGGGCGGTCGGTGCCCGCCCGCTGGC
>CAZLLV010000324.1:0-3533 GCA_964560325.1 uncultured Thermoanaerobaculia bacterium | reverse complement strand
TCGACCGCGACCTCCTGCGCCGCGAGCTCGCCCAGACCCACGAGTGCTTCTTCGCGCCGCTCGGGCTCGGCGCCTCGGCCGGCGACGAGGCGCTGTCGGGTGACTTGTGGGCCGCTCTCGACGCGGTCTGCGAGCGGCTCGCCGCGGAGGCGCCGGCGCCCTGCCACCGCGACTTCGGCGCCCGCAACCTGGTGCCGCTCGGAAGCGGTGCGGCGGACGACGAGGAGAGCCGGCGGGTGGGCGTGCTCGACCACCAGGATCTGCGCCTCGGGCCGCCGGCCTACGACCTGGCGTCGCTGCTCAACGACAGCCTGTTCCCGCCCGCCGACCTGGAGGAGCGTCTGCTGGCCTGCGCCGAATGCCCCGCGGAGGGTCCGGAGAGGGAGAGCTACCACCGCGCGGCGGCCCAGCGCACCCTCAAGGCGGTGGGCAGCTACGCCGCCTTCGCGCAGCGGGGCTCGGGCCGCCACCTCCGCCTGGTGCCGCCGACGCTCGAGCGCGCCCTCCATCACCTCGAGCGCCTGCCCGAGACCGCTCACCTGAGCGCACGCCTGCGCGAAGCCTGGAGGCCGGCGCTCGCCGGCGAGGCCCTCGACCGCCTGCTCCCCCCGCCCTCCGGGTGCTAGACTGAAAGCTCATCGCCTGGTGGCGGACCGCGTGGCCCGCCGCCGAAGGAGCACACATGTTCGACCTCGGCGCGACCCTGACTCCTCAGCTTCTGATCTTCGGACCGGTGGGCATGACGGAAGCCCTCGTCCTCCTCCTCATCCTGGTCGTCGTCTTCGGCGCTTCGAAGCTGCCCCAGCTCGGGCGCGGGCTGGGCGAAGGCATCCGCAACTTCAAGCGCGGGGTGCGGGACACCGAGCCGGAACAGCTCGACGAGGGCACCGGCTCGGGTACCGACCCCAAGACCTGACCGCGCCGCCTTCCCCCATGAAAGCGAAAGACCCCGCCCGGCCGGAGCCGTGACGGGGTCTTTCCGTTCCTGCGGTCGCCTACGAGATCAGCGTGCGGCGACCTGTGCGATCTCGACGCCGCCCGCGGTCTCCCAGACGTCCAGGTTGTGGCCGGCGTAGATCGAGAGCACCTTCTCCACGTAGTTCTCGGTCTCGCTGAACGGGGGCACGCCGCCGTAGCGCAGGACGTTGGTCGGGCCGGCGTTGTAGGCCGCGAGCGCCAGCTCCAGGTCCCCGTCGAAGCGATTGATCAGGCGGCTCAGGTAGCGCGCACCCACGTCGAGATTGGCGCTCGGGTCCTTCAGCTCGCCCCGCCCGGTACCGAGCCACTCGGCGGTGGTCGGCATCACCTGGGTCAGGCCGACGGCCCCCACCGGCGAGACGGCGTTCGGCAGGAAGCTCGACTCGGCCTCGACCAGCGCCGCGAGCAGCAGACCGTCGACCCGGTGCTTGCGCGCCGTCGCGTCGATCGTGGAGCCGTAGGGGAGGTCGCGCAGGAAGTCGCCCGTCACCGAGGCGTCGAGCTGGTCACGGAAGAGCTGGAAGCGCTGGGGCTTGCTGCGGATCAGGTCGGTCATGTTCTCGCGCACCAGGGCGTCGAGCTGCGGACCCTCGGCCGAGGAGCCGATCACCCAGTCCGCCACCTCTTCCAGCATGGCGGCGTGCTCCAGGTCCGGCGCGTCGGGTACGCCGGTGGGCACCGCCGGGATGGTCGGAGCGGTGTCGAAGCCGAGGAAGAGGAGAGCCAGGATTCCGGTCACCAGCATGTTCCGAGCGACTTTGGGTCTGCGGTTATCTGTCATGATTTGCCAATCTCGCTTGTAATTTTCTCTTGCTTGTAATTCTTTCTCCAGTGCGGCGAAGCGGGTCCTGCACGCTGAAAAATCTGCTCTCGGTCCTCTTTCGCGTCGAGGTCGACCGGGCGGTTCGTGGCGTTCGTTACAAAGTGCCTTTCCCGCTTTCGGTCTGTACAACGGGTCTTTGTCAGTTTGAATTCCAGCTTGTAAATCTTGATGCGATCCTCGTGCCGTGCCCGGGGGAGGGATCGGGAGGGGGGTCTTTTCGGGGTTTCGGGAAAGGCGCGGGGGTGCGCCCGGTGGGCTGGCGCTCAGGTGCTGCTCTGGCGCCGCGCGCGGCGGCGCGCGGCGCGCAGGTCGTCGATCGCGATGCCGAGGCTAGAGACCTTGTTGCGCAGGGTGTTCCTGTGCACGCCGATATGGTCGGCGGAGCGGCCGACGCTGTAGTCGTGGCACTCGAGCGAGGAGACGATGAACTGGCGCTCGAACTCTTGCCGCGCCTGCTCCAGCGTCACGCCGCGGCTCACGAGCTCGTCCACGATCTGCCGCAAGCGGCCGTTGAGGTTCTTGCCCGCCATCGAATGTCCCGGAAGCGAAAGCCGGAGCTTAGCACAGCGGTCCGGGCCCGGACCCACCGCCCGGAGCTACCTCTTCAGGTCGAGACGGTCGCCGATGTAGATCGTGTAGCGGCTCTCGAGGATCCGTGCGAGCGCCGTCCGATCCTCGACCGAGAGCACCGCCAGCTCCCCCATCACGATGGGAGGCAGGCCGGGATCGTTCTCGCGGTAGATGGTGAAGACGTCGCCCGGCAGCACGTCGTCGGCCTCGCCGCGGTCGATGTAGACCAGGCTCCCCTGGCCGAGAGAGACGAGACGGTCCTCGGAGTGCACGATCGCCGGAGCGTCGATCAGCTCCGCGTCGGAGACCGGGAAGTTGAGCGGCCGCATCCGCGTCGCGCGGGCGAGCGGAATCGGCTCCGGCGCGAAGGCTCGCATGCGGGCGCCGACGTTGACCGGCGCGCACGCTTCGAGAATCTCGCCGATGGCGGTCTCCTCCTGGACCGAGAGGATGCGCAGACGGGCGAGCGAGTCGTAGTAGCGGCCCACGCGCTGCCGTCGATCGGCCGGGTGCCGCACCATCTCGCCCGGCTGGATCACCGAGAGGATCTCGCCCGCCTGGAGCCCCGCCACCCGTCCGCCGTCGACGTAGACCACGTCGCCGGTCGCCAGGTCGTAGCGCGTCGTCGCCACCCCCGACCGGAAGGTCCGCCTCACGTCGCCGCCGGCGCTCGCGCCGAGGTAGGGCCGGAGCGCGCCGTACTCGGAACCGATCAAGGCGTACGGAAGCTCTTCCTCCGCGGCCGAGATGAAGCCGGAGCAGTAGATGTCCGCCTCGGCGCCGAGCGGCACCGGAGGACCGGCGGCGTCATCGGCCGTCAGCACGCCGCGGTAGGGATCGTCCCCCTCCGGCGCCTGGCCGCCCGGCAGCTCCGTCTCGGCGACGCTCTCGGTGTACTCGTCCGCCGAGGTCACCTCGACGTCGATCAGCAGGGGATCGCCCGGGTAGATCCAGTGGGCGTCCAGGATGTAGCGGTTCTGCTCCCAGAGCTGCGGCCAGAGGTAGGGGTCGCCGTAGTACTCGGCCGCGAGGTCCCAGAGCGTGTCGCCCGGGACGATCGTGTACACCGTGGCGCCGGCGGGGAGCTCGGTCGGCGGGTTCCAGGCCGTCCAGTGCCCGTCCACGAGGTGGAGGTCGCGGGGCGGCGGGTCCGCGGCATGGA
>CAZLLV010000323.1:0-3883 GCA_964560325.1 uncultured Thermoanaerobaculia bacterium | reverse complement strand
ACGTGCTCGATCATCGGCCGGCCGGCGATCGGCAGCAGGGGCTTGCCGGGAAGGCGGGTGGAAGCGAAGCGGGCGGGAATCGCGGCGACGATGGTGCCCCGGGCGGACGTGTGGCCGGGGTCCTTCGTCTCGGGGCGCACGACGTAATCTAGTGCGCGGAAAGGCGAGGTGTCAATTCCGCGACTGACCTTCGAACTGCCGGACCGGCGCGAACTCTTCGGTGCCGGCGAGGCGGCCGTCGACGAAGCGGTAGGCACGGCCGACGTCGAAGTACCACCAGGCGGTCTCGGAGTGCTCGGGGAACTTCGTCACCTTGACCCGGTCGGGGCGGCCGTTTCTCTCGTAGACGCGGCGCTCGTCGTCCGAGTCGACCGTCGCCAGGAAGGTCCGCAGGTTGTCGACGAAGCTCGCGTTCTGGACCACGATCGAAGCGACGACCGGCGAGCCCTTCTCGATCCGCCGCGTCAGGTCGAGCCGCTCGAGCGCCGTGAACTTCTCCCCCTGCCGCCCGCGCACCGGCACGCCGACCGCCAGCTCGAACGAGTTGTAGAAGTCGTCCCATGGGAAGACGATCGAGTACTCGCCCCGGTCGTTGGTGGAGGCGGTGACCGGAGTGACGCGCTTCTTCTCCTTCTGGAAGGTGCGGAAGGCGAACGTCTCGCGCGCCAGCTCGAGCCGGACCTCGACGTTCTTCATCGGCCGGCCCTGCGGGTCGGTCACGATGCCGGTGACCTCGATCCGCTCGCCCGGGTCGTAGCGCGAGCCGCCGCCCGGGAACGCCGCGGCCGGCAGGGCGGAGAGGAGCAGGAAGGCGAGGGCCAGGGGGAGGGTTCGTCGCATCGTGGCGGATCAGCGGTAGTTCGTAAAGGTGAGGGGCACGTCGAGGTCGAGCGACTTGAGGTGCGCGATCACCTCCTGCAGGTCGTCGCGGTTCTTGCCGGAGACCCGCACCGTGTCGCCCTGGATCGCCGCCTGGACCTTGATCTTCATCTTCTTGATCTCGGCGACCATCTTCTTCGCCGTCTCCTGCGGGATGCCCTGCTGGATCTCGATCCGCTGCCGGGCCCGGCCGCCGGAGGCGTCCTCGACCTTGCCCGGGCGCAGGCTCTTCAGGTCCACGCCGCGGCGCACGAGCTTCGTCTGGAGCACGTCGACCACCTGGCCGAGCGTGTACTCGTCGGACGACTCGACCACGATCACCTCGCCCTCGATCTCGATCTGGGCGCGGGCGCTCTTCAGGTCGAAGCGAGTCGCGACCTCCTTGGCCGCCTGGTTGACGGCGTTGCGCACTTCCTGGAAGTCCACCTCGGAAACGATGTCGAAAGAGTTCTGAGAAGCCATACGGGCTGAGATCCTACCTCACCGGTCCGGTTCGATCCGGCTTCCTCGGCGCTCGCTTCACCCCTCGGACCAGGAGATCCCGCGCGGCGGCTCGAAGACCGTGCGGTCGGAGAGGCCCTCGTAGCCCGAGATCCGGAAGGTCGTGCGGTTGCCCTCCCGATCCTGGTACGACACCTCGACCAGCCGGTCCTGCCGGGTGTCGACCACCAGCGTCGCGTCGGTCAGCTCGGTGCGCCCGGCCATTCCGGCACGCGGCTCGAGGTGCACCGCCACGCGGCCGTCGCCCTGGCTCTCGGACGTGGCGTCGTAGCGGCCGGAGAGCTGGTCGAGCGGCAGCAGCAGCAGATCGAGCCCGGGCTGGTTCTGCCGGTCGACCGGCGCCGTCTGGCCACGCCGGTCCTCCGGGTTCCAGGAGTAGACCTGCTCGCCGCACAGCAGAAAGCTCTTCGGGTACGGCTGCGCGTAGTCCCAGCGCAGGCAGTCGGGCAGCCGGAACGCGATCCGCCCCGCCTCCTCCTCGCCGGAGGAGAACCCGGCCGGCACGTAGGTCTGGACGAAGTCGGCGCGCTCGGCGCCCGAAGCCGCGAGGCTCTTCCTGGCCGTGTCGAGCACGCTCCACGCGGTCGCCGTGTCCTGCGCAGAGGACACGAGCGGAAAGGCCGCGACGGCGGCGAGGAGGACGAGGCAGAGAGTGAGAGCGCGGATCTTGGTCATGGCGGACGATGTCCTGAGCAGTTTCGGTGCCATCAATGACGGAAGTGCCGCGTCCCGGTCAGCAGCATCGCCATCCCCCGCTCGTTCGCCGCCGCCACCACCTCCGCGTCCCGCTTGCTCCCCCCCGGCTGCACGATCGCCCGCACCCCCGCCTCGGCGAGCGCGTCGAGCCCGTCGCGGAACGGGAAGAACGCATCCGAAGCCGCCACCGTCCCCTCGAGCGCGAGCTCCGCCTGCCGCGCCTTGTCGATCGCGATCCGGCACGAATCGACCCGGCTCATCTGCCCGGCGCCCACCCCCACCGTCTGCACTGCGTTCGCCACCACGATCGCGTTCGACTTCGTGTACCGGCAGACCTTCCAGGCGAGCTCGAGCGCCTTCGCCTCCTCCTCGGTGGGCCGGCGCTCGGTCGGGCAGGTCCAGGCCGCCGGGTCGTCCGGCACCGAGTCCGCCGCCTGGGCGAGGTAGCCGCCGTCGACCGCCCGCAGCTCCGGCTCGCCGCGCCCCTCCTCGTACGGATCGCACTCGAGCAGGCGCAGGTTCTCCTTCGCGCCGTACGCCTCGCGCGCCGCCCGGTCGAAGCCGGGGGCGATCACCACCTCGACGAACAGCTCCTTCATCGCCTCGGCGAGCTCGCCCGAAGCGGGCCGATTGAGCGCGATGATCGAGCCGAAGGCGGAGACCGGATCGGTCGCGAGCGCACGGTGGTACGCCTCCACCTGGTCGTGCCCGACCCCGACCCCGCACGGATTGTTGTGCTTCACGATCACGACCGCCGGCTCCTCGAACTGCGCCACCATCTTGCGCGCCGCGTCCGCGTCGAGGAAGTTGTTGTACGACAGCTCCTTGCCCTGGTGCTGGACCACGCCGGCCATCACGCCCTTCGCGTCGGGACCGCCGACGGTGCGGTAGACCGCCGCCGCCTGGTGCGGATTCTCGCCGTAGCGCGGCACCTGCACCCGGTCGAGCTCGATCGTCATTCGGGCCGGGAAGGGGCCGTCGGAGCCCGTCTCGTCCGTGCCGGCATCGTCCTCGCGATCCGTCTCCCCGTGCGCCGCCGCGGCCCCGTCGGGCGCCACCTCGACCGACTCGCCGCTCCACTCCTCGTCCAGGTGCCGCGCCATCCACTTGGCGATCGCCGCGTCGTACTCCTGCGTGTGGCGGAACGCCTTCAAGGCGAGCTTCCGGCGCAGCGCCTCCGGCACCACCATCTCGTGCGCCTCCAGGCTGCGCAGCACGTCGCCGTAGTCGCCCGGATCGACCACCACGGTCACCGCCGCGTGGTTCTTCGCAGCCGCCCGCAGCATGCACGGGCCGCCGATGTCGATCATCTCGACCACCTGCTCGCGCACCGCCCCGGGGCGCTCGGCCGTGCGCTGGAAGGGGTAAAGGTTCACCACCACCAGGTCGATCGGCACGATGCCGTGCTCCTTGAGCTGCGCCAGGTGCTCGGAGCGGGAGCGGTCGGCGAGGATGCCGCCGTGGATCTTCGGGTGGAGCGTCTTGACCCGGCCGCCCAGGATCTCCGGCGAGCCGGTCGCCTCGGCCACCGGCACCACCGGCACGCCGGCGTCGGTCAGGTGGGACTTCGTGCCGCCGGTCGAGAGCAGCTCCACGCCCAGGCGGCCGAGGCCGGTGGCGAGCTCCACCAGGCCCCGCTTGTCGGAGACGGAGATCAACGCGCGCCGAACGGGAAGCATGGAATCGGGCCTTTCGTGTGGAGATCGGGGATGGCTAGTTCCCCAGGCCGGTGGGGAGGCCGGTGCTCGACCGGGGGATCCGCACGAGCTGGTTGCCGCCGCGGACGGGAAGGGCGCTGCGCGGATCG
>CAZLLV010000322.1:0-32005 GCA_964560325.1 uncultured Thermoanaerobaculia bacterium | reverse complement strand
TTGACCCTTCCGCCGTAGGCCTCGCCTGGACTCACTGCGCGGGGGGTACGGGCTTGCACTCCTGCCGGGCTTGCTGGCTCCGCTTGCTCGACCACCTCCGGCCGCGATGCCCCCGGCCGGACCCTCGACGTGGGGTGGTGGCCGCGAACTCGACGGGGATTTTCGCCGGGAGGGGCGCGTGGAGGGCGAAGAGGTGGCTGAACGTGGGGGTTCAGAGTGGCTCGAAGCCGCGCTCCTGGCAGATTTCCCGGGCAGGTGGGGTTGACACGGAGGCTTTGGTGAAGTACGGTAATCGGGCGTAAGCGAGGTGGGCAGTTCTTTGAGCGATGCGTGAAGACGGCCCGCGTCGCGCGAGCGGCATGCGGGCCGAGACTATAGACGGGCACGACGGAGTTAGCGCCTCCGCCGCGCCCTGGCCCACACAGGAGGATGAGCTCCATGTGCGAACCTGGAAGTGACTTTACCACCCGGCCGGAACCCACCGGCCCCTTCGACGACAGCTTCGGCTACCGCGTGACCGAAGAGGGCTTGAAGGCCCTCGAAGAGTACGAAAAGCGCCACGGCACGACCGTCGTCCGAAAAATGCCGCCCTCCCCCAAGACCGTGACCGCCGTCGACCGGCAAGAAGACCGGCGCCAGCGCCGGAAGCAGGCCCGAGAACAGGGCCACCGGATCGTCACCGTCTGCGGCAAATGGCGCGGCGGCCGCAAGATCCCCGACCTCCGCCTCATGGGCCTCTGGCTCGAACAAGCCGGCTTCGACCTCGGCCGCCTTTGCGAGATCGAAATCAGCCCCGGCACCCTCACCATCCGGGCTGTGTAGTTCGGCGATCCTCACTTCGAGGGGGCGGAGGACCACCTCCGCTCCCGTTCATACGGGCTTGGCTACATCAACTTCTTGCAGGTTTCGGAGTCGAGACCTACGTCCTGAACGATGCCGCCCATCGTGTAGGCGTTCACAGGGTTGTGCCGCGGAATCGTCACGATCAGCGTTCCATCGGTCATGACCACCCTCCGAAGCGGTTGGCACCTCTTCACCTCGGCCGGCCCCACCGCCGTACGCGCTTGTTTTGGGTCTGGACACGCCCAACCCGCATCCGCGTCTCCCGCCGGAGGTGCAGCACGAAGCGGTAACCGTCCCTCCTGCGTTCGACCCGGGACATACCCGATGTTGGGGTCTTCGCACTCGTCTCCCCCACATCTAGAGGTAGGCGGAATACCCGAGAGCACAGGGGCGTTGTTCTCTGTTGCGGCGGCGGGTTTCCTCGCAGGTGCTAGAGCGTCGGTAGATCAGCCCCTGCTTGTTGCACAAAGAGGCGTAACGGAATGGGAAGAAAGCACGTAGATCACGACGATATCGTCACCTTCGCTCAGGAGAAGGTGAACCTTCCGAAGGACAAGGCGAACGAGTATCGAGCACAGGCGAGGCGCCTGCGTGAGAAGCTAGAGATCTACCTGAGCGAGCACCCGGATTTCTCCCTGAAGAAGATGCTCCTCTCCGGGAGTCTCGCGAAGGGAACCGCCCTCCGGTCCCTCAACGACATAGATGTCGCCTGTTATATCAGTGGCGCCGACGTGCCGGCCGAAGTGGATCGGCTCCTCGAGTACCTCGCGGAGCGCCTGCGGAGCGCCTTTCCGAACTTCCAACCCGACCAGATCACTCCCCAGACGTACTGCGTGACTGTGTCCTTCCGCGGTACAGGTCTGGACGTGGATGTCGTGCCTATTCTCTACACCGGCGATTCGGACTGGTACGGGGACCTCGTCAGCCAAGAGGATGGGTCGCTCCTCAAAACCTGCATCCCTCGCCACCTGGAATTCATCCGCAATCGGAAGGCGGACCACGAGGGAGACCTCGCTCAGGCAATCCGGCTGGCCAAGTTCTGGGCGCGGAAGCTAAAGCGGGAGAACGAAGGCTTCCGCTTCAAATCATTCATGGTGGAGCTGATCTTCGCGCATCTCTCCGACGAGGGGCGAAGCTTCTCCGACTATCCCGAAGCCCTCCAGCACTTTTTCACCTACCTCGCCAGGACGAACCTCCGAGAGCGTGTCGTCTTCGCCGATTACTACGAGCCAGGCGCTGTCGGCGAGCTCGTCGAGCCAGTGCAGATCATCGATCCCGTAAACCCGGAGAATAACGTGAGCCGGCTCTACACCCAGACCGACGCCGATGCGATCGTCGAGGCTGCTCTGGACGCTGGAGACGCGATCGACGCCGCGCTACATGCCCCGACGAAGCAGGAGACCGTCCACTACTGGCAGAAGGTCTTCGGCTCGTCTTTTCAGATGTGAGGATAAGGCAGTGACACTCAGCTACACCTACTCCGAATCCACGACCTTCACAGCCACGCACGCCCGGCACATTGCGGCCAAGGTGGCCACCGACCTCAAGCGGGTCCAGCGGTTCTACGGTGAGCCCAGTGACGCCTGGATCTCGGCCTATCAGGAGGAGCTAACGGAGTTGCTCAAGGGCGGCCTGGTGGGAAGTGTTACCTACGGATTTAAACGAGATGGTGCATGGATCTCCCCAACACTCCGCTATACCGCCCGTGACCTGAACGGCGGCACTGCTGGTGACGATGACCCCGGCCGGGTTCAACCTGGCGCCAACACTACCAACGCTCGGTTCTACAGTTATCTCTTGTACAGCTCGGCGTGGGACTCACTTCCGGAACATGATCGCCTCGAGGTCAAGAAGCGGCTTCCCTTCCAACGGAACGGCGCACCCGAGCCCGCAGTGAACGGCTACTTTCACAATGACCGCACATACTCGGCCGGTGGCAGAGCGCTGGGCCGAGCCAGCGTGAGGACGTTCTAATGCACTCGGCAGCCGCTTCGCCTGACCTGTTCGGGTACCGAATGACCTTTCCGGACGTGGATGCCAAGGAGCGTCTAGCTCGGCTGGTAGGCCTGGACGATCATAAGCTCAAGCTGACCAAGATGCTCGGTATCCTCGTAAACCCTTCCGGGTTGGAAGCATGGGCCCGCAAACACCATCGCGAGTCGAACGGACTCTTGAGCGCGGTCCTGAGCCGCCCGCCCCTCGTCGTCCTTGCAGGAGACGTCGGCTCCGGGAAGACGGAGTTGGCGGAAACGATCGGCGATTCCGTAGCTCGGCAGGAGGGCATCGACATTACGCTCCTGCCGCTCAGCCTGTCGGCGCGTGGGCAGGGGCGAGTGGGCGAGATGACACAGCTTCTCTCGTCCGCCTTTGAGGCCACAGTCCAAGAAGCTAAGAAGTTGAGGAGCTCATCCGGCAAGGCTCGAGGGGCGGTTATCCTCTTGGTGGACGAAGCCGATGCCCTCGCACAGTCCCGGGAGGCGGCTCAAATGCACCACGAGGACCGGGCAGGGGTAAATGCTTTCATCCGGGGAGTCGACCTCATCGGCAACAGTAGGCTCCCTGCAGCGGTGATCATGTGTACCAACCGGCTAGGGGCTCTCGACCCAGCGGTAAAGCGGCGTGCAGCTGAGATCCTGGAGTTCTCGCGACCCAACGAGACCCAGCGTCGTGAGGTCCTGCAGAGCATGTTGTCGCCTCTTGGCTTTACCCATGCTCACGTCGAGGCTCTTGTGGACGCCACTGGCCCTCGGAACGGCACGAGCTACGGCTTTACGTTTTCCGACCTCATGCAGCGGTTGGTGCCGGCGGTCGCACTTGATGCCTACCCTTCCCGTCCAGTAGAACCTTCCCGTGCGCTGGAGGTCGCGCTGGCGATGCTTCCGACGCCGCCCTTTCATGAGTCACGCCGGTGAGCGCTTGGTCCCTCCGGGAACTTCTTGCATCCCTTCACGATGATATCGAGCGGCGTCTCACAACCGCTCGAGGGGCGTTCGCTCACCCCGGGGCTAAGGGTGACGCCTGCGAATCAGTGTGGGTGGACCTACTGACGGAGTACCTACCTAAGCGCTACCAAGCGGCCTGTGCCCATGTGGTTGACAGCAAGGGCACGTTTAGCGACGAGATCGACGTGGTGGTTTTCGACCGGCAGTATTCTCCCTTCATCTTCCACTTCCAGGGCCAGAAGATCGTCCCGGCTGAGAGCGTTTACGCAGTGTTTGAGGCCAAGCAGACCATCAACGCCAGACTGGTAGCCTACGCCCAAGAGAAAGTAGCCAGTGTTCGGCGCCTTCACCGGACGAGCCTGCCGATACCCCATGCCGGCGGTACGTATCCAGCTAAAAAGCTGGTGCCGATCCTTGGGGGGATTCTGGCGCTCGAGAGTGAGTGGAGCCCTCCTCTGGGTGAATCTCTTGATCACGCACTTACGAGCTGCGACATCGGAAATCGTCTCGATCTCGGGTGCGTCGCGGCACACGGTGCCTTTGCGCTACAGGAGGATGGCAGCTACGCCAGCACCGAGCAGGACAAGCCGGCGACCGCTTTTCTCTTCGAGCTGATCGCGCGCCTCCAGGCCAACGCAACGGTTCCAATGATCGACATCCGCGCCTACGCAGAGTGGCTCCTCTGAAGAAGAACCCGTAGATCACCCACTGACGAGGTGCCAGCCTCTTCGGAAGCTCGCCTTTTCAACGACTTGAAAGACGCGACCCGGCCGGGGCGGTGCTCGATCGAACAGCGCCCGCAGACTCACCCTCGTCCCGACCCCGGCTTTCGGTGGATTCCGCACATCCCCCACCCAGATCCCTCGCAAGCTCGGGATGACAAGGGGTGGCTTGGCTGACGAGCGGGTGGTGGTCGCCATCCGGTCGGGCTGGCCGAACCTTCCGCGCTCTCTGCCGTAGTCTCCCCCAGCGGGCTGGTATCCTGTCCGCCTTCCGCGCCTGGCCCGTGCGCCGTTCCCCTGGCCGGGTGCCTGTCCGAAGGAGATCCCACACCGTGCCGTGTCGCATCGCCGGGCCCTGCCTCGGCCTCGTCTGCCTCGCGCTCCTCGCCGCCGGCGCCGCCTCGGCTCAGGCGCCGCTCGCCGGCATCGTGGACCGCATCCCCGGCCTGCGCGACGTGCCGACCTCCGTGCCGCCGCCGGAGGAGGCCGAGCTGCCGCCGCTTCCGCTCTCCGGCCCCGACGGCACCCTCGCTCTCGACCTCGAACGCGCGATCGAGATCGCCCTGGCGCGCAACCCCGCGCTCCGCGCCGAAGTCGAACGCCTCGACGAAGTCGCCGCCGGGGTCGAAGAGGCGCGGGCCGACGCGCTGCCGCAGCTCGCCCTCACCGCCTCTTGGAGCCGGTCGCGCAACCCCGCCTTCCTCAACAACCCCGACTTCGAAGAGATCGTCCGGCAGTTCCCGGAGGGCAGCTTCGAGCCGAGCGTGCAGGAGCTCTACTCGACCTCGGTCGCCGTCGAGCAGGCGCTCTTCACCTTCGGGAAGATTCGCGCCGCGGTCGAGCTCGCCCGGCTCGCCGGCGGCGTGGTCGGCGCGCAGATCGAGGCGGCGCGGCTCGAGACCGCGCTGGTCGCCGCCGAGGCCTTCTACCAGGCGCTCGCCGCCCGCTGGGCGGTGACGGTGGTCGAGGCGCAGGAGCGGGCGCGGCAGGCGGCGCTCGAGGTGGTCGAGGCGCGCTACGACATCGGCGAGGCGACCCGGCTCGAGCGCCTCCGCTCCCGCTCGTCGCTCGCCGAGCTCGGGCCGCTCCTCGCCGAGCGCCGAGGCGACGTGGAGGTCGCCGCGAGCCGGCTGCGGGTGGCACTCGGCCTGCCGCCGGACTTGGAGCTCGTGCTGCCGGACGAGCCGGGCGATCTCGCCGCCGGCCTCGAGCCGCCGCGCGGGCTCGAAGCGCTGATCGATGTCGCCCTCGACAGCCGCCCGGAGCTCGCCGACCTCGCGCTCCAGCGCCAGGCGCTCGGGATGCAGCAGGAGGTGATCCGCGCCGACGGCCGGCCGCGGATCGACTTCGACGGCTACTACGGCCGCCAGGTCCGGCTGCCGGAGAACCTGGACGATCCGCTCTACGCCGACTGGCTGGTGTCGGTCGGTCTCTCCTGGGAGTTTTTCGACGGTGGCCGGAGGAAGGGGCAGGTGGCGCAGCTCGAGAGCCAGCGCCAGCAGCTCGGCTGGCGGCTCCGCGACCTGGAGAACCGGGTGGTGCTGGAGATCGAGACCGCGCTCGCCCGCTACCGCGCCGCGCTCGCCGGTCTGGAGGCGGCCGAGCTCGCCGCCGAGACCGCGCGCGAGGCTTCGCGCGTCGCCGCCGACACCTACCGCGAGGGCGTGACCCTCCAGGCCGACCTGCTCGACGCCCAGCAGCGCGAGGTGGCGGCCGAGATCCAGCTCATCGACGCCGCCTACACGGCCCGGCTGGAGGCGGCCCGCCTCGAGCGCGCCATTGGGCGCTATCCGATCGCAGCCATCGAAGGAACCGAGCCATGACCGCCGACGCCAAGCCCCCCTCCGCCGCTCGCCCTCCGCGCGCCCGCGCCGTTCTCCTGCCGCTCGTTCTCGCCGTGCTCGCGCTCGGCGGCTGCGGCGGCGAGAAAGCCGAGCCGGGTGCGGAGGCCGGCGCGGCCGAGGAGCGCCGGACCCTCGTCCGAGTGGTCGAGGTCCAGCCCGAGCCGGTGGTCGACCGGCTCCAGCTCCCGGCCGACCTGCAGGCGATGCGGCGCGCCTCGCTCTCCGCCGAGATCGCCGGCACGGTCGAGACCCTGCGGGTCGAGGAGGGGCAGCGCGTGGGCGCCGGGACGCTGCTCGCCACCGTCGACACGCGCGCCCTCGAGCAGGAGCTGGCGGAGGTCCGGGCGCTCTTCGAGCAGGCGGAGGACGAGCACCGGCGCGCGGAGGCGTTGTTCGAACGCCGAAGCATCACCCGGAGCTCGCTGGTCGACGCCGAGGCGCAACGCGACGTGGCGCGGGCTCGGCTCGGCTCGGCGCAGTTGCGGGTGGAGAAGTCGCGGCTGACCGCTCCGTGGGCGGGCACGGTCGCCACGAAGCAGGTCGAGGTCGGCGACTACGTGGCGCCGGGGCAGCCGATGATCGAGCTGGTCGACGCTTCGCGCCTCGAGGTGCGGGCGCCGGTGCCCGCCTCCGACGTGCCGTTCGTCGAGGTTGGCACGCCGGTCGTGATCCGCGTGTCGAGCTTCCCCGACGAATCGTTCACCGGCCGGGTGGTGCGGCTCGACGCCGAGCTCGACCCGGCGGCGCGCACGCTCGGCCTGGAAGCGGAGCTCGACAACAAGGACGGCCGCCTGCGGCCGGGCATGCTGGCGCGGGTCGAGATCCCGCGCCGGACGATTCCGGACGCGCTGATGGTGCCGCTCGAGGCGATCGTCGACCTGGAGGACCGGAAGGTCGTCTACGTGGCGGTCGGCGGCTCGGGCGGCGGCTCCGACTCGGGCACCGCCGAGATCGAGCGCCGCGAGGTCGCCCTCGGGCCGATCCTGGGCGACCGGGTGGTGATCGAGCGCGGGCTCGCCGCCGGCGACCGGGTGGTGGTCGAGGGGCAGGGCCGGGTGGCGCCGGGGCAGACGGTGGAGGTGGCGGAGGGATGAAGACCGCCGGAGGCGTCCTGTCATGAAAATCACCGACGCGGCGCTCGGAAAGCGCGCCACCGTCTTCTTCCTGATGGCGGCGGCCTTCGTGGCCGGTGTGTCGGCTTACGTCGGCCTGCCGCGCGAAGCGTTCCCCGACGTCGAGATCCCGCAGGTTCTCGTCTACACGCTCTACCCGGGCGCCTCGCCGGAGGACGTGGAGAAGGAGATCACCGATCGGATCGAGCGCGAGCTCCTGGGTCTCGACGGGCTCGACACGCTGACCTCGACCTCCGAGGAGAGCGTGTCGCTGGTGACCGTCGAGTTCGTCTCCGGCACCGACATCGACGACGCGCTCCAGAAGGTGCGCGATCGGGTCGACCGGGCCGAGGCGGAGTTCCCCGAGGACGCGGAGGAGCCGATCCTCCAGGAGACCGAGTTCTCCGACATCCCGATCATCCAGGTCCACCTGGCGGGCGATCTCGGCCCGGTGGTGCTCAAGCGGATCGCCCAGGACCTCCAGGACGAGATCGAGGCGCTGCCGGGGGTGCTGCGCGCGAACCTGGTCGGCGGGCTCGAGCGCGAGGTCGAGGTGAACGTCGACCCGGAGGCGCTGCGCCTCTACGGCCTGTCGCTCCAGAACGTGGTCGACGCGATCGCGGACGAGAACGTGACCATCCCCGGCGGCGACATCGAGCTGGGTGACCGCAAGTACGCGGTGAGGGTGCCGGGCGAGGTCGACGACCCGCTCGCGGTCGGCGACTTCGTGGTGCGCGAGCGCGGCGGCTCGCCGGTCTACGTGCGCGACGTGGCGACGGTGCGCTACGGCTTCCAGGACCGCGACTCCTACGCCCGCATCAACGGCGAGGACTCGGTCGCCCTGACGGTCCAGAAGCGCTCGGGCGCGAACGTGGTCGAGGTGGCGGACGCGGTGCGGGCGCTGGTCGAGCGCGAGCGGCCGGCGTGGCCGGAGAACGTCGAGGTGGTCTTCCTGGGCGATCTCTCGAAGGACGTGCGGATGATGGTCAAGGACCTGGAGAACAACATCCTCTCCGGCTTGGTCCTGGTCGTCCTGGTGTTGATGTTCGCGCTCGGGTTCCGCAACGCCCTCTTCGTCGGCATCGCGATCCCGTTCTCGATGCTCCTTGCCTTCGTGGTCCTCCAGCTCATGGGGCAGACGCTGAACAACGTCGTCCTCTTCTCGCTGGTGCTGGCGGTCGGCATGATGGTCGACAACGCGGTGGTGGTGATCGAGAACGTCTACCGCCACATGCAGAACGGGCGGGCACGGCTGGAGGCGGCGCGCATCGGTACCCACGAGGTCGGGATGGCGATCGTCATCTCCACACTGACCACGGTGGCGGCGTTCGCGCCGCTCCTGCTCTGGCCGGGCGTGGTGGGCGACTTCATGTCGTACATGCCGACCACGCTCTCGATCGTGCTCCTCGCCTCGCTGCTGGTGGCGCTGACGGTGAACCCGACGCTGGCGGCGACCTGGATGCGGCTCGCGCCGCGCGATCGCCGCTCCGATCCGGACGAGGGGGGACCCGTCGACGAACAGGTGGAGGACGAGGAGGAGGATCAGGAGGCGGGCGAGCCGCCCGACCGCAGCCGTCTCCAGGAGGTCCTGACGCGCTTCGGCGACGCGGTCTCCCGCAGCTACGAGCGCACCCTCGACTGGGCGCTCCGGCACCGGCTGCTGGTGGTCGCCGGGACCGTCGGCGCCTTCGTCCTGGTGGTGTTCCTGTTCGGCGCCTTCAACTCCGGCATCGAGTTCTTCCCGGAGACCGAGCCGCGGCAGATCTTCGTCGACCTCGACCTGCCGCCCGGCACCCGCGTCGAGGCGACCGACGGGGCGGTGCGCGAGGTCGAGCGGCGGCTGGCGGAGACCCCGGACCTCGACGTGCTCGCCGCCTCCTCCGGCGCCGGCAGCCAGGCCGACTTCTTCACCGGCGGCCAGGGCGACGTGACCCAAGGGCGCCTGTCGCTCGACCTGTTCGACCGGGAAGAGCGCGGACAGAGCTCGTTCCTCACCATGGAGTGGATCCGCGAGCAGGTGCGCGGGATGCCCGGCGTCGAGATCGAGGTCGACCGGCCGGACGAGGGGCCGCCGGTCGGCGATCCGCTGTCGATCGAGCTCTCCGGCCCCGACTTCGCGACCCTGGGCACGGTCGCCGAGCGCATCCAGCGGGAGATCGAGGACGTGCCGGGCCTGCGCTCGCTGTCGACCGACTTCGACGTGGCGCGGCCGGAGGTGGTGGTCGATCTCGACCGGACGCAGGCGGCGCGGCTCGGCCTGACCACGCGCGACATCGCCGGCACCGTGCGCACCGCGATCACCGGGACCGAGGCGTCGTACTACCGGCCGGCGGAGGAGGACGACGAGATCGACATCACCGTCCGGCTGGCGGAGGAGTACCGGCGCTCGCTCGACGACCTCTCGCAGCTCACCGTGCGGACCGAGGACGGCGCGCTGATCCCGCTCGGCTCGATCGCCACGGTGAGCCAGGGCTCGGCGCTGACCTCCATCAAGCACAAGGACGCCGACCGGGTGGTGACGATCTCCGGCGACGTGGTCTCGCCCGACCAGGCGGAGCCGGTGCGCAGCGAGGCGCAGCGGCGGATCGAGGCGATCCCCGATCTCCTGCCCCAGGGCTACTCGCTCTCGTTCGCCGGCCAGAGCGAGGAGGAGGACGAGGCGAAGGACTTCCTGTCGAAGGCGTTCCTGTACGCCGTGCTGCTGGTGCTGGCGCTGATGGTCGGGAAGTTCGACTCGCTCGCCATCCCGGTCATCATCATCACGTCGGTGCTGATGTCGATGGTGGGCGTCCTCCTCGGGCTCCTGGTCACCGGCCTGCCGTTCGGCATCATCATGACCGGCCTCGGGGTGATCTCGCTCGCCGGAATCGTGGTCAACAACGCGATCGTGCTGCTCGACTACGGCGAGCAGCTCTGGGCCCGCGGGCTGCCGCGCGCGGAGGTGGTGCGGCTGACCGGCCTGCGCCGCATGCGCCCGGTCCTCCTGACCGCGATCACCACCATCCTCGGGCTGATCCCGCTCACCACCGGCTACGAGTTCGACTTCACCGAGCTGCGCTTCGCCTCCGGCGGCGAGAGCTCGCAGTGGTGGCAGGGGATGGGCGTGGCGGTGATCTTCGGCCTCGCCTTCGCGACCTTCCTCACGCTGGTGCTGGTGCCGGTGCTGTACGACTTCCTGCTCCAGATCCGCGAGCGTCGGGCGGCGCGGGGGGAGGAGCGGGAGGCGGCGGCCGGCGCGGAGGCGGCGGAGTGAGGTTGGGAGTCCGGCCGGGAGTGGGGCCGAATATGGAATGCGGCTTCACGGCGCGCGGTTGACGGTGTAGCCGCAGGACGACGACCGAATCGGACCCGTAGGAGAGAGCCACGCCATGACCATCGACCGCCCCGCCACCCGCAAGCCGATTCAGCGCACGATCGCCGCCCTCGCGACGCTCGCGTTCGCGCTCCTCCTGACCGCCGCGCCCGTCCGGGCCGCCGAGCCGGAAGGCGCCGCCGGTGCGGAGGCGTCGAGCTCGCCGGTCCTCGAGTGGCACGCTCCCGGACCCGAGGCGGCCGCGCGGGCGAAGGAGGACGGCAAACCGATCCTCTACTTCTTCACCGCCGAGTGGTGCGCGCCCTGCCACCACCTGAAGCGCACGGTCTTCGCCGACCCCGCGAAGGCGGCGCAGATCGCCGCCAGCTACGTCCCGGTCGAGGTGGAGGACACGCGCGTCGAGACCGGGGCGAACGCGCCGGAGGTCGACGAGGCGCTCCAGCGCTACCGGGTGCGCTCGCTGCCGACCCTGGTCGTCGCGCTGCCCGATGGCGAAGAGCTCGCCAACCAGAGCGGCTACTCCGGCGCCACCCGCGCCTGGACCTGGATCCAGATGCAGGCCAAGCTCGCCGAGTCGAAGCTCGACGACGAGTAGTAGGCCTCTACAACCGCTCCTCTTCCCGCCACGCCTCCTCCCCTCCGGCGTAGCGCTCCCGTTTCCAGATCGGGACCTCTTTCTTCAACCGCTCGAGCGCCCGGCGGCTCGCTTCGTAGGCGGCCGTGCGGTGGGGCGACGCCGCGGCGATCGCCACGCTCGCCTCGCCGGCCGGCACCTCTCCGAGCCGGTGGACGATCGCGAGCGCCAGGTCGTCGCCCTCCGCTTCGATCTCCCGCACGATCCTGAGTAGGCGCTCCTCCGCCATCGAGCGGTAGGCGCTGTAGGTCAGCCGTTCGACCGGGCGGCCGCCGTGGTGGTTGCGGACGGTGCCGAGGAAGAGGAGGACCGCGCCCCGGGTGGGGGAGGAGACGGCGTCGGTCACCGCGGCGGTGTCGATCGGTCCGTCGGTGAGCGCGGCGCGGAGGCGGACCGGAGTCGCGGGCGTCTTCGCCGCGGTCGCCGAGCCGCCGGAGACCGGGGGCAGGAGGGCGACCTCGGCGCCGTCGGGGATCTTCGCGTCCGGGCCGGCGATCTCGCCGTCGATCGCCACCGCGAGCCGGCTCCAGAGGGCGCCGAGCTCCGGGTGCCGCCGCACGAGCTCGGCCCGCAACGCCGCCACGTCGGCACCGTCCGGCAGCTCGATCTCCCGCTCGCCGGCGCCCAGGGCGTCGGAGGCGGAGGCGAAGGCCAAGAGCCGCAAGCGCATACAGGAATGGTACTGGAAGCTGGGAGACGCTGAGACCGGCCGGTCCTATAAACTCCGCGCCGTCATGGCGGTCATCGAGAGCAATCTGACGAAGAACGACGCCTTCGAGCGCCGCTCCGCCCACTGGCGCGCGGAGGTCGAGCGCCTGCGCGAGCAGCAGGCGGAGATCGAGCTGGGCGGCGGCGAGAAGGCGCAGGCGAAGCAGCACGCGCGCGGCAAGATGCTCGCCCGCGAGCGGGTCGAGGCCCTGTGCGATCCCGGCACGCCCTTCCTCGAGGTCGGCGTCTGGGCCGGGCACGGGATGTACGAGGAGTGGGGTGGCGCGCCGGCCGGCGGGGTGGTCACCGGCGTCGGGACCGTCCACGGGCGCGACGTGGTGGTCGTCTCGAACGACGCCACGGTCAAGGCCGGCGCCTGGTTCCCGATCACCTGCAAGAAGGTGCTGCGCGCCCAGGAGATCGCCCTCGAGAACCGGCTGCCGATCGTCTACCTGGTCGACTCGGCCGGCGTCTTCCTGCCGATGCAGGAAGAGATCTTCCCGGACAAGGAGCACTTCGGCCGCGTCTTCTACAACAACGCGCGCCTATCGGCCGAGGGGATCTTCCAGATGGCCGCGATCATGGGCTCGTGCGTCGCCGGCGGCGCGTACCTGCCGATCATGAGCGACGAGTCGCACATCGTCGAGGGGAGCTCGATCTTCCTCGCCGGCTCGCACCTGGTGAAGGCGGCGATCGGCGAGGTGATCGGCAACGAGGAGCTGGGCGGCGCGATGGTGCAGACCGATATCTCCGGCGTGGTCGACCACCGCCACCCGGACGACGCTTCCTGCCTGGAGAAGATTCGCTCGCAATTCGCCCAACTCGCCGATCCGGAGATCGCCCCCTTCGCCCGCCGCGAGCCGGTCGAGCCGCTCTACCGAGAGGACGAGCTCTACGGCGTGATGCCGATCTCGCGCGGCAAGCCGTACGAGACGAAGGAGGTGCTGGCGCGCATCCTCGACGGCTCGGAGCTCGACGAGTTCAAGGAGACCTACGGGCGCACGATCGTCTGCGGCACCGGCTGGATCGGCGGCTGGCCGGTCGGGATCGTCGCCAACAACCGCTCGATCACCCACCGCGCGACCGGCACCGGCACGCGCGACAAGGAGCTCCAGATCGGCGGCGTCGTCTACTCCGACGCGGCGGACAAGGGCGCCCGCTTCGTCCAGCTCTGCAACCAGAAGGGCGTCCCGCTGGTCTTCCTGCAAGACGTGACCGGCTTCATGGTCGGCAGCCGCGCCGAACGCGGCGGGATCATCAAGGACGGCGCGAAGATGGTCAACGCGGTGGCGAACTCGACGGTGCCGAAGCTCACCCTCTTCCTCGGCAACTCGTTCGGCGCCGGCAACTACGCCATGTGCGGCAAGGCGTACGGCGCGCGCTTCCTCTGGGGCTGGCCGTCGACGCACATCGCGGTGATGGGCGGCGACCAGGCGTCGAAGACGCTGCTGGCGATCCAGCTCAAGAACCGGGGCGAGGACGTGTCGGAAGAGGAGAAGCAGGAGCGCCTCGCCGAGATCCGCGCCCGCTACGAGGCGACCGAAGACCCCCGCTACGCCGCCGCCCGGCTCTGGATCGACGGCCTGATCGACCCGGCGAGGACCAGAGAGGTCCTGACCCACTCCCTCCGCGCCGCCGCCATGAACCCCGACATCGGCGGCTTCAAGACCGGCGTGCTGCAGACGTAGAGGGTTCTCCCCCAGAGACTCGCGCTCTCACGCGACCGACGTCGGCTCGACCCGCTTCGGGGCTGGGGTCAGCGTCGAACGATCGGAGGCCTGCTCTCTGCGCTTGACCTCCTGGTAGAGCCGGTCCACGTCGTTGCCGTGCCTCGCGGCCAGCTCCTCGCGAATCGCGCGCACCTCGGCGATGACGGCGTCGGGTTCCAGTACTACGGTCATGGTTTCATCAACTCCTCGGGGGTGCAGATGACCGGCGATTCATAACCGCTCGCTTCGCAAGCTTCTTCGATCTTCTTCCGGAGCATGGCGTTCGCCAGATGCTTGAAGTTCCAAGTCAGTAGATAGTCGGCGCCACCGATCACCGCCGCAGCGATGTGAAAGGCATCCAGGACAGCCTTCTGGGGAATCGGCACGTTTGCCATCAGCGATTTCGCCAGCTCGGTCGTTTCGGGCGGTAAGCTCACTTCCGGCAAACCCTCGAGCACTGCCAAGCGCTTCTTGGCCGCTTCGGGATCACCCTCCGCAGCCTCGGCGACCACGAACTCGGAGATGAAGGGATCGAAGTCGTGCCGTTGTCCGTCCCACCACTCCTGGGTCAGCTCCTGTCGGCTGGCTGTCACGAGGTCCCGCCCCGATCGTGCAGTCAGGTAGCTGACGACCGAGGTTTCGATGTACACCCTGGGGCGAGACATGGGACCTCAGTCTAGCAAGTACATTTCCGGCGATTCGCTCGTCGAGGCCGACCACCTTCCCTATGGCGGAGATGTAGCACCGCCCGCCTCCTGTCCCGATCTCTCGTGGGTTGGCGCACAAGAGAGTTGCAGGTGCTTCGTGAATTCCGAATCCATTCCCCGAGAGGAGATCGATCATGCCGCGTATCCGGAAGTCCCTCGCCGCCGCCGCTGTCGTCGCCGCCCTGGCCGCCACGCTGTTCGCCGCCGTTCCGGCGCAGGCGGCGGACGTCGTGTGCAGCTCCTACTGCTGGACGTTGCGGTACCCCCAGGACTGCCAGAAAGCGTGCAAGCTGGCGGACGGGAGCTGGACGACGTGCGGCCAGTACCTCGGCCACCCGCAGTGCGGCTGGCTGACCGCCGCCCGCTCCGACGACGAGGCCCAGCCCGCTCCGGCCGGCGAGCCGGTGGTGGAGAGCCCGGCGGCCTGTTTGCCGCAGGAGTCTGAGCCCACGGCCGAGTGACGGAATGCCGGCGAGGGGTCAGCAGTCTCCGAGCGCCCTGCACAGCGGCTCGCCGCCGACCAGGATGAGCACTCTCTCGGTGCCCTCGAACTGGCCGAGGGTGGCGACGATCTGGGCGGAGTCCATCGGGACGGTGAAGATCCCTTCGACCTCCAGGATCTCGCGATCGAAGTCGACCCACGCGAGGCCGTCGCGCTCGCCGACCCGCCACCCGACCGCCGCCGTCCGAGGGCCGAAGGAGGAGAGGTAGCCCTGCTCCCGCTCCACCTCGGTCGGGCCTTCGAGTAGCGCCTCCAGCGCCGCCTCCGGGTCGGCGTCCGAGATGCGCCGGGCGGGCACCGCGCGCACGATCGGTCCGCTCGTGGGCGAACAGCCGAAGTAGACGACGGCCCCGCCCCCGGCCGCGACTTCGGGCAGACCGCACTGCGCCGGATCGGCCGGGCGGTATGCCGACGTGGAGAGCGCCTGCATCTCCACCTCGGCGTCGTCCTGGAGGAAGCTGGGCGCGTCGGCGCCATCGCTCGTCGTCTCGCTCGGGCTCGCCGCCCGCGCCTCGGCGGGCTCGGTCCCGTCTCCAGCGGAGCGTGCGGCCGGATCGTCGGCGCCGCCGGCGCAAGCGATCACCAGCAGGGCGAGGAGGGCGGCCGACCCGAAGGCCGGTCGCCACGGAGTCGCCCCGCTCACGGGGCGGTCGCCTCGATCGACTCCAGCATCGGCTGCTGCGCGTGGAACCTTTCGAGGTGCCGGTCGAGCGTCTCCCGGTGCTCGGCCACGAACCGCGCCTCGTGGTCCGCGCGGACGCTCGAGACCACGCCCGGCAGGTCGACCTTCCGAGCGCAGCGCATGGTGACCTCGCGCTCCGCGCGGTGCTTCTCTCCCAAGGCCGCGAGCGCCTCGCGCGTAGGCAGCTCGGCCTCGGTGGGGCCGACCAGCTCTGCGAGCTCTGCGTCTTGCCGCTCCTCGAGGGCGCGCGGCGACACGTCGACCGGGTGGCCGAGGCCTTCCATGCAGGCCGCCCAGTGCCGCTCCGCGGCCTTCACCCGCAGGTCGCTCATCACCGCCCGGCGCATGGCGTCGTACTCGTCCTGGAGCGCGGCCTTCGCGGCGAAGACGCCGGGCAGGGTGCGTACCGCCTCGCCGAGGCAGCCGCCGCCGGTACCGGCCGGGTCGGGCTGGTCGTCGGCGTTCTCGGACGTCGGGTTTTCGACGCCGTACAGGGACACGCGGTAGCGCGCACGCTCCTCCTCGGCGAGGGCACGCTCGTAGCGGCCGTTGGGATCGTCCCGCAAGGCCGCCATCGCCTCGCTCGGGCTGGCGAACTCCTTGAGCGGGATCGACGGCGCGGGGACGTAGCGGAACCCTTCCCGCTCCATGCAGCGGGAGATCAGGCGCTCGCGCGCCAGCTCCTCGCGCTCGAACTGCTTCTCGTCCGCCTCGGCGTGGTGACCGAAGCCGGGGTAGGCGGCGAGGGGGGAGTCGGCGTGCGGCGGCTGAGCGGCGGTGGGCGTCGCGACCGCGAGAGTGACCGCGATCGAGAGGGACAGGAACAGGAACGGCAGCACATTCGTCTTCATGGTTCGAACCTCCCGGCTCACGGGTAGTTGAGGTGGACGTCGACGGCGAATCCGACCCTCCAGGCCCAGACCCAGCTCTCGTAGAGCCAGTCGTAGCCGGTGTTCCAGGTGTGGAAGTCCGACTCGAGATAGGCCGCGGTGGCGGAGGTGTAGCGCAGCTCGGCGAGGGTGATCGTGGTGCAGGGGTGCCCCGGGTTGTAGCAGGTGTAGTCGTTGGTTCCAGGGCTGTACTCGCCCCCGGCGGTGAGCGTCCCGACCTTCTCGCGGAGCTGTGCCGCGAGGTTCGGTCCTCCGCTCGAGGTGTGCCAGTAGATGACCACGGTGCCGAAGCGACTGGGGTCGGTGCGCGAGCACTGTCCGAACACGTCGGCGTTGCTGTGCATCGGGATGTGGAGGTCGGCGCCCCAGGAGTTCGAGTTCTGGTACGCCGAGGTCACTGTCCCGCGGCCGATACGTACCTGGTAGCCCCGCGCCCGTAGGTTCCGGTTCGGCGAGCTCGGGTCGTAGGCGTCCCAATAGTAGGTGCCGTTGGTGGCGTCCCAGGCGGCGTAGTACGCCAGGTCGTTCTCGCCCAGCGAGCCGCACTCGCCCCGCGATCCGGAGTTGTCGTGCCGCGCGGGCGAGAGGTAGACCTTGTAACCGTTCCAGGTGCCGTACGGGTCGTAGATCAGGTCCTGGGCGTCGCTCGCCGTCGCGAGGAGCGGCAGCAGGACGACCGCGGCGAGGAGGGGGATGGCCAGTCTTCGCATGGAAACCTCCAGGGGAAATTTCGAGGAGCGCCGGGGGCGGCGCCGGCTTCTGCGAAGCGCGCAGCAAGACACCTGCCAAAACAAGAAGATTAGGAAGTGCGGTCTCGAGTCCCGGCGAAGGCCGCCTCGAGCTCGCGGGGAGAGTGAAAATCCTGCAAGCTCCGGTGCAGGATCTACGCGCCGCCGACGAGCTCTCGCATGCGCTCGAAGTCCGTGTCGGGGAAGCCGACGGCGTGGTCTCGGATCGTGCCGTCGGGGCCGACCACGACCACGAACGGCGGCCCCGAATCGCCGTGCTAACCTCCGGGGCCGCATGAGCGATTCGAAGATCATCCGCATCGGCAACGGGCAGGGCTTCTGGGGCGACAACGTCGACGCCCCGGTCGAGCTCCTGCGCGGGGGACCCATCGACTACATCGGGATGGACTACCTCGCCGAGGTCACCCTGTCGATCATGATGCGGCAGAAGCTCAAGAACCCGAAGCTCGGCTACGCCACCGACTTCATCGACTTCGTGCGCCGCGTCCTGCCCGAGCTCGCCGACCGCGGCGTGCGCGTGCTCTCGAACGCCGGCGGCCTCAACCCGCGCGCCTGCCGCGAGAAGATCTTCGAGCTCGCCCGCGAGCTCGGCGTCTCCGGCATCCGGGTGGGCGTGGTCGAGGGCGACGACGTGCTGCCGCGTCTGCCCGAGTTGGTCGCGGCGGGCCACGAGCTGGCCAACATGGACACCGGCGAGCCGATCGAGCCCCTGCTCGACAAGTTCACCAGCGCCAACGCGTACCTCGGCGCGCGGCCGGTGGTCGAGGCGCTCGAGCAGGGGGCGCACATCGTCCTCTGCGGCCGGGTGACCGACACGGCGCTCGCCCTCGCCCCGGCGATCCACGAGTTCGGCTGGACGGCGGACGACTGGGACCACCTCGCCGCCGGCACGATCGCCGGCCACATCCTGGAGTGCGGCCCTCAGTGCACCGGCGGCAACTTCTCCCGCTGGTGGGAGGTGCCCGACCTCTGGAACGTCGGCTACCCGCTGGTCGAGATGGACGCGAAGGGCGAGTTCGTGGTCACCAAGCACCCGGGCACCGGCGGCATGGTGACGGTCGACACGGTGGCCGAGCAGCTCCTCTACGAGATGGGCGACCCGAGCGGCTACATCACGCCCGACGTGGTGGCGGACTTCACCAGCGTCCGCCTGGAGCAGGCGGGTCCCGACCGGGTGCGCGTCCACGGCATCGAGGGCCGGCCGAACACGCCGTTCCTCAAGATCTCCGCCTCCTACCTGGCCGGCTACAAGGCGACCGGGCAGATCACCGTCTCCGGCCCGCGCGCGGTCGAGAAGGCGCGCCTCGCCGCCGAGACGGTCTGGAAGCGGCTCGAGCGCGCCGGCGTGACCTTCGACGACGACGCGAGCGAGACCGAGCTGCTCGGCCAGGGCGCGGTGCTGCCGGGGATCTGGGAGGCGCAGGCGGACCCGCCGGAGGTGGTGCTGCGGCTCTCCGTGCGCGATCCGGACCGGGGCAAGGTCGAGCGCTTCGGCAAGGAGATCGCTCCGCTCGTCACCGCCGGTCCGCCGGGAGTGACCGGCTTCGCCGGCGGCCGCCCGAAGCCGCAGGAGGTGGTCGCCTACTGGCCGGCGCTCCTCGCCCGCGAGGAGGTCGAAGGGCGGTTGGAGGTGAGCGTCGAGGAGGCGTGATCGAACCATGATCCGGCCGGCTCCGTGGCGCATCGCCCTCTTCGCCGCCGTGCTGCCGCCGCTCGCCCTCGGCTTCTTCGCCAGCGCGCTCGCCAACCGGCTGGTCTTCGCCGCCTGGGGCGTGGCCGCGGCGGTGGCGACGGTGCCGGCGGTGCGGCGGGGCTTCGAGGACCGGCGCCGGCGGCCGGGCTGGACGGTGACGGCCGCCGCGCTCCTGGTGATGGCCCCCGCGCTCGCCCTCTTCGCCTGGCTGGTCGGCCGGCACCGGGAGGTGCTCGACCTGGGCGGCCGGGCGGTCCTCGGCGGCTTGCACGTGCCGCCCGCGGCGGCGCCCGCCACCTGGTACGCGCTCGCCGCGCTCGCCCTCGCCGGGGCGCTGCTCTGCCACCGGCGGGCGGCGGCCGGCCCGGCCCGAACGAACCGCACGACCTAGACCCCCAGGAGACCGAAAGATGCCCCGAGTCCGACTGATCGAGATCGCCCACGCCCGGAGCGGCGACAAGGGCGACGCCAGCAACGTCGGCCTGATCGCCGAGACCCCCGCGCTCTACGAGGTGATCCGGCGCGAGGTCACGAGCGAGCGGGTGAAGGAGCACTTCGCCGAGGTCTGCCGCGGCGCGGTCGAGCGCTTCGAGGTTCCCAACCTCATGGCGCTCAACTTCATCCTCCACGACTCGCTCGGCGGCGGCGGCACCGAGAGTCTGAAGACCGACGCGCAGGGCAAGGCGCACGCGCAGGGCCTGCTGATGATGGCGGTCGACGTGCCGGACGAGGCGTACGCGGAGCGGCGGCGGCATGACTGACGCGGCGGGCGGCCTGCTGCGCGTGCGCCGCGAGGGCGACCTGCTGCGCGCCACCCTCGACAACGCCGACAAGGCGAACGCCCTCTCGCCCGCGCTCCTCGCCGAGCTGACCGAGCTCTACCGGTGTCCGCTGCTCTACGAGGGGGTGCGGGCGGTGATCCTCGACGGCGCCGGCAAGCACTTTTCGGCGGGCGCGGACCTCGAGCACCTGCGCTCGCTGCGCGACGCCACACCGGAGGAGCACCGGGCGGACTCGGCGCGGCTGCGCGGGCTGTTCGAGGCGGTCCTGCGGCAGGAGGCGCTGACGATCGCGCTGGTCCACGGCTCGTGCGTCGCGGGCGGCTGCGGGCTCGCGACGGCGCACGACTTCGTGATCGCGTCGGACGACGCCCGCTTCATGTACAGCGAGGTGCGGATCGGCTTCGTGGCGGCGCTCGTCGCCACCTTCCTGCCGCTCCGCGTTCGCGGCTCGCACCTGCGCGAGCTGCTGCTCGACCCGGATTTCGTGGGCGCCGAGCGGGCGCGGGAGATCGGGCTGGTGAACCGGGTGGTACCGCGGGCGGAGCTCGCCGAGCAGGGCACGGCGCTCGCGGCGGAGGTGCTCGCCAAGGCGAGCTCGCAGTCGATCGCGCTCACCAAGCGGCTGCTCCTCGACGTCCTCGGCCGGCCGCTCGGCGAGGCGCTCGACCGGGCGGCGGAGATCAACGCCGCGTCGCGGTCGACGGACGATTGCAAGGCGGGAATCGCGCATTTCCTCGAGCACAAGTCCGCGCCGACCTGGCGATAGCCGCCCGGAGGCGGCGGGATACGATCCCGCCCTACTCGACGGCCACGGCTTGCAGCAGCCCGATCGGTCCGATTCGCTGCACCGCCTCCCACTGCGCCTTGTTGCGGATCAGGATCGAGCCGGCGAAGCCGAGGGCGTTGATCGACACCCCTTCGAAGCCTTCGCGCCGGCGCGGCACCAGGAGCATCCAGCGCCGGGTCGCGAGCAGGTTGTACGGCTCGGCCGCCTGCCCGGCCGCCAGCCGCAGGCCGACGCGCGCCGCGAGCGCCCGGTAGGCGAGGCGCATCGCCTCGGCGGCGCGCCGCACCCGCACGTCCGGCGCCTCAGCCTGCCACGCCGTCTCCGGCAGCGGCGCCGCCGCGTGGCGGAACGGGAAGGCCGCGATCGTCCCCCGGGCCGGATCCTCGACCACCGCCGCGATCGCCGCCTCGATCGGGGTCGGCGACGGTCCCGCGCCGACCGGGAAGGGGACCACCTGGAGGTGCCGGTGCCGCTGGCTCGCTCCCGCCTCGGACCCTGAGTTGTAGAAGCCGAGCCCGTCGATCTCGTCCAGGCAGCGGGCGAGGGCGTCGAAGTCGCCGAGGCCGATCGGCAGCGCCTGCTCCTCGAACTCGCGGGTGACGAGCAGGAGGTGGTGGCCGATGACCGGAAAGCGGTTGAGGACCGCCAGGTGAGTCGGCGAGAGGGCGGCGACCACCAACTCCGGCTCGGGCGGCAGGAACGGGTTCCGGTTCTCGGAGCCGGCCGGCGAGCCGTCGCGGGCGTGCTTCTCCCGCAGGGTCGAGGCGTACTGCACCGTGAACGGGATGCCCGCCTCGGGCAAGACCTTCGAGCGGGTCTCGAGCGGCAGCAGCGCCCCGCTCTCGAGCGCCCGGCGCGCCGTCTCGCCGACGCGGGCCCAGAGGGTGCCGGGCTCGTGCTCCGGCGCAGGAGCGGCCGGCTCGGCGGTGGAGGGCTCCATCGCCGCCTACCGCTTGCGCTCGCGCTGCTTCTTGCGCGCGCCGCGCGGCCGCACCTCGACCGTCCCCCGGTGGTCCTGGAGCCAGGCCGCCACCTCGGCCGGCAGGCGCTCGCGGTTGCTCTGCGTCACCTCCCAGATCATCGCCTCCGGCCGGTTCTTGACCTCGGCGATCAGCCCGTTGCCCTCCTCGGCGACCGTCGCCACCACCGGCACCGGCGCGTCGAGCAGGTCGGTCATCGAGTCGAGGAACTGGGACGACAGGCAGGTCATCCGACCGATCTCGTCGACCAGCACCGCGTCGACCTCCTCCGGGTCGACCCGCAGCGTGGCGCTCGCGATCTCGTCGATCGCCGCCACGTCGACGGAGCAGCCGTCGACACGGGGCTCCGACGGGTCGTCGGTGCGGGCGATCAGCACGTTCGGCCCGTCGCCGAAGCTGACGCTGCGGAAACCCCGCCGGCCCTCGGCGCCCCGGACCTCCTCGGTCGAGAAGCCGGTGATCCGCCAGCCGCCGAGGATCTCGACGGCCTCCCGCAGCACCGTCGTCCGGTCCACCTCGCGGGGACCGGTGAGGAGCAGCATGTGGAGTCGGCTCGCCATGGCCCGAAAGCTATACCACGGACCACCGGGGCCTTCCAAGCGCGGGGGCGCGGCCCGGCCGGGCTAGATCCGCTCGATCGGGACCTTCCCGAAGCCCGCGTCCGCGCCGTGCAGGTCGAGGGTCAGGCGCACGATCTCGTGCACGTCCTCGGGGACGCGGTCGAAGCGGACGGCGGCGGAGGTCGGCACCCCCCGCACCAGGTCGAAGCCGGCGCGCCCCTTGGGCCCGGAGGCGGTCGAGGCGCCGATCTGGACGAGGCCCGCGTCGGCCTGCGCGCCGTTCGGGAGCACGGCCTTCGAGCCGCCGTAGAGGTAGACGGTGCGGTTTTCCTCGATCGCTTCGAGCGAGAAGAGGCAGTAGAGGTCCGTCTCCAGGCGTCCGCAGCCTTGGAGGTCGACCCGCAGCTTCACGTCGCCCGTCTCCCGCTCCCGCAGCGGGAAGGTCTGGATCGCGGGGTGCGGGGACCAGAGCTCGAAGATGTCGACGTCGCTTCCCGGCCGGACGTTCAGCGTCCGCCCTTCGAGCTCGTTCATGCGTGCCGTGCGCGGCAGGCTGGCCTCGTCGGCCACCACGACGGCGGCCGCCTCGCGATAGCCGAGCACCTGGATCGACAGGTGCACCGTATCGGCGAACGAGACGATCTTGCCGGTGACGAGCCCGGCGGCACCGCCGATCTCGCCTCCCGGATCGTCGCCGGACACCAGGCCGTTGCTGACCCGGCGCCGCTCGTCCAGGATCTCGGTCAGGCGGTGCCGGTCGATCACCCGGGGCGCCTCGGGGCCGAGCTCGGCGCAGGCGGTGGCGAGCGCGGAGCCGAGCTCCTGGGCGAGGTAGCGGCCGAGCTCCGAGGTGCCGCCCCGGAGGTCCTGGAAGTCGACCACCGCCACGGCCTCGAGCTCGCGGCCGGCGAGCTTCGCCGCCAGCCGCTCGGCGAGTCGGTCGATCTCCTGCTCACCGGCCTGCTCCGCCGCCGTCGGCGGCCGTTCGCTCCCGGCGGTCGCGGGCTCGATCGCCGAGGGCTCGTCGGCGCAGGCCGCGAGCAGCACGGCGAGCAGGAGAAGGATCGTGCGGGTCATGGCGTGAGTCATGGCAGGTCGGACACGGACGCGGCCGGAGCGGGTGATTCGCCGTGGAGGTTCCGATCCCCCGGAGCCCCCGCCGCCGTGTCTGGAGACGGGGAGGAACCGACGGCGTGACGCGACCAGGGGAGCACTGCGCGCACTTCACCGTGCGCATCGGTCTCGGCGAGGACGGGCTGCGGGTGCGGGTCGAGTCGTCGCCCGAGGGCGAGGGGGAGGGAGCGCCGTTCCGCGTGCCGTTCGACGAGCGGGAGCTCGAACGGCTGGAGCGGCGCTTCGCCGAAACCGGGCTCACCGGGCGCCCCGCCGGACCCGAGCCGAAGCGTCACCTCCGCCCGATCGCCCCGCCCGACGACGAGCGCTGGGCCGAGGCGGCGGGGGAGCGGCTGCTCCGCGCGCTCCTGCCGGGATCGCTCGGCGAGCTGTGGAAGCGGAGCGTCTGGCACGTCGACCGAGACGCCCGCCACCCGCGCGCCCGGCTCCTGCTGCGGCTCTGCTTCGACCTCGACGACTCACCCGACGGCGTCCGGCTGCACCGGCTGCCCTGGGAGCTGCTCTACGACCCGGAGGCCGACGACGGCGGCTTCCTGGCGCTCGACGACCGGCTGGCGGTCGCGCGCTACCTCGAGATCCCGCGCCCGCCCCGCCACGGTCCGGCACGGGACGCCCCGGTCGTCCTGGTGGCCGCCGCCGCTCCCCGAGGGCCGAGAGCGCCGGTCCCCCTCGACCTGGAGCGGGAGCTCCACGAACTGCGCCGGGCGCTCCACCGCGACTTCCGCGTGCGGGTCCTCGAGCACGCGACGCTCTCCCTCCTGCGCCAGGCGCTCAGGGAGGAGACCGTCCACGTCCTCCACTTCATGGGCCACGGCGAGCTCGACGAGGCGACCGGCGACGGGGCGCTGGTGCTGGAGGACGAGACGGGAGGCCCGGACGTCGTCACCGCCGGGCGCCTGATGGAGGAGATCGGCGACGCCCTACCCGCCGTCCGCCTCGTCGTGCTCAACGCCTGCCGCACCGCCGAAGCCACCGCCGGCGCGCCCTACGCCGGCGTCGCGACCGCCCTCGTCGCCCGCGGAGCCGGCGCCGTCGTCGCCATGCAACACCCGATCACCGACGGCGCCGCGATCGCCTTCGCCCGCGCCCTCTACCGCCAGGTCGCCGCAGGCGCCGCCGCCGACGAAGCCGTCCGCGAAGGCCGCCGCGCCGTCCGCGACCAAGATCCCACGTCCGCCCAATGGGCCATCCCCGCCCTCTTCCTCCGCACCCCCGGAGACCCCCTCTTCCCCCGTCCCACCCCCCGCCGATGGCGCACCCGCCTCGCCATCCTCACCACGGCCCTCCTCCTCACCGCCACCACCACCGGCGCCTGGTGGCTCACCCGCGACGACCGCCCCCTCACCGAACCACTCCCCCTCACCATCCCCGTGCACCACCTCCCCCTCGGCGAACCCACCCACGTCCCCGAAATCGCAGCCACCCTCCTCGCCGAACCGGTCCGCCCGTACGACGACGACATGATCAAGCTCACCGTCAGCCCCGACGACGGAGCCATGAAAACGAAGACCGTCTTCCCCGGCGAAACGTTCCGCGTACCGACCCAGACAGGTGAGATCGACATCCGACTGCTGTACTTGGACCGACCGGCGCAGACGGTGGCTGTCGAGGTGTCTCGTGAGAACGGGTAGGAGCACGGGGAGGGGGGAAGAGCCGGAGCCAGGGGTCCCGAACCGGGTCGCTCGGCGGACGAGCCCACCCGGCCGCGCCCGGGCAGACAGACGCGGAATCGAAGTCGAGAGCCGTCGACAAGAAAGACGCCCCGAAACCGCCCGGAACAGCCCGACCAGGGTCGCGGCGGTCACAGGGCACGAACGGACCTGCACCGCCACCGGCGTCCCGCCCACCACCGCCGCCGAATGCGGGCCCGGAAGCCGACGCCCGGGCGGGAGCCCCTGGCTTCGGCTCGGGGGGGATTTCGCCTACCCAGCCGCCCAGCGCCGACTCAGCATCAACCGCAACTTCCGGTACTCCTCCTCCGGAAGCTCCCCCCGCGCCCCCCCCAACTCCCCCTCGAACGCCTCCAACTCCCCCCCCGACTCCGCCTCCCCCAACCGATCCCGCAACGCATAGAACCGATCCGAAAACTCCCCACAAAGCTCCCGCACGAACCCGAACGAAGCCCGATGGATCGGACACGGCCCGTGCGCCCGGATCGCCTCCTGGTGCTCACTCGTCCCATACCCCTTGTGCCGCACGAACCCGTACTCCGGATACCGCCGATCGAGCTCGCACATCAACGAATCCCGATGCACCTTCGCCACGATCGACGCCGCCGCGATCGAAAAGTTGATCCCGTCCCCCTTCTCGAACGGATTCTGCGGAATGTCCAGATCGGGAAGCTCCCGCGCATCGATCAACAGATGCTGCGGCCGCTCCGGCAAGCCGTCCACCGCCCGCCGCATCGCCAAGAGCGCCGCGTGGTACACGTTCAGCCGATCGATCTCCCCCACCCCCGCCACCCCCACCGCCACGCCGGCCGCCCGGCCCCGGATCTCCGCCGCCAGCGCCTCGCGCCGCTCCGGATCGACCCGCTTCGAATCGTCCACCCCCTCGATCTCCGTCCCCGGCGCGAACACCACCGCCGCCGCCACCACCGGCCCCGCGAGCGGCCCCACCCCCGCCTCGTCGACCCCCGCGATGCGCGTGACGCCCGTCTTCCAGAGCACCCGCTCGAAGTTGAGCATCGCCTCGAGCCGCAGCCGCTCCCCCCGCTCCCGCTCCCGCCGCCGCTCGAGCAGGTCGTGAATCTGCCGCACCCCCTGGCGCGGATCGCGCCGCAGCCGCGCGAGAACCTGGCCGGACACCCGCGCACCCTCGCGCAGGAATCGGCGGCGGATCTCACCGATCGAGAGGCTGGAGAGGTCGGCTCCCACTCCGTCAGTCGGCCTGGGAGCCGGCGGGCTCGAAGCGGAGGTAGGGGTTGTTGCGGGCGCGGGCGAGGTAGCGGCCGACGTCGCGGGCGAGGGCGACGGTCGCCGCTTCGGCGGTGACCGCCTGCTCGAAGAGCACCAGCGCGGCGATCGCCTGCCGGTGGACGTCCTGCGAGCGGAAGACGGGGTACATCTCCCGCACCAGGCCCTTGACCTCCGCCGTATGACCGACCGCGAGCAGCACCCCGGCGAGGTCGAGGGTGACCTGAGCCGTGTCGTAGGCCCGCTCCTCTTCCACGAAGAGCTGCCGGATGCGACCGAGCTTCGCGATTGCCTCGTCCGAGCGCCCGACGCCTGCAAGGACGAGGGCTTCGAGCCATCGGCGCTGGACGTGGATCTGCCGATCCTCGGGTACGCGTTCGTAGAAGGGGAGGATGTCCTGCAGGTACTGATGCGCCTCCTCGGCGGCTCCCGAATCGAGCAGCGCATGGGCGATGTTGTGGTGCGCGAAGAGCACCATCTTCGCGTTCTTCTCCGGGTCGAGGAGCTCCAGACAGCCGTCGAACAGCTCCAGGGCGCGCTCCGGCTCGCCGGCGAGGATCGCGGCGGTGCCGATCTTGAAGATCGCCCTCGCTTCGCTCTGTGAGAGGCCGAGCTGCCGGTAGGTGACGGCGGCCGAGTCGAGGAGCCGAATCGCCTCCTTGAACTGCGCCTGCTCCATCCGGAGGGATGCGAGGAGCATCTGGAGCTCCGCCACCTCCGTGGGATTCCCCGTGCCGCCCTCGAGCAGGTCGGACGCGGTGTGGAAGGAGCGCTCGGCGGCGAAGAGCTCGCCCGCCACGCGCTGACTGTTGCCGACCATCGCCCAGGCGAGAGCGCGAGCGTCCGCGACGATCCGGGAGCCGTAGAAGCGGGTGCTCAGGCAGTCGGCGACCTCGGCCGCCAGCTCGGCGAACTCGATCGAACGGGCCACGTCGCGGTGTGCTTCCTCGAGACTCTCCGCACGGAGCGCTTCGGAGAGGCCGAGGAGCTTGTACCGGCGCGACCCGCGGACCACCTCCCGGCGCCCCGCGGAAGGACGGAGCATGAGCTCCGCGATCAGGGACGGGGCGACCACGGCCTCCACCTCGACCACGAGGGCCTTCCGCTCCGCTCGCCGGACGTGCCCCTCCACCGAGGCCAGCGCGAACGGTCTCTCCGCTCCGCCGGAGGTCATCGGCTCGTGAGCCATCCTCTCGCTTCCCGCGCTCTCTTCGATCGCGTCGCGCAAGGCGAACATGCAGAGCATGCAACCGGCTCGCAGGTGCTCTTCGACGTTTGCCCTCTCTTCATCCGAGGCAGAGCCGTCTGCGAAACCGATCAGCTCACGATCACAGGGGTGGGAACGAAAGGTGGGAGTTCGCGCCATCCTCCATCTCCTCGCGGTAACCGGAGCGTATCAGTGCCGGGAGCGACCCGCGGTCGAACGAAAGAAGCGCGCTCCATATCTTCCGGGCGCGCCCTGCGAGTCTTCGAGCTTGACGAACCCGGGGAGCTTAGCATGGTCCCGCAAAGGAAGTGATTCTATTTTGATAATAAGTGCAAGAATCGCGGGGAGGGCGGCGCGACGATCGCCCTCCCCGCGAGTGGGCGCCGCGGCTGCGGCGCGGTTCTCAGCCGTCCGGATCGATGACGGAGGTGATCTCCCCGTGGTTGTTGCACGCCTCGCAGGAGCCGTTCGCGGTCCCCGGGATCTCGCCCGGCAGGCCGCCCTGGGCGTCCGCGGCCGCCTCCCGCTCCCATCCCGAGCCCGGCGCTCCGGTGGGCGCCCACGACTCGATCCAGCTCATGACGCGCTCCAGCAGCGCGAAACGCGGGGCGTCGTCACCCGCCGCCGCGGCCGGCATGGCCAGCGCGATCAACAACAGCCCTCCACAGACGATCGAAATCCAGCTCTTCCGTTTCATCACTCTCTCCTCTCTCCGATTCGATGGACGTCCGTGACGGCCCTCACGGCCGCACGTCTCCATCCATCTAAGTATCGGCCGCCCGTAACTCGGGGCAGCAGGTCTTGCTCATGGGAGCAACGACGTTCCTGCTGAAACGTCTTCCAAGCTCCGCGATCGACGATCGGATGGACGCCTTCAAGAGTACATGAACGTCTGGCGAATCGCGGCATCGGCACCGTTTCTCGGGAGGTGGTCCGGCCGGCCGGGCCGGCAGCCGGATTACCGCGGGCGCTCCGTCCGGTTGCACCGGGCATGCACCGGACCGCGCTCGTCCTCCTCCTCGTCCTCGCCCTCCCCGCCGTGCCCGCCGCCGGCCAGACCCTCGGCGCCGAGCCCTCCCGCTGGTGGGGAGAGGTCGATCGCATCGGCGGCCTCCTCGAAGGCGGCAAGTGGGCCAAGGTCGAGCAGCAGGCCGGCGCGCTCCGCGAGACGGTGATGGGCGAGAGCTGGCGCGAGCCCGACCTCGCGCAGGTCTTCGCCGAGATCGCCTTCCAGCTCGCCGTCGCCGCCGCCGAGCGGGGGGACGAGGAGCGGGCGGTCTGGGAGTGGCACTCCGCCCTCGCCCACGAACGCTTCGCCGGGCGGGCCCGGAGCGGCACGCCGCTCACCGAGCGCGACCTCTCCGCCCATCCGCGCGCCGCCGCGCTCTTCGCCGCGCACCCGCTCCGCTCCCCGGGGGAGTACCCGCCGGGGCGGCCGCCGGTCGAGCTCCGGCCGGACCGGGACTTCCGGCCCGCCACCGCGCCGAGCTTCCAGGTGGCGCCGCTCGACAACTACATCGCCGCCAACGAGACGGTGGCACCGGTGCACTTCGAGGTCTTCGTCGCCCCGGACGGCCGGATCAGCCAGCCGGTCGTGGTCACCGACTGGTCGAACCCGGTGGTGGTGCAGTGGGGGCTCGACGGTCTGCGCGCGAGCCCGCGCTTCGAGCCTGCCGTGCTCGACGGCGAGCCGGTCGGCTGGCTCGCGCCGGTCGAGCTGACGCTCTCGAGCCGTCCGCCGAAGCGCTGGTGATCCCGCCTCGCCGGGTTAGCATCCCGTCCGTCATGGCGACCTCGCGCCTCGTCGCGCTCCCACTCGTCCTCCTCGGGACCCTCCAGCTCTCCGCCCTGGCCTGCGGCCGGGAGGCGGCGCCCCCGGTGCGCCTGCTTGACGTCGGGACCGAAACCGCGACCGCGACCGGCCCCGCGCCCGAGGTGCCGGCGATCGGGGAGGGTCCGATCGCGATCGGCGAGCCGCCGTGGCCCGAGCGGCTGGGGCAGGTGGCGATGACCGGCGAGCTCGGCTGGGACGCCCGGGTCGCGCTCCTCGGCGGCGACGGCACGGTCTACCGGTACCGCCTCGACCTGCCGCCCCGGCCGGTGCTGCGCGTCGGGCTCGGCTTCCACGTGCCGGAGGAGGCGAGCGCCGGCGAGATCCGTCATCGCGTCCGGGTGCTGCCGCCGAATGGTCCGGACGGTCCGGATGGCCCGGACGACGCGGGCGAGACGGTGCTCGACGAGCGGGCCGCGCCCGGCGCCGGCGCCGCCTGGCGCGACCGCGAGGTCGACCTCGGCCGCTGGGCCGGCGAGACGGTGGTCCTGGAGCTCTCGACGGCGGTTCGGGGTTCCGGCCCGGTGGCGGCCTGGTCGGCGCCCGAGGTGGTGAGCGCCGGGCGCGATGACGGACCCGGGGAGGCCGGCGCTCCGGACGGCGGCTGGAACCTCCTCTTCGTCAGCCTCGACACCCTGCGCGCCGACCGGCTCGGCAGCTACGGCCACGACCGCCCGACCAGCCCGTCGCTCGACGCGCTCGCCGCCCGCGGCGTCCGCTTCGCCACCGCCGTCGCCCAGGCGCCCTGGACCCGGCCGTCGCACCGCTCGATGTTCACCGGGCTCTACCCGGTCTCGAACGGCGGGCTCGAGTCTCCTCTCCTCGCCGAGGCGCTCTGGCGCGCCGGCTACCGGACGACGGCGATCACCGGCGGCGGCCAGATCGCCCCCCGCTTCGGCTTCGACCGCGGCTTCGAGAGCTACCGCATCGACCGCTGGGAGGAGGAGCCGGAGCGCGTGCTGCGCGCCTTCGAGGCGAACCGTGGGCGCCGGCAGCACGTCTTCCTCCACACCTACCGGGTCCACGACCCGTACCGGGGCACCGCGTTCGTCGAGGGGATGCCGCGCGGGCGGATCGGCGAGACCTTCGGGGAGCACGACTGGCGGGCGCTCGACAAGGAGCTGACGCCGGAGGAGCAGCGCTACGTGGCGGCGCTCTACGACAGCGGCATCGTCGAGCTCGACCGGGCGATGGGGGAGGTGATCGACGGCCTGGAGGAGCGCGGCTTCCTGGAGCGCACGATCGTCGTCGTCACCAGCGACCACGGCGAGCAGCTCTGGGAGCACGGCGGCTGGCGCCACGGCCAGAACCTGTACGACGAGCAGATCCTGGTGCCGCTCCTTCTCTACCTGCCGCCGGGGCTCGCCCGCGAGCTCGGGGTCGAGCCGGGGACGGTGATCGAGCGCCAGGTCGAGCTGGTCGACCTCTACCCGACGCTCCTCGATCTCGTCGGCGTCGAGCGCTCCCACCCGGTCCAGGGGCGCTCGCTCCTGCCGCTCCTGACCGGCGGCGAGATCGTCCCGCGCGAGGCCTTCGCCGAGAACACCAACATCAAGGCGTGGGAGCGCAAGATGTTCCGCTCGGAGCGCTTCAAGCTCATCAAGTCGATCCCGCGCGGCGGCGCCCGGGCGCGCGGCGCCGAGGAGGGCTTCGAGCTCTACGACCTGCGCCGCGACCCGGGGGAGCTGACGGACGTCTCGACTCGCCACGCCGACGTGGTGCGCCGGCTCGACGAGCGGCTGACCGCCCTCGGCGCGAGCCTCCAGGGCCTCGACGAGGAGCTGCCGGCCGACCTCGACCCGGAGCTTCGCAAGCAGCTCGAAGCTTTGGGCTACCTGGGCGACTGACGCCTCCGCCGGGCCGTCGCCGGACTGCCGCCGGGCCGCCGCCGTGCTAGTCTGAAAGTGAATTTCGATGCTCCCGAAGAACGCGAATCGCGAGTCGGTCCTGAAGCTCCTGGAGGAGGAAGGGGGGCTGCGGCCGGGCGTGGTCTCCAAGGTCCACCGGCAGACCGGCGTTCCGGCGGCCGACGTCTACGGCGTCGCGACCTTCTACCACCTGCTCTCCGACACGGAGACGGAAGTCTTCGTCTGCCAGGGCCTCTCGTGCCGGGTCCACGGCTGCGAGGCGGAGAAGCGCAAGCTCGACGCGCGCGGCGAGTCGACGGCGTTCGTCGCCTGCCTCGGCCGCTGCGACCAGGCGCCCGCGGTCTGGCGCCGGTCGGCGCACTCGAAGGCGGGCGAGCGCCACGCCGGCAACGGGCACGGCCGCCTCGAAGAGGGCATCCCCGTCCACCTCTCCGCCTCCTCGCCGAACCACGCGATCGACCTCGCGGCCCCCGAGCACGGGAGCTACGCGGCGCTCCGGCGCGCCCGCGAGCTCGGCTCCGACCGGGTCTGCGCCGAGCTCGAGACCTCCGGCCTCCAGGGGCGCGGCGGTGCCGGTTTCCCGACCTTCATCAAGTGGAACGGCGTGCGCAATCAGCCAGTCACCGAGCGCTACGTGGTGCTCAACGCCGACGAGGGGGAGCCGGGCACCTTCAAGGACCGCGAGGTGATGCTCCGCCGCCCGCACCTGGTGATCGAGGGCCTGGCGATCGCCGCCGAGACGCTCGCCGCGGGCGACGTCTACGTCTACGTGCGCGGCGAGTTCGGGGCCTGCCGGGCGGCGCTCGAGCGGGCGCTCGCCGAGGCGACGGAGCGGGGGGACCTGGCCGCGCCCGCGGCGGGCGGGCCGCGCTGGCACTTCGTCGACGGCCA
>CAZLLV010000321.1:0-9551 GCA_964560325.1 uncultured Thermoanaerobaculia bacterium | reverse complement strand
CGCCGAGCGCGCCAGCCGCGCCGCCATCCCCCGGATGCGAAAGCGCGGCGGCGGCGCCATCCTCTTCGTCTCCTCCATCTGGGGCCGCGAATCCGCCCCCGCCGGCCTCTCCCTCTACGTCACCACCAAGGCTGCCATGATTGCCCTCGCCAAGCAGATGGCGATCGAGCTCGCCCCCGAAGGCATCCGCGTCAACTCCGTAGCCCCCGGCTCCATCCGCTTCCCCGGCGGAAGCTGGGACCGGAGGGTGAAGGAGGACCCGGAAGGGATGGAAGAGTTCGTCCGCGAGAACCTACCGCTGGGCCGCTTCGGCACCCGCGAAGAACTGGCCGACGTGGTGGCGTTCCTCGTCTCGCCGAGAGCGAGCCTGGTCACCGGGGTGTGCCTGCCGGTGGACGGTGGGCAGGGCACGGCGTTCTGATCCTGAGCCGGAAAGCGGAAACGTCCGCGCTTCGGGGGAGGCAGTCTCTGCGGATCATTTCCGCTTCCGAACGCGGAGGCCGGGGCCGGAGACGTCGCCGTCCTCGGCGCCGGGGCGAGTGTGGAGCCACTCGACGATTCGGCGCTCGATCTCCTCCTCGTCGGCCTCCGGGTAGCGGCGCCGAAGGTTGAGCCGCATCATCTGCTCAGAGGCTTCGTACAGCTCGAACGCCAGGCGAATTCGCTCGATCACGGCGTCACGGTCGTAATGGCCCGGCTCCATCGGGGGATCGTATCAACGAGGCTCCTGAACTGAACGAAAAGCTCGCTGCGGGTGACTCGATCGAGGACATCCTCGTCGACGACCCCGCCCTCGAGCGGGAGGATGTCCTCGCCGCGCTCGCCTACGCGAGTGGGGGCGACGGCCGTTGAGCCGTGAGTGGCCGCGAGAAATAGAACTCCACCGGCGCGACACTGGAGCATGGGGGAGGACGGAACCCGCCGTCGCTTACCCGTCCGTGCCCTTTCATGACGTCTACCCACTCATCGCCACTCGGAAGGAGATTCTTCGTGACCACCCCGCTCGTTCGCCGCTTCGTTACGCTCTGCTGCGCGCTCCTGTTCTCCATCCCGGCTTCCGCGGCCGCCCAGGACGTCCTTCGCCCCCTGAGCGCGGAGCAGAAGGCCCGCTACTGGGCCTCCCGAGGCGCGGACGGCGCGGTGGCCCGCGCCTCCGTGGCCGGCGTGCCGGACGGGGTCCTGACCGCCGCGCTGGACGAGGATTCCCGGCAGTTCATCGTGCCGCGATTCCGGGTCGATGCCCTGAGCCCCGCCGGCACCACCACGCTGTTCGCGGTTCGTAACACCCGCTCGACGCCGGCCTCGGTGCTGGTTTCCTACTTCGACGACTTCGGGAACCTCCAAGAGGAAGAGACCATCAATCTGACCGGATTCGAGATCCTGACCCGCAACGTCCGCGACGTGCCCGGCCTCTCTTCCCTCGCGGGATTCAGGACCGGCTTCGTCGTCATCACCGGTCCCGCGAGCAGCCTTCTTTCGGTGGACGTCTTCCAGGTGGATCCCGGCAACGACTTCGCCACCGGCAGCCGGGCGGTAGACGTGACAGGGACCTATCTCTGCGACCTCTGGGATATCCGCTTCCTGGCCGGCGGTGTGTTCAGCGGCGGCACGAGCGTGAACCTGCTGATCAATTCACCGCAGGGCAACAACAGCGGGACCGACGATCCGTCCGCAGTCTTCGCCGTCAGCGACGAGGATGGCAACCCGATCGACCTGATCGGCTTCTACACCCACCGCGTCTCGACCACCGTGCCGGCCGAGGACATCCTCGACGCGGTCGGTCCCGGGGCGCCGGCGTTCGGCGCTTTCGAGATCGACTTCACGGACGCCAGCGGCGGCTCGCTGGACGCGGTGTTCGACGCCGACGGCCGGTTCTCGATCGGCCTCAAGGGCGCCTGCCTGATCCCTTGAGCCGCCGTGAGGAGCGCGTCGTCACGGTCGACCTACTCCTCCTGCCGTATCGCGCAGTAGATCGATCCGGTTGGGAGCCACTCCGATCTGGAGGATCTCGTCGGGCCGGTCCACGTCGAGGAGATGAGGGCTTCCGAAGTCAGCCAGGCTCAGCGCTCCTCGCGGGCTTCGCCCCCTCGCTCCCCCCTTTTCCTGGTACAGTCACCGCGCAACCTGTAAATTGCTCGATCGGATGGGCTGCCCGGCACCGGGCCGTTCCGGGGGCCGGCACGCGCGCCGGTTTCCGCCCGGTCGAGCTCGATCTCATGCGCGGGTCCGCGGCGGCCCGGGAGGAGTGGGGAGATGGCGAAGAAGAAGGACGCGAAGGGTTCGAAGGACGCGAAGCACCACGGGCACGACCCGACGGCGAACGACGTGGCCTGCTGGGACTGTGCCGAGCACGCGACCGAGCGGCTGGACGAGATGTTCGTCGATGTCATCCAGCGGCAGCGGATCGAGCGCGGGCAGCGGCCGGCGCGGCGGACGGTCTTCTTGAAGCAGCACGGGGCGGTCTATGGTCGCTTCCGGCCGCTGGCCGATCTGCCGCCCGACCTCGCGATCGGCACCTTCGCCTACGGCGAGCTCCCCTGCTGGGTACGCTTCTCGAGCGACACGCAGCCCACCTCGCCCGATCTCCACTCCACCCTCGGCGTCGGGATCAAGCTGTTCGGCGTCCCCGGCCCGAAGCTCTTCGGCGAGGGGGACACGGCCGACTTCATCCTCCAGAACCACGACGTCTTCTTCGTCGACGACGCGCAGGAGTTCTGCGAGTTCACGACCGCCGGCGTGATCGACAAGGACTATCCCGCCTACCTCCGGCGGCACCCGGAGACCGCCCTCATCCTGGACGAGATGCAGAAGCCGGAGGCGAGCTGCCTGACGGCGAGCTACTGGGCGATCCTGCCGTTCGCCTTCGGCGAGAAGGACGGCGAGCGGCGCTACGTCAAGTACCGGCTGACCCCGGTCGGGCAGCCGGAGGGCGAGCCGTTCGACGATCCGAACTACCTGGCGATCGACCTCGCGAGCCGGCTGCGGCGCGGCGACGCGACCTTCCGCTTCGAGATCCAGCCGCGCACCGACCCGGAGACCGAGCCGCTCGACCGGGCGACCGTGCGCTGGGACAGCCCCTGGGTCCACGTGGCCGACCTGGTCCTGCCGCGCCAGGACGTGGAGGCCCGCGGCCACGCCGAGTACGGCGAGAACCTCGCCTTCAACATCTGGCGCACGCCGCCGGTGCAGGAGCCGCAGGGGAGCATCGCCGTGGCGCGCCGGGTGGTCTACGAGGGAAGCGCCGACCAGCGGCGGCTGGCGAACGGCGTCACCCTCACCGAGCCGGAGAAGCCGGCGCCGCCGAGCTACCAGGAGGGGCGGGGCGAGCAGCCGTCGGGCGAGATCGAGGTCGAGGACCGCTGCATCGTCCGGGCGGCGATCTACCCGCCGATCGGCGTCTGCCGGGTGGGCAACAGCCCGGAGGAGTTCTACATCGGGCCGGAGGTGCCGAACCCGCCGCCCGCGCCGCCCGGCTTCTACCGCGACCCGGAGGGGCGCCTGAAGCGGGAGGCGGCGCGCTTCCGCATCTTCGGCCTGAACGCCCTCGGCCAGCCGGTCCAGGAGCTGACCGCGGCCGACGCGAAGATCGAGTGGCGCGTCGAGCTCGCCAACCAGAAGGCGTCCTGGTACGAGTTCCAGCTCGCCCTCGACATCCCGGAGGCGGCGGACGCGCCGCCGTCGCTGCTGCGCAACTCGACGGTCTCCGACCGCGCGTCGCTGCGCATCGAGCCGGGCGAGCGGAAGATCTCGGGTGAGGACACGTCCGGCAAGAGGCACCGCTTCGAGGGCGAGTTCGTGGGGAAGGAGGTCTACCTGGGCGAGCTGCGCACCGACGAGGCCGGGCGGCTGATCGTCCTCGGCGGCCACGGCGTCTCCGCCTCGTACGACGGCGGCAAGGCGGTGACCTTCGCCAACAACGAGGGGTGGCACGACGACGTCTCCGACGGCCCGGTGAAGGCGGAGGTGGTCTTCGAAGGCGTGAAGCTGGAGGTCGATCCGGCCTGGGTGGTCTGCGCGCCGCCCAACTACGGGCCGCGGCAGAAGTCGGTGCGCACGATGTGGGACCTGATGCGCAGCGTCGCGGTCGACGCCGGCATGCTCGCCCACCCCGAGCGGCCGTCGTTCGAAGGTGACATTCGGCCGATCTTCGAGCGCATGAGCCACCTCCAGTGGGTGAACCAGGGCTTCGCCGGCGGCTTCGGGTTCGAGAGCCCGTTCGACCTCTCGACCCCCGAGTGGCTCGCACGGCTGAACGACCCGTCGCCCGCGAACCTCGAGATGCGGCGCGTGCTGTCGAACAACTTCCGGCACTACGACGTCGACGCCTGGTCGCCGGTGCCGTGGCCGTGGCTCTACGGCGACGCGATGAGCGTGCCCGCGGCCCACACGCCGCGCCAGAACGCCGCGCTCTCCGACCTCCAGCTCTGGGCGCTCGAGCGCTGGGCGGTGGGGGACTTCGACGCCGACTACGATCCGGACCGCGAGCCCCCGGCGTCGATCGACGAGGTGCCGCTCGCCGCGCAACCCGATACGTTGACCCGCGCCGCGATGGACTTCTGCCTCGCCGACGCCTTCCACCCCGGGTGCGAGATGACCTGGCCGATGCGCCAGCCCGGGATGTACGCGAGCGCCTTCCGCCTGAAGCACCGCAAGCCGAACGACCCGGAGGTGCCGTACGGGGCGCAGCTCACGAGCGACGTGCTCACGCTGCCGGACGGGCCGATCCAGGGCGGGCAGAGCCCCGGGTCGATCAGCCGCTGGATGGCCGTGCCGTGGCAGACCGACACCGCCTCCTGCCGCTCGGGCTACGACAAGACCTACGACCCGTACCTGCCGACCTTCTGGCCGGCGCGTGTACCGAACCAGGTGATGACCCGGCGGGCGTACGAGATCGTGATGGACGAGGATCTGCCTCTCTCCGAGCGCGAGCAGGCGTTCGCCAACCGGGCCGACTGGGACGCACCGCTCGGCCTCGACAAGAGCTACACCCACCAGATCAACCACATGATCCACCACTTCGGCGAGATGGGCGTGGTCGAGGTGCGCGAGGGGCTGCCGGACGATCCGGACTTCCCGGCGGTGATGCAGGTGTCCGACCGCCACCCGGAGCCGGCCTGGAAGGGCGTGAACGTGGCGACGCGGGCGGAGCCGGGTACCGAGGAGGACGCGGAGGAACGGGCGCTGCGGATCGGCGGGCGCCTGACCGCCCGACCCGCCGACCGGGAGGCCGCCGAGGACGTGGAGGCGACGGGCGAGCCGGGGGAGGTGACCGACCTCTCGAACATCCAGAAGGTGAACCGGTTCCCCCACGGTCTCGTCCGTTCGCGATGAGCTGGGACGTGCTCGTGGCCGGCGCCGGTCCGGCCGGGGCGGTGGCGGCCCTCGTCCTCGCCCGCGGCGGCCGGCGTGTGGCTCTCGTCGACCAGGTCGATCCGGCGGCGCCGAAGGTGGGCGAGTCGCTGCCCGGGGCCGCGCGGCCGCTGCTCTCCGACCTCGGTCTCCTCGACCGGGTGGAGAGGGGGCCGCACCTGCCGAGCTCCGGGAACGTCTCGGCCTGGGGCTCGGACGACCTGCGCTCCGCGGACGCGATCCGGAGCCCGCACGGCCCCGGCTGGCACCTCGACCGGCCGCGCTTCGACCGCGACCTGCGGGAGGCGGCGCGGGGAGCGGGTGCGGTGTTCGTGCCCGGGCGGGTGCGGTGCGTGAGCCGGGACCCGGACGGCTGCCGGGTCGAGCTCCGGGCGGGCGGTGAGCCGCTCCACGCCCGCTGGCTGATCGACGCCACCGGCCGGCACGCGGCCGTCGCGCGGGGCGCGGGTGCCCGGCGGCGGCGCGACGCGCCCCTGGTGGCGTTGGTCGCCTGGCTCGCGCCCCGGCCGGGGGACCGGGACACGCGGACGCTGGTCGAAGCCGCGCCGGACGGCTGGTGGTACATGGCGCTCCTGCCGGACGGGAGCCGGGTCGTCGCGTACCACGTCGACGCGGAGGAAGCCGCCGGCATCGTCCGCACCGAGGGCGCCTGGGCCGAGCGGCTGGCGCGGACGGCCCGCGTCCGGCGCCACCTCGACGCCGCGGCCGCCGAGGCTACGCCGCGCACCACCGACGCCTCCGGCGCCCGGCTCGACCGCTTCCACGGCGATGGCTGGCTCGCGGTCGGCGACGCCGCGCTCTCCTTCGACCCGCTCTCCTCGCAGGGCCTGTTCGACGCGCTCTACACCGGGCTGCGGGGCGGCGAGGCGGTCGACGCGGCGCTCACCGGGGACCGGTCCCTCGCGCACGGCTACGGCGAGCGGCTGGAGAGTGTCCGCGCGGGCTATCTGCGGCACCACCGCGTGTTCTACGCCGAGGAGGCCCGGTGGCCGGAGCGGCCGTTCTGGGCCCGGCGGCGCGGAGGGCCGAACGCCGGCCGGCGCGCCGGTCAGAAGCTCATGGTCACGGTCAGCCCGGCGCCGTCCGGCAGCGCCACCGGGGTCACCGTGTAGGCGCGCTCGTCGCCTTCGCCGAGCGCGCTGTCGTGATTGCGCTCGATCGCGCCGGTCGCTTCCCAGGCGACGTACCAGCCGAGCATCACCTGCGAGAGGTAGTGCTGGTCGTCGTTCAGCCGCGCCCAGCCGGCGAGGGTCGAGGCGACGATCGCGAGGGTGTCGACCACCCGGCTCTCGCTCATGCGCGCGATCGCGAGGAAGGGGAGGGCGCCCAGGAAGGTGTGGCCGGAGACGCCGTGGCTGCCGTCGAACGGCTCCCAGCCCGAGCCGACGCCGTCCGAGGGCCGATTGCCGCCGGTGATCTGTTGCAGGTAGTAAACGGAGGGGAGGCCGACGATCGCCGCGCGGCCGGTGCGGCGCACCCAGCCGGAGAGGCCGGAGCCGGCGGTGCCCGGCTCCCCGTCCGCCGCCAGCTCGCCGACCAGCCCGAGGACCACGAAGGTCGGCACCACCCAGTCGTCGCCCAACACCACGGCGCCTTCGGCGAAGTCGTCGGTGCTCTCGCTTCGGACATCCTCGCGGTACCAGTCCTGGATCTCCTCGTCGGCCGACGTGTTGGCCATCAGCCCGCCGACCGCCAGGGCGCCGCCGATGCGCAGCAGGGGCCGCGGCGCGTAGAGGCTGCCGAAGTCGCGGGCGACGGTGCGCCCGGTGCGGCGCCAGCGGCCGAGCTCCTCGGGGGTCTCCGCGGCCGGCTCTTCGACCTCGCCCGCCGCCGCGCGGGGCGGTTCGGGCTCGGGTGGCGCGTCCTGAGCGTGTGCCGCCGCGGCGACGAGCCCGAGGGCGAGGAGCGCTGGCAGGAGCGGGATACGGGCGGGCCGAGCGGTGGCGCGTGGGGGCATGGGACGTCCTCCGGAGACGATCGTGGACGGGAGCGTCTGGACCTGCGACGACGACGGTCCTCCGCGGAATGCAAGACGAGCGCCCGAAGGAGAGACGGAGTGTGGAATTTCCCGTGCCCCGGATCGCTTCTACGACCTGAGCGAACCATCCTCAGATCTCTGCCACAGGGGTCGAGACGCCGAGCGAGAAGCGCTCCGGGAGACGCCCCGAAACGCAGCAGGACCGGCCGATTCCGCCGGAATCCCGGCCCGGCCGCGGTCTTGCATTCGATAGCAGGGGCCTCGAGTCGAACCGACGAGAGACAGACCGACGAGAAAGCGACTACCCATGAGCGAACGCAGCACGATACCGGTCCTCGCCCTCAGGAACTTCGTCCTGTTCCCCGGCGTGGCCGCACCGATACAAGCCGGCCGCCCCCGTACGCTGAAGGCGATCGAAGTCGCCCTCGCGTCCGGCGAGAACCCGAAGATCTTCGCCGTTTCACAGCGCGAGCCGAAGGAGGACGCGACGGCGGAGGATCTCCACACCATCGGTACCGTCGCCCGCATCCTCCAGATCCAGCGCGGTCTGAACGGCATGCAGCTCCTCATCCAGGGCGAGGAGCGCGGCATCGCGGTCAAGATCACCGAGCACGAGGACGGGTACTTCCAGGCCGTCGTCCGCGACGCGGAGGAGCACCCGCACGAGAACGTCGACGAGCCGGCCTTCGCCGGCCTCTACCGCGAGGCGCGCGAGAAGGCCGCCGAGCTGGGCGAGAAGTCCGGCCTGCCGGGCGAGGTCGTCCAGCAGCTCCTGTCGAACGTCGACGATCCGGGCCGGCTGGCCGACCTGGTCGCCGGCTACAGCGAGATCCCGCACGCCCAGAAGCAGATGCTGCTCGAAACCCTGTCGGTCGAGGAGCGGCTGCGCCGCGTGCTGGTCCACGTCCAGCGCCAGATCCACGTCATCGAGGCGCAGGAGGACATCAAGTCGAAGGTCCAGGAGGAGCTCGGCGGGCGCCAGCGCGAGATGTTCCTGCGCGAGCAGCTCAAGGCGATCCAGAAGGAGCTCGGCGAGGACGGCGGCGAGGAGCAGCTCGAGGAGCTGCGTACACAGCTGGCCGAGAAGGACCTTCCCGAGGCCGTGCGCACCGAGGTCGACCGCGAGCTCGGCCGGTTCGGCCGCATGAACCGGGAGGCGATGGAGTCCCAGGTCATCCGGACCTTCCTCGAGACGATCGCCGAGCTGCCGTGGAGCGAGCGGAGCGAGGACCACCTCGACCTCGCCCAGGCGGAGGAGATCCTCGACGAGGATCACTACGGCCTGGAGGACGTGAAGGACCGCGTGCTCGAGTTCCTGGCGGTGCGCCAGCTTCGCGAGGCGCGCGATCGGGAGGAGGCCCCGGAGGCGGAGGCCGACGAGACGCACGTCGACGTGCCGCCGGTGATCGTGGGCGAGGGGACTCTGCCCGAGGGCAGCTTCCCCGAGCCGTTCAACGCGGGATCGGTCGCTGGGGCCGCGGGCTCGGAGGGCTACTCCTTCGCCGCCGCCGACGAGCCGGGCGAGGCGCCCGAGGTGCCGGAGGTGCCGGAGGAGATTCCGGGCCACCCGGACGAGAAGGGGAGCAAGGGTCCGATCCTGCTCTTCGTCGGCCCGCCCGGCGTGGGCAAGACCTCGGTCGCGAAGTCGATCGCCCGCTCGATGGGCCGCAAGTACGTCCGCGTGTCGCTCGGCGGCGTGCGCGACGAGGCCGACATCCGCGGCCACCGGCGCACCTACGTCGGCGCGATGCCGGGCCGGATCATCCAGGGCATGCGGCAGGCCGGCACGAAGAACCCGGTCTTCCTGCTCGACGAGGTCGACAAGCTCGGCGTCTCGTACCAGGGCGACCCGGCGAGCGCGCTGCTCGAGGTGCTCGACCCGGCGCAGAACGACACCTTCACCGATCACTACCTGGGCGTGCCGTACGACCTGTCCGAGGTGCTGTTCGTCGCCACGGCGAACTTCATCCAGAACATCCCGGGGCCGCTCCTCGACCGCATGGAGGTGGTCGAGTTCTCCGGCTACACCGAGCGCGAGAAGCTCGAGATCGCCAAGCGCTACCTGAACCCGCGCCAGATCCGCGAGAACGGCCTGACCGAGGAGCAGATCGAGATCTCCGAGCAGGCGGTGGCCGACGTGATCAGCCGCTACACGCGGGAGGCCGGTGTGCGGCAGCTCGAGCGGTCGATCGGCAAGCTCTGC
>CAZLLV010000320.1:0-3746 GCA_964560325.1 uncultured Thermoanaerobaculia bacterium | reverse complement strand
CTCGGCCTCGTCGATCAGCACCGCGGCGCGGTCCGGGGCATCGGGCGGAGCGTCGAGGTCGAGCAGCCGGCAGCGCACCGTCGGGTGCTCCTGCGGCACCACCCGCGCGAGACCGGCGAGGAGCGCCCGCTCCGGCGCCCGACCCCCCTCGCCCGCCACGTCGAAGAGCCGCTCGGTGATCACCCGCAGCTCGACCTCGCGCCCGTGGAGCCGGTGCGACAGGGCGCGGGCGACGGCGGCGAGATCGGCGGCGCGGGCGACGGCGTCCTCGGTCTCCCGGGCGCCTCCGCGATCCCCGAGCCCGCGCAGGTAGAGGACCCGGAGCGGATGCTCTTCGTCGTCCGAGCCAGCCGCGGAGACCAGCCCCGCAAGCTGCGCGTCGAGGTCGTCGTCCGGAGCCGAGACCACGACCTCCTGCCCGCGCCGCCGGAGCTCCGCCGCGATCGCTTCCGGGCCGCCGGGCGCGCCCTCCTCGCCGGCGACGCCGGCGAGCAGCAGCCAGCGCGACGGCGAGCGGCCGGCGGCCGGCGGCGGGGCGGAGCGCCAGAGCGGGAGGTAGAACCAGTCCCCCGGATCGGGCTCCTTGGCGATCGCGGCTTCGGCGGGGTCCGGGGCGACGCTCGACCGCTCGACCTCCCTCCTCGGGGCGGCGTCGATCCAGTGCCGCTCGCCGCCGAATGAGTAGGTCGGCAGGCGCACCCTCCGGCGCGGCACTCTCCTCTCCGGGCCGTGGTCGAGGTCCGCGTACCCCTCCCCCGCCGCCGCGCCCGCGACCCAGAGGCGGCCCGCCGCCTCCAGGATCACCGCCTCGTCCGGCCGTGGGTCGGCGGCGTGCGGCAGGCTGGCGGCGATGGCGCGGCCGCGCGCGCCCTCGTGCCGCCGCACCAGCTTGGCGAGCGAGTCGCCGGGGCCGACCTCGAGCAGCAGCCGACGCGGCTCGGCGAGCAGCTCGGCCGCGGCGTCGGCGAAGCGCACCGGCGCGCGGAGCTGGCGCGCCCAGTAACCGGGGTCGGTCGCCTGCTGGTCGGTGATCCATGTGCCGGTGACGTTCGACAGAAAGGGGATGCGGGGCGGCCTCAGCGTTGCGGCCGCGACCCGCTCGCGGAACGGCTCGACCGCCGGGTCGAGCATGGCCGAGTGGAAGGCGTGCGAGGTGTGGAGCCGGCGCACGGCGACGCCGTCCGCTTCCAGGGCCGCGGCCAGCGCATCGACGGCGGCGGACGGGCCGGCGGCGGCGCAGAGGCCGGGCGCGTTGACGCCGGCGAGCGCGAGCTCCGGGTGCCCGACGGCCGCGATCCGCTCCGCCAGCTCCTCCTCGTCGAGCGGCACCGCGATCATCGCGCCCGGCGGCAGCTCCGCCACCAGCCGGCCGCGCTCGGCGACCAGCGGCAGTGCTTCCTCCAGGTTGATCGTGCCGGCGAGGCAGGCGGCGGTCCACTCGCCGATCGAGTGCCCGAGGAGCGCCTCCGGCTCGACGCCCCAACTCGCCCAGAGTCGCGCGAGCGCGTACTCGACGGCGAAGAGGAGCGGCTGGGCGAGAGCGGTGTCGAGGAGCGGATCGGCCTCGCCGCCGGCGGCGCGCCGCGGCGCGAGCAGGTGACCGAGAGGGTCGCCGGGCCGCCCGCCCGCTTCGAGCGCCGGCCGCAGAATCTCGGCGCAGCGGTCGAGCTCCCGGCGGAAGACCGGCTGGCGCCGGTAGAGCCCGCCCGCCATGCCGGAGTACTGCGAGCCCTGACCGGAGAGGAGGAGAGCGATCGGCGCCCCGTCTCGGCCGGTCGGCGCGGTGGCCGCTTCCAGGGCCCGATCCGGGGTCCGGTCCGGGGCGCTCGCCGCCAGAAGCTCCGCCGCCTCCTCGCGGCTCGCCGCCACCACCGCTCGCCGGTGCGGCAGCGGCACGCGGCCGGCGAGGAGGGTGTCGGCGACGTCGGCCGGGTGGGCGGCAGACCGGCTCGCGAGGTATCCGGCCAGCCGCTCGGCCGCCCGGTCCAGGGCCGAGGGGTCGGCGGCGGAGAGGGCGAACAGCCAGGGGCCGCGGGAGGGTGGCGAGGTCTCCGGCTCCGGCGCCTCTTCGAGCACCACGTGGGCGTTGGTGCCGCCGATGCCGAACGAGCTCACCCCGGCGCGGCGCGGCGCCTCGTGCCGCGGCCAGGGGGTGCGGGCCGTCACCACCCGAAAGGCCTCCTCCCCTCCCGCTCCGTCCCCGGCGAGCGGCGCGATCTCCGGGTTCGGACGCTCGAAGTGGAGCGTCGGCGGGATCTCCTCCCGTTCGAGCGCGAGGACGGTCTTGATCAGCCCGGCGATGCCGGCGGCGGCGTCGAGGTGTCCGAAGTTGGTCTTGACCGAGCCGAGCAGGACCGGGCGCCCGCGCTGCGCCGGCCCGTCGCCGAACGCCCGCGCCAGCGCCGCCACCTCGATCGGGTCGCCCAGCCGGGTGCCGGTGCCGTGCGCCTCGACGTAGTCGACCGTCTCGGGCGCCACGCCGCCGATCGCCATCGCCTCGGCCACCGCCCGCGCCTGGCCTTCGGCGCGCGGCGCGGTGTAACCCGCCTTGCCGGAGCCGTCGTTGTTGGTCGCCCACCCGCGCACCACGGCGCGCACCGGGTGGCCGGCGGCGAGCGCGTCGTCGAGGCGCTCCAGGAGCACCGCACCGCCGCCGCTGCCCGGCACCGTGCCGCGCGCCGCGGCGTCGAACGCGCGGCAGTGCCCGTCCGGCGACAGGATGCCGTCCTCCTGGAAGAGGTAGCCGGCGTCGAGCGGCAGGCGCAGCGTCACCCCACCGGCGAGCGCCAGGTCGCAGTCTCCGGTCGCCAGGCTCTGGCAGGCGAGCGCGACCGCCACGAGCGAGGTCGAGCAAGCGGTCTGGACGGTCAGGCTCGGACCTTCGAGGCCGAGCTTGTACGAGACGCGGGTGGCGAGGAAGTCCTTGTCGTTGGCGAGCGCCGCCTGGTAGGCGCCGGCCCAGTCGGCCGGGTCGAGCGTCGGGTAGACGTGATCGATCAGGTAGCGGTTCATGCCCACCCCGGCGAAGACCCCGGCCCGGGCGCCCGCCGGCAGTCGGCGCGGGTCGAGGCCGGCGTCCTCGAAGGCGGCCCAGGCGATCTCCAGGAAGAGCCGCTGCTGGGGGTCGAGGAGCGCCGCCTCGCGCGGGTTGACGCCGAAGAGGCCGGCGTCGAAACGCTTCGGATCGTCGAGCCGGCCGAGCGCGGGGACGTACTCGGGGCGCGCGGCGAGCCGCTCCGGCACGCCTGCCGCCGCCAGCACCGCGGACGACAGCCGAACGATCGACTCGACGCCGGCCGCGAGGTTCTGCCAGAAGCGGTCGAGGTCGGGGGCGCCGGGGAAGCGCCCGGCCATGCCGACGATCGCGATGCGCTCGCCGGCCTCCGGCGCGGGGTCGTGGGGACGGGTCATTCGGTCTCCTCGGGTAGGGAGGGCAGGGCGGCTCGATCGCGGGCGAGCCGCCGGCGGCGCATGCCGGCACTGCGGCGGGCCGCGCGGTCGCCGACCGGCTCGGCCGGCGCCGTCGAGCTCCGGGTGCGCCGCGCCTCGATCCGGCGCGCCATGGCGGCGATCGACGGGTGGTCGAACAGCTCGACGATCGGGATCTCCTCCCCCAGCGCGGCGGTCAGGCGGCCGTGGAGCCGGGCCATGCCGAGCGAGTGGCCGCCGAGGTCGAAGAAGCTCGCGTCGCGGTCGAGCTCGGCGGCTCGGTCGGGCGGCAGGCCGAGCGCCTCGGTCCAGAGCCC
>CAZLLV010000319.1:0-6073 GCA_964560325.1 uncultured Thermoanaerobaculia bacterium | reverse complement strand
GATGTGGAGGAAGAAGCCGACGCGCAGGTCGGGCTTCTTCTCGTGGATGAACTGCCCCACGTGGACGAGCTGGTAGTCCTGCACCCAGACGAAGTCGCCCGGCTCGGCCACCTCGATCACCGCCTCGGCGAACTTCCGGTTCACGTCGCGGTAGGTGCGCCAGTAGCTCGGGTCGAAGTCGCACGAGTCGATCAGGTCGTGGAAGAGCGGCCAGAGGACGGAGTTCGAGAAGCCGAGGTAGAAGCGGTCGACCTCACCGTCGGAGAGCGGCACCGGGTGGAGGTCGTAGCCGGTCTTCGCCACCGCCTCGGCCGCCACGTCGCGCCACCCCTCGTCCTCGCCAGTCACGCCCGGCCAGCCGATCCAGACGCCGCCGCGCTTCTTGAGGATCGGCGCCACGGCCTGGACCAGCCCGCCGGAGCCGGGGTGGACCTCCCAGCCGTCCGCGGTCTTCTCCAGGACGATGGGCAGTCGGTTCGAGACGATGATGATGCGCTGCGGCTTCATGGCTCTCCTGTAGGTCGTTCGTCGGATTCTCGCTCAGTCTCTGGCACTCGGGCCAGTCGTTCCAGCACGCCGCGTACCGCCTCCGGGTCGCGCAGCCGGTAGCGGGCGGCGGTCGCGCGCGGCTCTTCGGCCACCAGGACGCCGATCCCACCCGGCCGCCCGGGCCCGCGGTCCCGTTCGGCGAGCGCCCGGAAGGCGTCCTCGTCGGTCACGTCGTCGCCGATGTAGACCGGCACCACGTCCGGCCGGTCGAGGTCGAGCGCCTCGAGCAGCCAGAGCACCGCCTTCCCCTTGTCCCAGTCGAGGTCGGGGCGCAGCTCGTAGACCTTCTTTCCGTGCGCCTTCCGGAGGCCGGGGCTCCGCTTGGAATGGGCCGCGAGCTCGGCATCGACCGCCGCCTCGACCTCGGCCAGACGGTCGTCCGGCACCCGCCGGTAGTGGATCGCGACGCTGAAACGCTTCGGCTCCACCTGGGTGCCAGGGACTTCGGAGAGTCGCGCTTCGAGCGCCCGGGTGACCGCGCGGATGGCCGGCTCCGCCTCCCGCGCCGGCTCGTGGCGGAGCGCTTTCCCGCCCTCCTCCTCCGGCCCCCGGATGTCGAGCCCGTGGCTGCCGGCGTAGATCAACTCCGGCAAACCGACCAGCCGCGCCACGTCCTCGCGCCCGCGCCCGCTCACCACGATCACCGGGTAGCGCTCGGCGAGCCGGCGCACGATCTCCCGGGTCTCCTCCGCCAGCACCGCGTCCTCGGGACGCTCCACGATCGGCGTGAGCGTCCCGTCGTAGTCGAGAAAGATCGCCGGCCGGCCACCGGCCTCGGCCAGCACCTCCGCCAGGTCGTCGAGTGCGATCGGCAAGTCGTGCAACGGCTTGGAAATGTTACACATCCTCCACGGCGGTCCGCAGGTGGCCGAGCGCGTTGTTCCGGTCGCCGTCGAGGCGTACACGCAGCACCCGGCGGCCCCGTTCGGCGAGCGCCCGGTAATCGCCGATCGCCTGGGCGCGCACCAGGTCGCCGAAGCCGTGGCCGGAGCCTTCCGGCGCGGGAATCGGCAGGTCGTCGTCCTCGCCCGGCGGATCGACGAGCTGGAGGAAGAGCCCGGTGTCCGGGCCGCCCTTGTGGAGCTGTCCGGTCGAGTGCAGGAAGCGGGGGCCGTAGCCGACGGTGGTGGCGGCGCCCAGGCGGTCGCCGAGCACGACGCGCAGGGCGCGCAGGGCGTGGTCGACCTCGGCTTCGGGCGGGAGGAAGGCCTGGATGGCGACGTAGCGGCCCGGAGCCTCTTCGTCGGGATGCGATCCCGCCCTACGGCACCAGTGGGCGAGGGCCTCTCGGAGCGCGTCCGGGTCGTCGCTCGACACCTCGTCCACGCTCCCAGCGCTCCCGGCGCCCGCCGCGCCGCCGGCGAGCGCTTCGCGCCCCCGCACCTTGGCGAGCTCCACGTCGGGCTGGTCGAACGGCTGGACCGCCAGCGCCGCGCCGGCCGCCGCGGTCGCGACCTCCCAGAGGAGCATCGTGGCGCCGATCGCCCAGCGGTCGTCGAGGGTGACGGAGACGACGGGGTGGCCGGCGGCCGAGAGCTCGCGCAGAACCCCGTCGGCCGAGCCGTCCGCCTCCTCAGCCAGGCGCATGCGCACGAACAGGCGATCGCCGCCGTACCGGTCGACGTCGCGCGGCGGCTCGCCGACCACCGGCACGATGCCCCGGCCCTCCTTGCCGGTGCTCTCCGCCACGAGCTGCTCGATCCAGTCGGGCAGGCTGGCGAGCGGCGGCGAGGCGAGGAAGGTGAGCTTGTCGCGCCCGCCGCCGAGCGCTGCCTCCGCCATCGCCGCCGCCAGCCGCAGGCCGGGGTTGTCTCTCGGCGGGCGCCGGAGAGCGCTCTCTCCGAAGTCCCTGGCACCCCGGGCGATCCGCTCCACGTCGAGCCCGACGAGCGCCGCCGGCACGAGGCCGAAGACCGACAGGGCCGAGTAGCGCCCGCCGACGTCCGGGGGTGCCAGAAAGACGCGCCGGAAGGAGCGCTCCTCGGCCATCTCGGCGAGCGGCGTACCCGGATCGGTGAGGGCGACGAAGCGGTCGCCCGGCTCTCCCGGGCTTCCGGCCTCGACCGCCCGCTCCACCTCGCGCCAGAAGTAGTGGAAGAACGACATCGTCTCCGCCGTCGTGCCCGACTTGCTCGCGACCACGAAGAGGGTGCGCTCGGGCGCGATCGCCGCGCGCACCGCCGCGACCGCCGCCGGGTGGGTGCTGTCGAGCAGCGTCAGGGTCGGGTAGCCCGGGCCGCCGCCGAGAACCGCCTGGAAGACCTCGGGCGCCAGGCTCGAGCCGCCCATGCCCATCAGCACCACCCGCTCGAAGCCCTCGGCCCGCACCGCCTCGCCGAAGGCGGCGAGCTCCGGCGCCTCCTCGACCGCCCGCTCCGGCAGCCCGAGCCAGCCGAGGCGGTCGGCGAGCTCCGGCGGCAGCGCCTCCGGCTCGCCGGGCGCCCAGAGCGTCGGGTCGCGCCGCCAGAGGCGCTCGGCGAATCGCTCCTCCTTCCAGCGCCCGAGCCGCGCCTCGACCGCGCGGCCGAGATCGGACGGCAGGTCGAGCGTCACCGTCACCTGGTCCTTCGCTTCGTCGCTCACCGCTCCGCTTCCTCCTCTTGGCTGGGATGGACCTTCAATGGATGGTACAGACTCGCACCGGCGGAGAGAGGATGCAACACGCGCTCCGGCGCCGCCGCGGACCATGCCCTTTCGGCGTAGTCCTTGCAGCCTTCTCTCCACCCGCGACACGGCCGCCACACGGCGCCGGCAGAATCGGTACGTCGCGACGACGCACACCCGTGAGCTCGTGACGAGAGAGAGGTCGACGAAAGACATGGCGAAGATCCGAGTGGGAATCAACGGTTTCGGCCGCATCGGCCGCTGCACCTTCAAGCAGCTCTTCAAGGACGACCGGTTCGAGGTGGTCGGGATCAACGACCTGGCCGACCTCGACGACCTGGCCTACCTGCTGAAGTACGACTCGGTCCACGGCTGGTACCCGGAGAAGGTCAACGCGCCGGGAGGCCAGCTCGAGGTCGGCGGCCGGACGATCCCGTTCTTCGCCGAGAAGGACCCGTCGAACATCCCCTGGGGCGACCAGGGCACCGACGTGGTGATCGAGTCGACCGGCGTCTTCCGGGGCCGCGAGGAGGCCGCGTCCCACCTCGCCGGCGGCGCTGAGCGGGTGATCATCTCCGCCCCGTCGAAGGACGCGGACGGAACGTTCGTTCCGGGCGTCAACCACGAGACCTACGACCCGGAGAAGCACACGATCGTCTCGCTGGCGTCGTGCACCACCAACTGCCTCGCCCCGGTCGCCAAGGTGCTGAACGACACCTTCGGCATCGAGAACCTGCTGATGACGACGGTGCACGCCTACACCGCCAGCCAGACGCTGATGGACAAGCCGGTGCGCCACCGGCGGCGGGGCCGGGCGGCGGCGATCTCGATCATCCCGACGACCACCGGCGCGGCGAAGGCGACCGAGCTGGTGATCCCGGAGCTCGCGGGCAAGATGGACGGCATGGCGATGCGCGTGCCGGTGCCGGACGGCTCGATCACCGACGCGGTGGCGACGCTCGCGCGCGAGACGACGGTCGACGAGGTCCACGCCGCCTTTCGCGAGGCGGCCTCGAAGGCGCCGCTCCAGGGGATCCTGCGGGTCTCCGACGAGGATCTCGTGTCGCACGACATCATCGGCGACACGCACTCGTCGGTGGTGAGCGCCAAGGACACGATGTGCGCCGGGCGCATGGTGAAGGTGCTCGCCTGGTACGACAACGAGTGGGGCTACTCGGCTCGCCTCAAAGACTTCGCCGCCTACATGGCCGAGCGGGGCGTGTGACGGCGAGCCCCCGCACTCTGGGTATCGATCTCGGCGGGACCAAGATCGAGGTGGCGCTGATCGAGGTGGGCGGCGACGGGGAGTACGCCCGGCGCGCCTTCCGGCGACTGCCGACCGACGCGGGCGAGGGGCCCGACGCGGTGGTGGCGCGCGTCGCCGCGGCGGCGCGGGAGGTGCTGGCCGAGGCGGGCGCGGAGGGCGTCCTCGGCGCCGGCGTCGGGGTGGCCGGACAGGTCGACGCTCCGCGCGGCGTGATCCGCTCCTCGCCCAACCTGCCGGGCTGGAACGACTTCCCGCTCGGGCCGGATCTCGCCGTGCGCACCGGCCTGCCGGTCGCGGTGACCAACGACGTGAACGCCGCCGCCCTCGGCGAGCAGATCGCCGGCGCCGGGCGGGGTGTGGACGACGTGGTGGTGGTTTTCGTCGGCACCGGGGTAGGCGGCGGCGTGGTCGTCGGCGGCCGGCTGGTCGAGGGCGCGGGCGGTTTCGCCTCCGAGCTCGGCCACATGACGATCGTGGCCGGCGGACGGCGCTGCACCTGTGGCAACCTCGGCTGCCTGGAGGCCTACTGCGGCGGCTGGGCGCTCGCCGAGCGGGCGGCGGAGGTCGGGGCCGAGGTGCCGCTCGACCCGGCGGTGCCGGCGGCGCGGGCGCTCGTCGAGGAGACCGGCCGCTATCTGGGCGCCGGGCTGGTGGGCGCGATCCACGTGCTCAACCCGCACCGGGTGATCCTGGGCGGCGGGGTGATCGAGAGCCTGCCCCGGGTCGCCGAGGTCGCCAAGGCCGAGGTCCGGGCGCACGCGATCCCGGTCTTTCTCGAAGGTCTCGAGATCGTTCCGCCCGCGCTCGGCGCCGGGGCCGGGGTGATCGGCGCGGCGCACCTGGCCCGCCAGCGATTCGCGAAGTGGTGGAGAGAGAGAGTGACGACGTGACGAGAGACGAGATGCACCAGCGACTGAGACGCCGGGTGGTGATCGAGGGCGTGCGGCCGGAGATCGACTGCGGCCGCTTTCCGGTCAAACGGGTCGTGGGCGAGCACGTGACAGTCGAGGCGGACGCCTTCACCGACGGGCACGACGCGCTGTCGGTGATGCTGCTTCATCGGCCGGCGGGCCCCGAGGGCGAGGACGCGGAGCCCTGGACCGAGGTGCCGATGGCGCCGCTCGGCAACGATCGCTGGCGCGGGAGCTTTCCGGTGCTCCGGCTCGGACGCCACGAGTACACGATCGAGGCGTGGATCGACCGCTTCGGTTCCTGGCGCCGCGACCTCGACAAGCGCCTCGCCGCCGGCCAGGACGTGACGGTCGACCTGCGGATCGGCGCCGAGCTGCTGCGCGCGGCGGCGAAGCGGGTGCCGCGCGGGCGGAAGGACGCGAAGATCCTGAAGGGGCTGGCCGACAGCTTGGAGGACACTCTGGAGGACAGCGCGGGCGGCGACCGGAAGGCGGTCGCCCTCGCCCTCGACCCGGAGACCGCCGCGGTCGCCGGACGCTACCCCGACCGCTCGTCCGCCACCCGCTACGCCCGCGAGCTCGAGGTGGTGGTCGACCGGGAGCGCGCCCGCTTCTCCACCTGGTACGAGACCTTCCCCCGCTCGACCGGCCCCGGCCACCGCCACGGCACCTTCGCCGACCTCGAGGAGCACCTGCCGTACGTCGCCGGCATGGGGTTCGATGTGCTCTACCTGCCGCCGAT
>CAZLLV010000318.1:0-4996 GCA_964560325.1 uncultured Thermoanaerobaculia bacterium | reverse complement strand
TCGCCCAGGAGCGGCTCTGGCTGGTCGACGCGCTGACCGGCGGCACCGGGTACTACAACGTGCCGGTCGCCGTCGAGCTCGCCGGGCGCCTCGACCTCGCCGCCCTCGCCGGCGCGTTCCGCACGATCGAGGCGCGGCACGACGCGCTCCGCACCCGGTTCGAGGAGCGCGACGGGCGGCCGGTGCAGGTGGTCGCGGAGCCGGACGAGCGGCTGCTGCCGCTGCCGGTGATCGACCTCGGCCGGATCCGCGAGGCGGCGCCGGAGCGAGCGGAAGCGGAGGTCCGTCGCCTGGCGGCCGCCGAGGCGTGGCGCCCGTTCGACCTCGCCACCGGCCCGCTCTGGCGGGTCCGCGTGGTGCGCGTCGCGCCCGGCCGCCACGCCGTGCTCTGCACCATGCACCACGTCGCCTCCGACGGCTGGTCGACCGGCGTGCTGCTGCGCGAGCTGGGCCAGGGGTATCGGGCTCGCGTCGCCGGCCGCGCCCGGGTGGCCCCGCCGCCGCTCCCCCTCCAGTACCCGGAGTACGCCCGGCGCCAGCGCGCCGCCGCCCGCGCCGGCGCGCTCGAGGCCTCGCTCGACTGGTGGCGGCGCCACCTGACCGGGGCGCCGGCCGTGCTGGAGGTGCCCACCGACCGGCCGCGGCCCCGGGTCGCCGACCTGCGCGGCGCGGGGATCGCGCGCCGGGTTCCGCGCGAGGTCGTCGAGGGGCTCGAGCGGTGGGGGCGGCGGACGCGCTCGACCCTCTTCATGACGCTCTGGACGGCGTTCCAGGTCGCTCTCGCCCGCTGGAGCGGCCGGGACGAGCTCGTCGTCGGCACGCCGGTCGCCAACCGCCGCGAGGCCGAGCTCGACGGGATGATCGGCTTCTTCGTCAACATGCTGGCCCTGCGCAGCGACCCGGCGCTCCGGACGCCCGGCGCGACGCTCCGAGAGCTCGCCGAGGGCGTCCGCCGCGACGTGCTCGACGCCTACCGGCACCAGGACGTGCCGTTCGAGCGGGTGGTCGAGGAGATGGTGCCGCGGCGCGAGCTCTCCCGCCAGCCGCTCGTCCAGGTCGTCCTCGCCCTCCAGAACGCGCCGGGCGGCGCCATCGCGCTGCCGGGGATGACCCTGACGCCGATCCCCGGCGCCCAGCCGCCCGCGGCGCGCTTCGACCTGACGGTCAGCCTGGAGGAGGGCCCGGACGGCCTCGCCGCCTCGTTCGTCTACCCGCCGGCGCTCTTCGAGCGCGCGACGATCGAGCGGTTCGCCGACGGCTTCGGCGAGCTGTTGCGGGAGATCGCCGCCGACCCCGAGCGGCGGATCGACGAGCTCTCCGCTCCCGCGCTCGGGGACCGCACGCCGCGGCCGGTCGCCGAAGAGGTCGAGCGCCTGGCCCCGCGCCTCCGTGGCGCCGCCGCGGCCGAAGGGGCGCGCACCGCGCCCCGGAGTCCGCTCGAAGCGACGATCGCCGAGGCCTGGTGCGAGGTCCTCGGTCTCGACGAGGTCGGCGTCTTCGACGACTTCTTCGACCTGGGAGGGCACTCGCTGCTCGCTACCCAGGTGGTGGCGCAGCTCCGGGGACGGCTGGAGCGGGAGCTCTCCCCGGAGGACCTGTTCGAGGCACCGACGGTGGCGGCGCTCGCCGACCGGCTGGTGCGCCGGGAGGCGGAGGAGATCGGAGACGACGAGCTGACCGCGCTGCTCGCCGAGCTCGACGATCTCTCCGAGGAGGATGTCGAGGACCAGTTGCGGGCGCGGGAGGAGGTGACCGGTGGCGAGTGACGCGAAGTGGACAGAGGTGCAGGCGGCGGTCGAGGCGGTCGAGACGTCTCTGGTGGCGGCGCTGGAGGCCGGCGACGCTCCCGCCGTGGCCGGCTTCTACGCCGAGGACGGCGTGCTCCTCCTCCCCGGGCGGGCGCCGCTCGCCGGCCGGGCGGCGATCGAGGAGCACTTCCGGACGGTCTTCCGCTCGTGGACGATGAAGATGGAGTCCGACACGGCGGACATCGCGGTCGACGGCGATCTGGCGGCGCTCCGGGGCACGGTCGTGCAGCGGGTGCGGCGCAAGCGCTTCCCGCGGCTCGGGCTGTCGGTGCGGTTGCGCCACCTGCTGGTGCTGCGGCGGGACGCCTCCGGTGCCTGGCGGGTCGCCTGGGACACGGTCCAGAAGGCGGAGCGGTGAAGCGCGACGACCTCCTGGGGGGGCTCCTCCGCGACCTGCGGCTCGCCTGGCGCTCGCTGCGCCGCCGGCCCGGCTTCGCCGGCGCCGCCGTCCTCACGCTGGGGCTCGGCATCGGCGCCACCGGCGCGGTCTACACGGTGATCCACGCGGTGCTCCTCTCCGAGCTGCCGTACCCGGAGCCCGAGCGCCTGGTCGAAGTGGCCGCCGAGCGGCGGGTCGACGGCGTGGAGAAGTGGCCGATCTCCTACCTCGACTTCCGCGACTGGCGCGAGCAGGCGGAGGACGCGGTGGGGGAGATGGCGCTGCACTCGCCCAGCCGCTCCTTCCACCTCGGCCCGGCGAGCGGTGGCGACGAAGTGGTGCGCCACCCGGGCGAGATGGTCGCCGCGGATTACTTCTCGGTCCTCGGCCTCGACCCGGCGGTCGGCCGCTGGTTCTCGCCGGAGGAGGACAGGCCGCCGGGCGACCGCGTGGTCGTGCTCGGCCACGAGCTCTGGCGCCAGCGCTTCGGCGGCGATCCGGGGGCGATCGGCGAGGCGCTCGTGCTCGACACGCTGCCGTTCACCGTCATCGGCGTCGCGCCCCGCGGCTTCCGCGGCCTCTCGGACGAGGCGGACCTGTTCGTGCCGCTGGCGACGGCCGTCACCCTCGAAGCGCCCTTCTACCTGGAGGAGCGGAGCGCACGCTGGTTGAGCGGGATCGCGCGCCTCGCGCCGGGCGTCGAGAGGGCGGCGGCCGAGCTCGCGCTCGACGGCGCGGCCCGCCGGCTCGAGCGCGAGTACGCCGGTGCCAACCACGGCATCGGCGTGCGCCTGACGCCGCTCGCGGAGGCCTGGTTCGGCGACCTCGAGCCGGTCCTCTGGACCCTCCTCGCCGGCGCGCTCTTCGTGCTCGCCATCGCCTGCGTCAACGTCGCCAACCTCCAGCTCGTCCGCGGCATGGCGCGGCAGGGGGACGTGGCGGTGCGCACCGCCCTCGGAGCGCGGCGGCGCCACGTGCTGCGGCACCTGCTCGCCGAGAGCGCGCTCCTCTCCCTCGCCGGCGGCGCGCTCGGCCTGTTGCTCGCCGGCTGGGCCGGCCGCGCGCTCCTCGACCTCTCGGGGTATGAGCTGAAGAGCTTCGTCGACGTCCGCGTCGGGCTCGGCGTGGTGGCGGTGACGCTCGGCGTGGCGGCCGCCGCCGGCCTCGCCTCCGGCCTGGCGCCGGCGCTCGCCGCCTCGCGCGCCGACCTGGCGGTCCTCCTGCGCGAAGGGGAGCGGGGCTCGGAGGCCGGCCGCAAGGCGCGCGTCCGCGATCTCCTGGTGACGGTCGAGGTCGCGCTCGCCTTCGCCCTCTTCGTCGGCGCCGCCCTCTCGGTGCAGGGCTTCCGCAACCTGCACGATCGCGACCTCGGCTACCGGACCGCCGACGTGCTCACCGCGCGCTACGACCTGGTGGGTGAGGCGTGGGCGGAGGATCCTCCGGCCGCCCGGCTCGCCCGGCGTCTGATCGACGACCTGGAGGCGCTCCCCGGCGTCCGGTCGGCCGCGATCGTCGGCCCGGGGATGCCGTCCGACGACTGGAACGCGATGGACCTGGCGATCGAGGGGCAGCCGACCCCCGCCGGCGAGACCCGCTACGCGCTACGCCACCACGTCACCGCCGGCTTCTTCGAGACGCTCGACATCCCGGTCGTCGCCGGCCGCGGCTTCACGCGCGACGACGACGCGGACACCGAGCCGGCGGTGGTGGTGAGCCGCGAGATGGCGCTCCAGTACTGGGGGAGCGAGGATGCGGCCCTCGGCCGCCGGATCCGGTTCGCGCCGCCCGAGTACGACTTCCCCTGGAACCGGGTCGTGGGCGTGGTCGAGAACGCCGAGCACCGCGGCCTGCGGGGGGAGCCCGGCCCGGGCCCGGACGTCTACATCGCCTACGAGCAGTGGGTGGCGCGCAGCCCGGCGATCACCAACCTCCTGATCCGCACCGACCTCGCGCCCGAGGAGCTGGCGCCGGCGCTGCGGCGGGTCGTGCGCGAGACGGCGCCCGACCTGGTCGTCTACGACGTGCGCTCGCTCGCGGGGCGCCTCGAGGACCAGACGGCGGCCGACCGCTTCCTGTCGGTCCTGCTCGGGCTCTTCGCGGCGCTGGCGCTGCTCCTCGCGGCGGTCGGGATCTACGGCCTCCTCGCCTTCGCGGTCGGCGCCCGGCGGCGGGAGATCGGCCTCCGCCTCGCCCTCGGCGCGCCGCGCGACGCCCTGGTCGGCGGGATCGTCCGCCGCGGCATGTTCCTCGCCGGGGTCGGGGTCGCCGCGGGCGCGGTCGCCGCGGCGGTCGTCACCCGCTGGCTCGCCAGCCGGCTCCACGGCGTCGAGGCGCTCGATCCTCTGGCCTACGCCGGCGCCGCCCTCGCCCTCTTCCTGGTGGCGGTGACCGCGAGCTGGCTGCCGGCCCGCCGCGCCGCCCAGGTCGATCCGAAGACCGTCCTGCAATCCGAATGAGACGCGACCGAGGACTCCGATGAGCACCGCCGACCGCATCGCCGAGCTGTCGCCCAAGAAGCGCGCCCTGCTGCTCGCCAAGCTCCAGGAGAAGAAGCGCGCGGCGGCCGCGGCGCGGCCGGCCGGCAAACCTCCGCCCGCCGCGGCGCTCGAGCCGCTTCCCCGGCCGCACGAGCCCGTTCCGCTCGCCTACCCGGTTTCGTTCTCGCAGCTCCGGGAGTGGATCCTCGACCGCTTCGACCCGGGCACGGCGGCCTACAACATCCCGATGTGGATCGACCTCGAGGGGCGGATCGAGGTGCCCGCGCTCGCCGGCGCGCTCGACGACCTCGGCGCCCGCCACGACGCGCTGC
>CAZLLV010000317.1:0-15311 GCA_964560325.1 uncultured Thermoanaerobaculia bacterium | reverse complement strand
CGTCACCAGAGCTTCCGTGGGGGGACACGCACCGCCCTGCTGCCCGCCGGCGTCGAGGCCGAGCTGGCAGAGCTCCGGCGGAGCGAGGGGGTGACCCCGTTCATGGTGCTGACGGCCGCCTACACCGCCGCCCTGGGCCGGGCGTCCGGCCAGGAGGGCTTCGCCGTCGGCACCCCGGTCGCCAACCGGAGCCGGGCCCGGACCGAAGGTCTGATCGGCCTGTTGATCAACACGGTGGCGCTGCGGGTGGGCCTGGGCGGGGAGCCGACCTTTCGGGACCTGCTGGCGCGGATCCGGCGCACCACCCTGGGCGCCTTCGCACACCAGGAGCTGCCGTTCGAGCGGGTCGTGGAGGAGATCTACCCGGAGCGGGACCTCTCCCGATCGCCGATCTACCAGGTGCTCCTCACCATGGCGGTGGAGCGGGAGCAGGCGGGCCTCGAGCTTCCCGGGCTGGAGGTCGAGGGCAGGTTCACCGGCGCCACGACGGCGAAGTTCGATCTCAGCGTGGCGGTGACGCGCGGCGGTGCCGGCGCGGGCGGCGACCGGCCGCTTCTCGACGCGGTGACGATCTGGATGTACAACCGCGATCTCTTCGACGCCACCACCGTCGAGCGCCTCGCGCGCCACTTCACGGGGCTCCTGGCCGAGGCGCTCCGACACCCGGACCTTCCGCTCTCGCAGCTCCCCTGGCTGTCCTCCGCGGAGCGGCAGCAGCTCCTGGAATGGAACGACACCGGCACGCGGCGCACCGAGACGACGCTCCCGGAGCTGATCCGGGACCGGGCCGCCCGGTGTCCCGACGCGGTGGCGGTGACGTTCGAGGGGCGGAGCCTCACCTATGGCGCCCTCTGCCGGCACGCGCTCGGCGTGGAGGAGCGGCTGCGGAGGGCGGGAGCGGGGCCGGAGGCGCTGGTCGGGATCTCCATGGAGCGCTCGTTGGAGCTCGTGGTGGGTCTCGTCGGGATCCTCGAGGCCGGAGCGGCGTACGTGCCGGTCGACCCCTCGTACCCGGCGGAGCGGCGGGCCTTCATGCTGGCGGACTCGGGCGTGGCCGTGGTCCTCGTACAGGACCACCTGCGGCGGGAGGTCGCCGAGCTCGCCCCCGACGGAGTGGAGGTCCTGGCGCTGGGGGCGCCGGCGCCGAGCTTCGCCGGGCCGCACCCGGTGGCGCCGGCCGAAGCCCGCGGCCGGACCGCGGATGCCGACGGCGCGGCCTACGCCATCTACACGTCGGGCTCCACCGGCAGGCCCAAGGGGGCGGTCAACAGCCACCGCGCGATCGTCAACCGGCTGCTCTGGATGCAGGAGACCTACGGTCTGGAAGGCGGGGACCGGGTGCTCCAGAAGACACCGGTGAGCTTCGACGTCTCGGTCTGGGAGCTGTTCTGGCCGCTGATCACCGGCGCCACCCTGGTGATGGCCCGCCCCGGCGGTCACCAGGACCCGGCCTACCTGGTGGAGACCATCCGTTCGGAGCGCATCACCACCCTGCACTTCGTGCCGTCCATGCTCCAGGTCTTCTTGGGAGCTCCGGGCGTCGGGGAGTGCCTCTCGTTGCGGCGGGTGATCGCCAGTGGCGAGGCTCTGCCCGGCGCGCTGGTCCGGCGGTTCTACCGCGCCCTCCCGACGCCCCTCCACAACCTCTACGGCCCCACCGAGGCGGCGATCGACGTCACCTACCACGCCACCTCGCCGAGTGAAGGCGCCTCGGTGCCGATCGGCCGCCCGGTGGCGAACACCGGCGTGCACGTGCTCGGCCGGGACCTGCGGCGGGTCGCCGTGGGAGTCGCGGGCGAGCTCTTCCTGGGCGGGGTCCAGCTCGCCCGCGGCTATCACCGACGGCCTGCCCTCACCGCCGAGCGTTTCGTTCCGGAGCCCCGGGGGGAGCGGCCCGGCGCGCGTCTCTACCGCACCGGCGACCTGGCTCGTTTCCTGTCCGGAGGCTCGTTGGAGTTCCTCGGCCGTACCGACCACCAGGTCAAGCTGCGCGGCTTCCGGATCGAGCTGGGCGAGATCGAGTCCGCTCTCGCGACCCTGCCTGCGATCCGAGAGGCGGTGGTGGTGGCGCGCCCGGACGCCCGGGGAGAGCCCCGGTTGGTGGCCTACGTGGTCTCCGCGGGGAACGCCCTGGAGGTGGCGGAGCTGAAGGCCGCCCTGGCGGCCCTCCTCCCCGAGTACATGGTCCCGTCCGCTTTCGTCGCCCTGGACGCGTTGCCCCTCAACCCGAGCGGCAAGGTGGACCGGAAGCGCCTGCCGGAGCCCGGGGGACCGGCGCCGCCGGCGGCCGGCGAGGCGGGCGAGGCCGTCGCGCCCCGGACGCCGCTCGAGGAGCTTCTCGTCTCCTCCTGGCGCTCGCTCCTGGAGATCGACACCGTCGGCGTGCACCAGGACTTCTTCGCGCTGGGAGGCAATTCGCTGGTCGGGGCGGTGTTCGTCAACCAGCTCCAGCGCCGCCTGGGGGAGATCGTCCACGTGGTCGCGCTCTTCGACCACCCGACGGTGGCGCGCCTGGCCGACTACCTCGCCCGCGTATACCCCCGGTCGGTGGTCCGGATCCTGGGAGAGGGCGCCCATGGTGGGCTGGAAGGGAGCGAGGCGGAGTCGGCGGCGGCGCCCGTGGACGACTCGATGGTGGCGGCGCTCCGGCGGGGCATCCCGTCCCGGACCCTCCCGCGCGCCGGCGGGCGCAAGAACCCACGGGCGGTGTTCATCCTGGGTCCCCCGCGCTCCGGGACCACGCTGCTCCGCGTGATGCTCGCCGGCCACCCGGGGCTCTTCGCGCCCCCGGAGCTCGATCTCCTCCCCTACGCCGGCCTGGCGGAACGGCGGGAGGCCTTCTCCGGCCGCGACCGCTTCCGCCTCGAGGGCCTCACCCGGGCGGTCATGGAAGCCCGTGGCTGCGAGGCCGCGGAGGCGGAGGGGCTGCTCGACGAGCTGACCGCGGGCGGGGCCACGACACCGGCGGTCTATGCCCGCCTTCAGGAGTGGATCGGCGGCCGGATGCTGGTCGACAAGACGCCGACCTACGCCTGGTACCCGGAGGCCCTGGCGGCGGCGGAGGAGTGGTTCGACGAGCCCCTCTACGTCCACCTGGTCCGCCACCCTTACGGCATGATCGCCTCCTTCGAGGAGGCCCGCCTCCACGAGATCTTCTTCCGCTGGGAGGATTCCTTCGCTCCGCGCCAGCTTGCGGAGCTCCTGTGGATCGTGAGTCACCAGAACGTCCTGCGCTTCTTCGAGAGGGTCCCGGAGGAGCGGCGCCGGCGGATGGACTTCGAGTCCCTGGTTCGGGACCCCGAAGGCGAGCTGCGGCAGCTCTGCTCCTTCCTCGGCATCGAGTATCGACCGGCGATGGCCGATCCCTACGGCGAGCCGGCCGGGCGGATGACCGACGGACTCCACGCCGAGTCCCGGATGCTGGGCGACGTGAAGTTCCACCAGCATCGGCGGATCGATCCGGCCGTGGCCGATCGCTGGCGCAGCCGCTACGACCGGGACTTCCTGGGGCCGGTGGCCTGGCGGGTGGCGGAGGAGCTCGGGCTGGCGGGTCGGGTCGAAGGCCCGGTCCTGCCGCGCGGGCTGGTCGGCTTGCGGCGAGGAGGGGATCTGCCGCCGCTCTTCCTGGTCCACCCGGTCTCGGGGGACGTCTACTTCTACCGGCACCTGGCGGCGGCCCTCGACCCGGAGCTCCCGGTCTACGGTCTGGAGGCGCGCGGCCTGGACGGGGAGGAGCCGCCCCTCGAATCGGTCGAGGAGATGGCGGAAGGCTACGTGAACGCCATCCTCTCGCTTCGGCCGGAGGGGCCGTACCTCCTGGCCGGCAGCTCGATGGGCGGCGTACTGGTCTACCAGATGGCCCGGCTCCTGGAGGCGCGGGGTCGCGAGGTGGCGTTCCTGGGCCTCCTGGACACGGTCCACCCCGCGGAGATGAAGAACGACCTCGGGAGCGGCCACGCCGCCGAAGCGTCCCTCTTGCGGTTCCTGACCGGGGGTGCCGACGACGTTCCCGAGGAGGAGCTGGCCCGACTCGACGACGAGTCGCGCCTGGACTGGATCCTCGAACGGGCGCGAGCCGCCTCCCGGTCACTCCCGCCGGGGCTCGACCGCGAGCGGCTCCGGCGGCTGGTCGGGGTCCTGCGGGCGAACGGCCGCGCGTTGAGCGCCTACCGACCCCCTGCCCACTCCGGACGGGCGGTCTTCTTCCGGGCGGAAGAGCTGCCGCCGGGACGGACTCAGCCCCCCGACGTCGGTTGGCGGCCCCTGCTCCAGGGCGGCTTGCAGGTCGTGGCGGTTCCGGGAGCCCACCTCAGCATGCACTTCCCGCCCCACGTCGCCGTGCTCGCCCGGAGGTTGCAGCAGGCGCTCGACGAGGCCCTGGAGCACGCAGGCGTCGAGGGCGGCCGCTCCCCCCAGGCCGCGGGCCATCCTCGGCTCCCATGAAGAAAAGGCCGGGCCCCCCGAAGGGGACCCGGCCCGAGAGGTTCAGCGATCCAGCCTGGCTCAGTGGCTGTCGTGGTAAGCCTGGTGGGCGCTGTCCCGGAAGCGGTTGCGCTCGGCGCTGGTGAGGAGACCGGCGTTCTTGTAGCCGTTCAGTGCCTGCATCACGCAAGAGTTGTACTGGCCGAAGTTCTTCCAGTCCGCGTCGAAGCTGCACGGGATCTCCGGCAGCACCAGGCGCTCGCCGGCCTGGACTCCGTAGAGGCGGTTCTTCGCCCCGCCCGGCCACAGCACCTCGGCCGTCCCCTGCGTCGCCGCGCCGAGGCCGAAGCCGAGGGCGAGGGCGTGCTGCGAGGTGTAGCTCGAGCCTCCGAGGACCGGGTACAGGGAGGTCGTTCCGCCGTCCGGCGTGAAGCGGACGACCGCACCGATGCCGTCACGGTTCACCGTGCCCTGCGGAATCACGTCCTTGCCGCCGAGGGTGCTGAGCTCCACCCAGTTGTTTCCGTTGTCGGCGCTGTTGAGCTCGACCTTCACGTCGCCCTGCTGGAAGGTCGGGTTCAGCCAGTCCATCAGGCCGTCGCCGCCGAGGTCGAAGTACCCCAGCTCCACGCGGCTGACCGCATCGAAGGGACCGCCCTTCGGGCCGGTGACGACGGTGATGGGGAAGAAGTTGCGGGGGACCACGTTCTGGTTCGACACGGTGACCACGTCGACGAAGCCGTCGCCGTCGAGGTCACCGGTCGCGACTCCGTTGACGCTCCGCGGGCGGTGGTCCGTCTCGATCGCCGCGGAATCCCAGACCATCTCGGCGGTGCAGCTCCCGGTGTTCTGGAAGATGACTCCCGGGTTGTCGGCGGCGAAGAGGTTCAGCACGTCGACGCCACCGTGGTAGAGGATGTCCGCGTCGCCGTCGTTGTCGTAGTCGTACATCGCCGTGCCCCAGCCGAAGGGATCGGCGACGATGGCGGGGCCGAGACCGGGCCGGGTGAAGGTGCCGTCGGACTGCTGCAGGAACCAGTCGGACGGCATGACGGCGTTCAGGTAGTTGCCCAGGTTGGTGACGAAGAAGTCCATGTTGCCGTCGCAGTTCAGGTCACCGAACGAGCTGCCCATCCAGCCACCCTGGTGGTCCAGCCCGACGGCCTGCGTGACGTCCTGCAGGTTGCCGTTGCCGTCGTTGCGGAAGTACCGCGGCCAGCCGGTCTCGTCGGACTCCTGGGTCGCGGTTCCACCCTGGTTGTCCACCGACAGGATGTCGATGGCGCCGTCCTGGTTCAGGTCGACCATGGCGATCGCCCAGGTGAAGGCGGCGTCGGGCACGTTGGAAACCTCCTCGATCCCGGAGGTCGCGGAGATGTCGGTGAACGTGTTGTCCCCGTTGTTCCGGAACAGGTAGTTGTGCTCGTAGCCGGGGTTGATCTCGGTGATGAACGTCGCCCGCATGTTGCTCCAGTCGGCGTACGTGTTGGCCACCACCACGTCGAGATAGCCGTCGTTGTCCACGTCACCGAAGGAGCAGCCGATGCCGTGGCGGCCGCTGCCCGCGACACCCGCCGAGGCGGTGATGTCGGTGAAGGTGCCGTCCCCGTCGTTCTCGAACAGGAGGTTGGTGGTCCCCGTGGGGCCGTAGAGCGGGTGCGGCGGGTCGTCGCCCGAGCCGACCACGTACAGGTCGTGGTCCCCGTCGTTGTCGATGTCGCCGAAGCAGACCCCGGTGCTGTCCTGGGCCGTCGCGTCGACACCGGCCGCCGTCGCCACGTCTACGAACGAGAGCTGGCCGGTCTCGACCAGCTGGTTCGAGAACAGGCTGTTGGCGGAGCCGGGGCCGTTGGTCACGTAGATGTCGAGATCGCCGTCCCGGTCGTAGTCGAGGATCGCGGCGCCCGGGTTGCCCTCGCCCTTCTGGGCGAACTCGTTGAAGCGGACGTCGAACAGGAGCTCGGCGGTCGGGATCGGGCCCCGCGACGTGATCTCTGTCTTGGTCTCGAACCGCGGGGAGGGCGTGCGGGCGAAGGTGATGCCGACGTCGTCCGTGACGTCGCTGTAGGTGACACCGCCGTCGGCGAGCGCCGGACCGGTCAGGAGCACGGCGAGGCCGAGGACCGCCAGGGCCCGCCAGGCCCGAGTCGGGAGGTACTGCGGCAACCAGTGGTTCATCTGTGCTTCTCCTTTTGTTTCGTGAGGGACTCGAGGATCTCAAGCGAGGCGACCGGGCGCGCGAACCGCTCCCGCATCGGGGCGGGGAGCCTCACCGCTGCCGAGGCTCGATTCACGCTGACCCAGTCGGCCTTCCCTCCTGAGTGCACGCTCGATGGAGTTCGCGGACACGACGCATGCGCTCCAAGAGGTAGTGAAAATTCTCTAGTTACGAAATACGAGCCCCGGCGAGGAATGTCACAGGTGCAGGCCGGCATGCACCTTCAGGGAAGCGGTCGAGACCCAGGCCGCCGACGGGGACTTTCGATCTGATGGAAATCTTCATTCGGGAGCTACGCCAGGCTCTGCGGAGCCTGCTCCGGAGCCGGTCCTTCACGTCCGTGGCCGTCCTCTGCCTCGCGCTGGGGATCGGCCTCGACAGCGCCATGTTCAGCATCGTGAACGCGGTGCTGCTGCGGCCGTTGCCCTACGAGGACCCCGAGCAGGTCGTCCTGGTCTACAACCACTTTCCCGCCAAGGAACTGGAGAAGGCCCTGGTCTCGGGCCACGAGTTTCTCGACGTGCGCGACCGCAACGAGACCTTCGTCCAGGTGGCGGCGGTGATCCCTCGCTTCCTGAACCTGATGGGCGCCGGGGAGCCGGAACGACTGGTCGGAGCCCGGGCCTCGGCCGAGCTTTTTCCGCTGCTCGGCGTGCGTCCGGCGCTGGGTCGCACCTTCACGCCGGAGGAGGACGTCCTCGGGAAGAACGACGTGGTGGTGCTGAGTCACGAGCTGTGGCGAAGGCGCTTCGACGGCGACTCCGGCGTGATCGGGGCCAAGGCGCTGTTCGACGGCCAGCCGTACACGGTGATCGGCGTGATGCCGGAGGACTTCCGATTCGGCACCTTCGACTTCGACGCCTGGATTCCCCTGGCCCCGGACATCGGGCACCTGCCTCCACGACACGCCAGGGGGCTCAACCTGGTGGCGCGGATCGCCGACGGCGTCTCCCTCGAGCAGGCGCAGGGCGACATGGATCGGCTGGCGGACCGTCTGCGCGAGGAGTACCCGGTCGAGTACCCGGAGGAGAGCGGCTGGGAGCTGCGCGTGGTCCAGGCACAAGACGACCTGGTGGGCTCCTCGCGTCCGGCCCTCCTCGCGCTGCTGGGCGCCGTGGTGCTGGTGCTCCTGATCGCCTGCGCCAACGTCGCAAACCTCCTCCTGGCCCGGGCCACCGTCCGGGAGAAGGAGGTGGCGATCCGGAGCGCTCTGGGCGCGAAGCCCTGGCGCCTGGCCCGGCAGTTTCTGGCCGAGGGCCTCTTGCTCTCCCTGGCCGGTGCCGGAGCGGGGCTCCTGCTGGCGGCGTGGATCCCCAAGCTGGTGGTGGCGGTCAATCCGTCTCGGGTGCCGCGTCTGGAGGAGGCGAGCCTCGACTTCGCCGTGGTCGGCTTCAGCCTCGGAATCGCCCTGCTGACGGCGGTCGCCTTCGGTCTCGTTCCACTGGCGCGCTCCCTCTCCACGTCCGTGGCCGGCACGCTGAAGGAAGGAGGCAAGACCTCGGCCGCCGGCTCCAAGGGGGGGCGCGTGCGGGCGGGACTGGTGGTGGCGGAGGTCGCGGTCGCCCTGGTCGTGCTCATCGGGGCAGCCCTCCTGATCCAGAGCTACCGCGGTCTCCGGGGGATCGACCCCGGATTCCACACCGAGGACGTCCTCACCTTCGGGCTCTTCCTGGCCCCGGCACGGTACCCGGACGAGGCGCGGCGGACCCGGCTCGTGGAGCGACTGGTGGAGCGGCTGGAGAGCCTTCCGGGGGTCACGGCGGCGAGCGCCATCTCCCACCTGCCCCTCGGCCCGCTGGACACCGCGGGGGAGATCCTGGTGGAGGGACGCGCGGTGAGGCCCGAGGAGGGCAACCCGGTCACCGGCTGGAGAATGGCGGCGCCCGGCTACTTCGAGACGATGGACATTCCGATCCTCGAGGGGCGGGGGTTCCTGGCTACGGACGATCCCGCCGCCGCCGGTGCGGTGGTCCTGGACCGCGAGCTGGCGGAGCGACTCTTTCCGGGTGGCGAGAGCCCGATCGGCCGGCGTCTCGCTCTGCTGCGGTTCGACGGCTCCGAGGACTGGAGGACGGTGGTCGGGGTCGTGGGGCACGTCAGGCACCAGGGGCTCGCCGCCGAAGGCAGCGATCAGCTCTACGTACCCTACGCCCAGTACCCGTTCGGTGCCGTCTCGTTCGTCCTCCGCGCTTCGACCGATCCGGAGACGCTGACCCCGGCGGTGCGTGCCGTGGTGCACGAGCTCGAGCCGGACCTGCCGGTCCTCGACCTCTCGGGGATGGAAGAGTACGTGGCGGCGTCGATCTCGGATCACGCGCTGAACGCGCTCCTCCTGGGGCTCTTCGCCGTGGCGGCGCTGATCCTGGCGGTGGCGGGGGTGTATGGAGTCCTGGCGTACTCCGTGGCCCAGCGGACCCAGGAGTTCGGAGTGCGGCTCGCCATGGGGGCTCTCCGCGGCGACATCGTCCGCCTGGTGGCCCGGCAGGTTCTGGGCCTCGCGGGATTGGGACTGGTGATCGGCCTGCTCGCCGCCGCCGCCGCCGTGCGCGTGCTCGAGAGCTTTCTCTACGGGATCAGTGCCACGGATGTCTCGACCTACCTCTGGAGCGCCCTCGCCCTCTGTCTTCTGGCCGCTCTGGCGAGCTACCTTCCGGCCCTGCGCGCCACCCGCATCGACCCGGTGGCGGCGCTACGCTACGAATGAGCCGCCCGCGGCCGAGGGGACGTAGGCCGGGGCCGGTCCTGGTTCTCGAAGCCGGGCGCACCTAGCTGCCGAAGCCATGGGTGAGCTCTTCGGGATGGTCAAGTTCCTCTTGCGGCACACGCAGGGGAAGCCCGGGTTCTCGCCTCGGATCCTTGTCGGCCTGGTCGTGCTCGCGGGAGTGCTGAGCGGCGCGGCGAGCGCCGGGTTGCTCGTCCTCATCACCCGCGGGGTGAGCAACGCCGAAAACCTGACCGACGGCCTGATCTGGGCCTTTCTGGGGCTCTGCGTGCTCATGCCCCTGGCGCGCTTCGTCTCCCAGGTGCTGGTGGTCCACCTGACGCAGCTCACCATGCTCGACCTCCGGATGGAGCTCACCCGCAGGATCCTCGCCTCGCCCCTGCGACGGCTCGAGGGGCTGGGGCCGTCGCGCCTGCTGGTGGCGCTGACCGAGGACTCCGCCACCATCCGAGAGATCCTGACGGCGTTGCCGTTGCTGTTCATGCACGTCGCCGTGATCGTGGCCTGTCTGGTCTACCTGGCGGTGCTGTCGCTCGAGATGCTGGCCGTGGTGATGGTGTTTCTGATCGTGGGCGTCGTCACCTACCGCTGGGCCATGAACGGATCCATTCCCCACTTCCGCACGGCGCGGGAGGGCGCCGATCGCCTGCTCGCGCTCTTCCGTGGCCTGACCGATGGCACCAAGGAGCTCAAGCTGCACGCCGCCCGGCGTCGGACCTTCCACGAGCACATGGTGGACAGCACCCTCTACATCCAGAAATCGCACCTGAAGGGGCAGGTCATCCACGCCGGCGCCAATAGCTGGGGGATGATCCTCTCTTTCGTCCTGATCGCCGTGGTGTTCGTCATGTTCCGGATCCTCGACGACATCTCGCTCGAGACGTTGACCGGGACCGTGCTGGTGATCCTCTACATGCGCTCGCCGGTGGACGTCATGCTCCAGATGATGCCGGGTATCAGCCGGGCGAACATCGCGATCGAGCGAGTCGGGGAGCTCGGAGTCCAGCTCGACGCTCCGTCCTCGGACGCGGCGATCGAAGTGGAGGAGGGGCTCGAGCCGGAATGGCGCAGCCTGCAGCTTCGCCAGGTGACCCACAGCTACCACCGCGAGGAGGAGGACCGCGAGTTCGTCCTGGGCCCCATCGACCTCGAGCTGCAGCCGGGGGAGATCCTGTTCATCGTCGGCGGCAACGGGAGCGGCAAGACCACCCTCGCCAAGATGCTCCTCGGCCTCTACCCGCCGGAGGGCGGAGAGATCTTCGTCGACGGCCGGCGGGTTGGGGGCGGCGAGAAGGAGTGGGCCACGTACCGCGAGCGCTTCTCCGCGGTGTTCTCCGACTTCTTCCTCTTCGACACGTTGCTCGGGCTGGACCACGATCCCGAGCTCGACCGCCATGCCCGCGAGTACCTCGCCAAGCTACAGATCGCCCACAAGGTCGAGGTCGAGGACGGCGTGCTGTCCACCCTGGAGCTGTCGCAGGGGCAGCGCAAGCGCCTGGCCCTGCTCACGGCGTACCTGGAGGACCGGCCGATCTATCTCTTCGACGAGTGGGCGGCGGATCAGGATCCGTACTTCAAGGAGATCTTCTACCTCGAGCTCCTGCCCGAGCTCAGGCAGCGCGGGAAGACGGTGGTCGTGATCAGTCACGACGACCGCTATTACCACGTGGCGGACCGCATCGCGAAGCTCGAGTACGGCCAGCTCCACTACCTCGGGAACACCGAGGGGTACCTCGACAGCCTGGGAGCGCCGGAGGGCGCAGTGGGAGCGGCCGCCGGCGCAGCCGCCGAGTGAGGGTGAGCGACCGTCGGGGGCGCGTGGTGGTCGGGGCGGGGGTGCCTGCGATGCGGGTCGGTCCGGGGGTGCTCGCGCCTCCGGCACGGCTCGGCTGTGAACCCTTCCGCCGTAGGCCTCGCCTGGGTTCGCTTCGGAGGGCACTCGGCGTGCACTCCGGTCTTGCGTGCTGGCTCCTCGCTCAACCGCGCTCCGGCGCGAGCACCCCCGGCCCGACCCTCGACGCCGGTGGAAGTGGGAGGAAAGAGAGAGGCTTCACCACCGAACCTGAAGGGGCCGGCCGGACCCGGTCGATCTCGCCCCCCTTTCCATCCCCCCTGTAAACTGCCCCCATGCCACGCGACAGACGACAGGAGGCGCTCGACTACCATTCCGAGGGGCGCAAGGGGAAGATCGAGGTCGTCCCCACCAAGCCGACCGCCACCCAGCAAGACCTCTCCCTCGCCTACACACCGGGCGTCGCCGAGCCCTGCAAGGCGATCGCCGACGACCCCCTCGCCTCCTTCGAATACACCGCCCGCGGCAACCTCGTCGCCGTCATCTCGAACGGCACCGCCGTCCTCGGCCTCGGCAACATCGGCGCCCTCGCCGGCAAGCCGGTCATGGAGGGCAAGGGCGTCCTCTTCAAGCGCTTCGCCGACATCGACGTCTTCGACCTCGAAGTCGACTGCCACGACACCGAAGAGCTGATCCGCCTCGTCAAGGCGCTCGAGCCGACCTTCGGCGGCATCAACCTCGAAGACATCAAGGCACCGGAGTGCTTCGAGATCGAGCGCCGGCTCAAGGCCGAGATGGGCATTCCGGTCTTCCACGACGACCAGCACGGCACCGCCATCATCTCCGGCGCCGCGCTCCTGAACGCCCTCGAGGTCGCGAAGAAGAAGATCGGCAAGGTGAAGGTCGTCTTCTCCGGCGCCGGCGCCGCCGCGATCGGCTGCCTGAAGCTCTACGAGCAGCTCGGCCTCGACCCGCGCAACGTCGTCCTCTGCGACTCGAAAGGCGTCGTCTATCGCGGCCGCACCGAATACATGGACCCGATGAAGGAGGAGTACGCCGCCGACACCGACGCGCGGACTCTCGCCGAGGCCCTCGACGGCGCCGACGTGCTGATCGGCCTCTCGGTCGGCGGCATCGTGAGCGGCGACATGCTGCGCGCGATGGCCGACCGGCCGATCGTCTTCGCGATGGCGAACCCCGACCCGGAGATCGGCTACGAGGAAGCGATGGCGGCGCGCGACGACGTGATCATGGCGACCGGCCGCTCCGACGACCCGAACCAGGTCAACAACGTCCTCGGCTTCCCGTTCATCTTCCGCGGCGCCCTCGACGTGCGGGCGACCGACATCAACGACGAGATGAAGCTCGCCGCCGTCCACGCCCTGGCGCAGCTCGCGCGCGAGGACGTACCGGACGCGGTGCTGCGCGCCTACGGCCTCGACGGCCTGCGCTTCGGCCCCGAGTACCTGATCCCCAAGCCGATGGACCACCGGGTGCTCCTGCGGGTGCCGCCGGCGGTCGCCCGGGCGGCGATGGAGACCGGCGTCGCGCGCGTGCCGATCGAGGACTTCGACGTCTACCAGGGGCGGCTGCGGGCGATCATCTCGCGCCGGCTGGAGCTGATGCACGAGCTCAAGCAGCAGGCGAAGCGCCGGCGCACGCGGATCGTCTTCCCCGAGGGGGAGCACGACAAGATCCTGCGCGCCGCCAAGGTGCTGGTCGAGGAGGGGATCGCCCGCCCGGTGCTCCTCGCCCGGCGCGAGAAGATCGCCGAGCGCCTGGCCGAGCTCGACCTGCCCGAGGACGAGGTGACGATCGTCCACAACGAGACGTGCGAGCATCTGGACGAGTACGCCCGCGAGTACCACCGGCTACGCCGCCGGGACGGGGTGACCTCCGAGGACGCCGAGAAGATCCTGCGCCTCCGCCGAAACTACTTCGGCGCGATGATGGTCCGCTTCGGCCACGCCGACGGCCTGGTCTCCGGCCTCACCCAGTACTACGCCGACACGATCCGGCCGGCGCTCCAGATCGTCGGCACCCGGGACGGGGTGCGCCGGGTCTCCGGCGCCTACATGCTGATCCTCGAGGAGCGGGTCTTCTTCCTCGCCGACACGACGGTCAACATCACGCCGGGCGCCGAGGACCTGGCCGAGATCGCCGTCCTCACCGCCGCCTTCGCCCGGCGCTTCTCGGTCGAGCCTCGCGTCGCCATGCTGTCGTTCTCGAACTTCGGCTCGAACGCCCACCCCGAGGCGCGCAAGATGCGCGAGGCGACCCGCCTGGTCAAGGAGCGCGAGCCGACGCTCGAGGTCGACGGCGAGATGCAGGCGGACACGGCGGTGCTCCAGTCGGTCCTGGACGAGGCCTACCCCTGGTCCGGCCTCTCCGGGCCGGCGAACGTGCTGATCTTCCCCGACCTCGACTCCGCGAACATCGCCTACAAGCTGATCTGGCGCCTGGGCGAGGCCGAAGCGATCGGGCCGATCCTGCTCGGGATGCGCAAGCCGGTGCACGTCCTCCAGCGCGGCGTCGACGTGGCCGACATCGTCAACGTGGCGGCGATCTGCGCGGTCGACGCCCAGGATCTGTCCGAAGCCCAGCGGCGCCTCGACCTCGGCATCGACGATTGATCGGCACGGGGATTTTCGCCATCGGAGACGTTGTTGTGACGGGGAGCGCTCCGCCCGGCCTCGACGGCTCGATCGGGCTAGAATGGTGCCGAGCAATGACAGATTCACAAGTAGCTGGAGGTAGGGAACCCATGAAGCGATTCGTAACAATCAGCCTGTGCGCCGTGCTCGCCCTCGTGGCGTTCGCGCCGCTGGCCTCCGCCCAGGACAAGCCGCGCATCGCGGTGCTCGAGTTCGAGAACAAGGCCAACTCCGGTTGGCACTGGTGGTCGGATCGAGGCGCCTCGGCGATGCAGGACGTGTTCGTCACCGAGCTGGTCAAGAGCGCCAAGTTCCGCGTCATCGACCGCGAGCGGCTCGACGCGCTGATGCAGGAGAAGAACCTGTCGCTCTCCGGCGACGTGAACCCGGCCACCGCCGTCCAGGCCGGTCAGCTCCTGGGGGTCGAGTACTTCCTGGTCGGCTCGGTCACCGAGTACGGTTCGACCGACGTCAGCGGCGGCGGCGGCAGCCGCCTCGGCCTGCCGAGCGTCAGGGCCGGCAAGAAGACTTTCGTCGCGGCGGCCAACGCCCGCATCATCGACGCCGAGACCGGTGAGATCGTCTGGGCCGACGAGGCGCGCGGCGAGGAGTCGAACGTGCGCGTGCACGTCGGCGGCATCGGCGGCGGCGTCGACAACGACGAGCGGATGTTCGACAAGGTGATGAAGCCGGTCGTGCAGCAGCTCACCGCCAGCATCAAGGCGGCCGACCTGTAATCGGTCCGCCCCGCGCGGAAAAGAAAAGGCCCGGCCGAGGGGTTCCCCCGGCCGGGCCTTTTCACGTCCAGCCCCCCGCCTGTCCTATTTCCGGAAGGCGAAGCGCATCGTCGTCCACATCTTCACCGGCACCTCGAACTTGGTGGCCGGCTGGAAGGTCGACGCGCGGGCCGCCTTCAGCGCCTCCTCGTCGAAGCCGAAGCCCGACTTGCGGCCCTGGACCTCCGCCTCCAGCACCTTGCCGTTCTCGTCGACCAGGAGCCGCACCTCGACCGACGCCTCCTTGTTCAGGCGCGCGGCGAGCGGCGGGAACTCCGGCGTCGCGCGCCGCACCAGCCGCGGCGCCATCACCCCGGGGCCCATCGACACCAGCTCGCCTCGCTTGACCTGCGGCTCGACCGGCTCGGGCTCCGGCTCCGGCACGACCGGCTGCGGCTCGGGTTCCGGCACCGGAGCCGGCTGGGTGGCGGCGGGCTTCGGAACGGCGGCCGAGCCGTCGGTCTGGTTGGCGGGCACCGCCTGCGAATCCTCGGCCTCCGACTCGGCCTGGCGCTGGGCCGCGGCATCGCGCGCGGCGCGCTCCTCCTCCAGCCGGCGCGCCCGCTCGGCGGAGGCCGCCTGGGCGTCTTCGAGCTGGCGCTGCATCTGGGCGATCCGGTCGTCGTACTCCGACTTGAGGTTCTCCTCCATCGACCGCGCCTTCTCCTCGAACATCGCGTCGATCTGGGCCTGGATCTCGTCCGGCGTCGGCCCCGACGGCTCCTCC
>CAZLLV010000316.1:0-10635 GCA_964560325.1 uncultured Thermoanaerobaculia bacterium | reverse complement strand
CGCTTCGCGCTGCCGCTCTTCCCGCACGCGGCCGAGGCGGCCAAGCCGGTGCTCGTGACCCTGGCGGTGGTCGGCATCCTCTACGGCGCGCTCGTCGCCTGGGTGCAGGACGACATGAAGAAGCTGGTCGCCTACTCGTCGGTCGCCCACCTCGGCTTCGTGATGCTCGGGCTGCTCGCGATCGACCTCGTCGCCTGGCAGGGCGCGCTCATCCAGATGGTCAACCACGGCCTCTCGACCGGCGCCCTCTTCCTCCTGGTCGGCATGATCTACGAGCGCCGGCACTCGAAGAAGTTCAAGGACTTAGGGGGGCTCGCCAAGGCGATGCCGGTCTTCGCCTTCTTCCTCGTCTTCTCGGCCCTCGCCTCGGTCGGCCTGCCGGCGCTCAACGGGTTCGTGGGCGAGTTCCTGATCCTGGTCGGCAGCTTCCGTACCCTCGGCTGGCCGGTGATCCTCGCCACCTTCGGCGTGGTGCTGGCGGCCGTCTACCTGCTGAAGATGGTGGCGGAGACGATCTGGGGGCCGGTGCGCGATCCGGCGAACGCGACGGTGACCGATCTCACCGCGCGCGAGGTCGTCGCGCTCGTGCCGCTCGCCGTCTTCATGCTCTGGATCGGCGTCGCGCCGGCCGCCTTCCTCGAGCCGAGCCGTCCCGCCCTGGAGGAGACCCTGAACCGCTACGTGGCGCGCGCCGCGGTGCCCGCACCGGCCGTGCCGACCCTGCCGGCGGTGCCCGGAGCGCCGGGTGACGAGATCGTGCCCGAGGAGCCGGCGCTGCCCGCGGTGGCCGCCGTCGCGGAGGTGATCCGATGAACCCGACCGATCCCATCGGCTCCCTTGGTCCCATCGGCGGGGCCGGCGCGGCCGAGGTCGCCGCCGTCGCGCCCGAGCTGCTGCTCGCGATCGCCGGCTCGCTGATCCTGCTCCTCGAGGCGTTCGCCCCGCGCCTGCGCTCCGCCTTCACCGGCCTCGCTGTCGTCGCCGTCGCCGCTGCCGGCTGGCTGGCCTGGGAGCTTCCGGTCGGCGCCTCCTGGGAGGGCCTCCTGACCGCCGACCGGACGACCGCCGTCGGCTCGCTGATCGTGCTGGTCTCGGCGGCGCTCGCCCTGCTCGCCTCGCAGAGCTATCTGAAGCGCGAGGGCATCCTGGGCGGCGAGTACCACGCCCTCTTCCTCTGGTGCACCGCCGGCATGCTCCTGATGCTCCGATCGACCGAGCTGCTGACCGTCTTCGTCAGCCTGGAGCTGCTGTCGCTCTGCCTCTACGCCCTCGCCGCCTACGACCGCAAGACCGTGGTCGGCTCCGAGGCGGCGATCAAGTACTTCCTGATGGGTGCCTTCGCGAGCGCGTTCGTGCTCTACGGCGTGGCCCTCCTCTACGGCGCCACCGGCTCGACCTACTTCGAGGGCATCGGAGCGGCCTTCGCGACCGGCACCGGTCCGGGGGCGATCGAGCCCTGGATGGGCGCGATCGGCGTGCTCCTGCTGATCGCCGGGTTCGGCTTCAAGATGGCGATCGCGCCGTTCCACGCCTGGTCGCCCGACACCTACCAGGGGGCGCCGTCGCCGTTCGTCGCCTTCCTGTCGGTGGCGCCCAAGGCGGCGAGCGCGTTCGTCATGATCCGGATCCTCGCCACCGTCTTCCCGGACGCCCTCGGCACGCACTGGCCGGCGGTGATCGCGACGCTCGCGGTGCTCTCGATGGTGCTCGGCAACCTGCTGGCGCTGGTACAGGACGACATCAAGCGGATGCTCGCCTACTCCGGCGTCGGGCACATGGGCTACCTCCTCATCCCGCTCGCCGGGCTCGATCTGGCGGGAACGCCGTCGGGCGCCGCGGCCGGCGGCGGTGTCGGCGAGACCTGGACGGCGGTGCTCGTCTACCTCGCCGCCTACGCGCTGATGAACGCCGGCGCCTTCGCGGTCGTCAGCCTCCTCTACACCCGCCCGGGCGAGCAGCACCTGATCTCCGAGCTGTCGGGCCGCGGCTACCGGTACCCGCTCCTCGGCCTCGCGCTCACCGTCTGCATGCTGTCGCTCGGCGGCATCCCGCCGACCCTCGGCTTCCTGGGCAAGTACTTCGTCTTCTTCCACGCGGTCCAGCACGGCCAGACCTGGCTGGCGCTGGTCGGCGTCGCCACGTCGGTGGTCGGCGTCTACTACTACCTGCGGGTGGTCTACCACCTCTACATGAAGGAGGAGGCTTCGGTACCCGATGGAGCCCCGGCCGGGGTGCGGATCGACGGCTGGGGCACCGCCGCGGCGGTCCTCGCGGCCCTCGGGACGCTGATCCTGGGGATCGTGCCCGGCCTCCTGCTGGACCTACTCTAGGGGCATCGGAGACCCGCTCCGTACCGCCGTGCCGGTCTCCCCGCTCACCCTCAACCGCCTCTCGTTCTACCTGCGCTGTCTGCGCCGCCTCCAGGAGGAGGAGGTGACGCGCATCTCGTCGAAAGACCTGGCGGGTCGCTTCCACCTCTCCGCCACCCAGATCCGCAAGGACCTGGCGCAGTTCGGGGAGTTCGGCATCCGGGGCGTCGGCTACGAGGTCGACCCGCTCGTCCAGCGCCTTTCGGAGCTGCTGGGGCTCGATCGCCTCCACCGTCTGGTGATCGTCGGCATGGGGAACCTGGGGAGCGCCCTCGCGCAGTACCTCGGCTTCAACTCGGGCGCCTTCCGCGTCGTCGCCGGCGTCGACCGCGACCCGGAGAAGATCGGCCGCCGCGTGGGCGACGTGGTGGTCGAGCCCGCTTCGGACCTCCCCCGCATCGTCGAGGAGAAGGCGGTCGAGATCGGCGCCCTCTGCGTCCCCGCCCCCTCGGCCCAAGAGCGCTACGACGCGCTCGTCGCCGCCGGCATCCGCGGCGTCATCAATTTCTCCCCCACCCGTATCCGGCCCGTGCCGGAGGTGCCGCTGAAAGACGTGGATCTCCGGATCAACCTGGAGGAGCTGGCGTACTTCCTGGGGGAGTGATGGAGCCGGGGCATTCGCTTCCCTGATACCTTGCTATAAGATCTCAAATCCGAGTTCCCGGTCGACCGCGCAGACCGCTCGATTTTCGGGCGCCCAGCCCTCTCTTGGTACAGGCGCCGCTCTCGCCTTCGGTATGTCCCGCTCCCGATCGCCGATCCCGATCGTCCTTGCGCCGCTCTTGTCACTCGTGCTCACGGCCTCGGTGGGAGCCGAGGCTCGAAGTGATCAACGCGCCGAGATCGAGCGCCTCCAGGACATCGCGGAGGATCTGTATGGATCGGCTGTGCACGAAGCGGCGGTGATGCTCGACCGGGATCGACAGGCGGCACAGCTTGCCGCGGCGATCGATGCAGTCGAGGCAGCGATTCGGCACATGGAGCGGCCGGGCGCTGAGGACGATCCCGCGATCGTCCGGGAACGCCTCACATTCTTCGCCCGATGGATCGCGCGGGGCGGGTGGGGCTTCGGGAGAGACGAGATCCCTTCCTTGCTCGACGAACGCGCCGGCCGGTACGCGCGGGAACTGGTCGCGGACCTACGCGCGGCCGAGCCGCCGCCAGGAGTCTGGGAAGCGGTCGTGCGGGAGGTGGACGTCCCTTTCCGCCCTGCTCTCGCGGCTGTCGCGCTCGCCTCTGATCCGAACGATGCGGAGGCTCTGGCGGCGCTAGCTCAGGACTTCCGCGACCGCCGGCTGGCGGTCGCCCTCCTCCGGACCGCGTCTCGCGCCTGGCCTCTTCAACGTGCAGATCCCTCGGAACCACGCCGCACCGCCCTCGCCGCCTGGCTCCGGCTCCAGGCGCGCCTGGCGGAGGCGGCCGGATATCCGGAGCTGTCCCCCCACTTCCTCGCCGGCGCGTGCCGCTGGCTCCACAGCCGCTGGAACCTGCCCGGCTCCTCCGACCCCTGGCCCGCCTGTCGCGAGCTGGCGCCGTTTGGCGGCTTGCCCGCCGCGGTACTCGCTGAGCTCGATCTCCTCCAGGCGAGCCTGCGGCGCGAGGCCGAGGAGATCGATGCAGAGACCGAACGACTCCGTCCCGATCAGTCCTGGCTGACACCGATCCGGTGCCGGGTTCCCGGCTCGAAGCCGGACTTCGAAACGGGGATGCAAGCGCTTTCTTCGTACCGCGGCGGCGGGCACTCGGACCGCGACGGGGACGGCCTCAGCGACCGGGAGGAGCGCGAGAGCGGGACCGATCCCGATGTCGCCGACAGCGACGGCGACGGTATCGACGACGGGCACGACCTGCTGACGGATATGACGGACGCCGCCACCGACACGGACCCGGACACCGAATCGATCCTCGCTCTTGCGGTGCGGCACGCACTCCTCGCCGGCGATCCGGGTCCGCTCCACCCGGCCGCCGATGCGGCCGAGACGCACATCCGCACGCGGCTCGTCCTCGGCGCAGGCATGCCGCTCGAGGCCCTCTGGGCGAGCGACTGAGTCGTGGTGGTCGACCGTCGTCCGGACGGAGCACCAGGTCCGGTGCTCGAGGTGAACGTCCTCGCGTTCGATCGCTTTGGTTCGCGCGCGCTCGTCTTGCTTCGAGCACGCTATCCCGGCGCCTTCTCGATCACGCCGACCATGCGATACCTGCTGGAACGGTCGGGGGCGAGCGGTGCATGGCGAATCACGCACGAGGACGCATTCAAGTTCTGACACTCTTCGTCGTTGCCTGAATCTCGAAGCCGTTGCGGTCGCGGTCCAGTGCGTCCATTTTTCCGGACGCCGGTGGTCCGAGATCTCGGAGCCCGGGGCGCCATTGCGCGCGAGAACGGCCGTTTCGCAGGGGCTGGCGCCTGGAACGGCGGTTGCTCTGTCCCCTTCGCATGCTCCGCTCTCGGCCGCTCTCGATCGTCGTCGTCCTCCTCTGCGGGCTCACCTTCGGCCCTCGGGCCGGTGCGGAGGCATCCGACGACCTCGTCGCCGAGCTCGAGCGGCTCTCCGATGTGGTGGAGGACGTACACCACGAGGCGCTGCACGGGGAGGAACCGCGGCCCGGCGCGGCGGAGGTGGCGGCGGCGCTCGACGCGGTTGAGGCGCTGCTACGAAACGCGGCTCTCGCGGGGGCGGGGGACGATTCCGCGGTGGCGACGGCGCGGCTCGTCTTCTTCGCTCGCTGGATCGAACGTGCCGGGTGGAGCTACGCGGCCGACGAGGTCCGCACCCTGGTCGACGAGCGCGCCGGCCGGTACGCGCGGGAGATGCTCGCGACCGAGGCGCCGCCCGGCCTCTGGGAGGCGGTCGTGAACCAGGAAGGGGACCGCTTCCGCCCTGCCCTCGTCGCCCTCGTGCTCGCCGCCGATCCGAACGATCCCGAGGCCCTGGCGGCGCTCGCCGAGGATCTCCACGGCCGCCGGCTCGGCGTCACCCTCCTCCGGGCCGCGGCCGAGGTGCTGCCGGCGCCCCGGGACGACAGCCCGTCTCCCCGCCGCACCGCTCTCGACGCCTGGCTCCTCCAGGAGCGCGTGGCGGGGCTGCTGGTGCTCGGCCTGGTGCATGACGCTCTCGCCGAGCTCGAGAGCGCCCCGGAGCGGCTGCGCGCGATCGTCCTTGCCGGCGGTGCGGCGGTCGGCACGATCGAACTCGCCGTCCCGGGGCCTCCTCTCCGGGTCGAGCCTCGCGACCTCCGGCTCGACCTCGCCGCGGCCTACGCGCTCCGCGGCGGCATCGGCGACACGGAGACGGCCGTTCGCCTCCTCTCCTCGCTGCCGGGCCTCGAGCCGGCGCCCGAATCCGACCGGCCGGAACGCTACCATCGCCAAACCCTCGCCCGCTTCCTCTCCGCCTCCGGTGCCACGCACCTCGAGCCGATCGGCGATGGCGATCCGTTCGAGCACTTCGTCGAGCAGATCGGTGTGCGAGAGGCGGCACCTCGGACGGACGCCGCGGTCTGGCCCCGGCTCCAGGCGCGCCTGGCGGAGGCGACCGGATACCCGGAGCTGGCGGGCCACTTCCTGGCCGAATCGTGCCGCTGGCTCGATCTCGGCTCTCCCGAGCTCTCCCGGCTCGAGCTGGCGCCGTTCGGCGGCCTGCCCGCGACAGTGATCGCCGAGCTCGACCGCCTCGAAGAGGGCCTCCGGCGCAATGCCGAGGAGATCGTGGCCGAGATCGACCGGCTCGCTTCGGGACGCCCCTGGCTGACGCCGCTCCGCTGCCAGGTTCCCGGCTCGCAGGAAGTCTCCGCTCCCGCACCGGTCCCCCTCCCGTCCGGAGCCGATCTCCGGATCCTGCGCGGACGGCGGTCCACCGATTGGCAGACTCCGCCGTCCCACCTCGACGCTCTCGATCTCCCGTTCCAGCTCCCCGACGATCTCGTTCCGGTCGAGCGGTTCGAGCATCGGGGAAAGCTCCTCGTGCTGGTCCTGCCGAACGGGCTCGAGAGCTCGTCGAGAGACGACTACGCCCTCCTCCTCTCCGCCGACGGCGGCGCCACCTGGGGACCGCCGCTTGCGACCGGCCTCGGCGTGCGCTCGCCGTTCGAGGTCGTCGCCGGATCGCCGCACAACCGCATCGAGGGGAGCCGCCTGCGCGTCGAGTCGGTGGTCGCGCGGCAGCACGCGGCGCTCCCGGAGCTCGAGGAGGGGACCCGCGTGCTCCTCTCGCTCCCGGTCGACGGGCTGCTCTCCGACCGCGACGGCGACGGCCTGAGCGATCGCGAGGAGCGAAAGATCGGAACCGATCCGGACGAGGCCGACAGCGACGGCGATGGCATCGACGACGGCCGCGACCTGCTCACCGACCGGTCCGCCGTCACCGACCGCGACCCGGACGCGGAGCAGATCCTCGCTCTCGTCCTGCGAGAGGCCCTCTTCCCGCGCAACGCGGAAGGGCTCCGCCCGGTGACCGAGGCCGCCGAACAGCACCTCCCGTCGTGGCGCACGCGGCCGATCCTCGGGCCCGGCATGCCGCTCAGCGCCCTCCGCGCAAACGAGCGGCTGCTGGTGGTCGAGCGGCCGCCCGCCCGACCGGACCCGGCGCTCGCGGTGAGCCTCTACGCGCTCGATCGCGCCGGCGGCCGGGCGCTCGTCGTCCTGCGACACCGCTCCACGGACGAGACCGCATTCGAGCCGATCGACCGCTACCTCCTCGAACGATCGGAGGAGACCGGGGAGTGGCGGCTCACCCATTCGGTCGAGGTCGGCGGCTGCGTGACGGTCTTCATGAACCACGACTTGCCAGTGGTCCCCACGGGCGTGCAAGGTCCGGCGTCGCAATAGAGGACCCGGCTCCTGCGCGGAGGTCCTGCGCTAGACTCGGGCCCTCCCCGGGACTCCGATGCGCCGCCGTCTTCTCAGTCTCTCCCTCTCGGCGGGAGCGCTCCTCGCCGCGCTGCCGCTCGTCCTCGACCTCGCGCCGAGCGGTGCTGCCGAGACGCCCGCGGCGCCCGACCCGCTCGCCGCTCTCGGGCACGAGGTCACCTCCGGTGCCGCGCCCGGGTACGTCGACTCGTCGCTCTGCGGCCTCTGTCACCAGGAGCTGTTCGAGTCGTACCAGGCGGTCGGCATGGCGCGCTCGTTCTTCGCCGCCGAGCGGGTCGTCTCCGGCGAGCGGCGGATCGAGGACTTCGCCGCCGAGCCCTACTTCCACGAGCCGTCGCGGCGCTTCTACCAGATCTCCCTCGGGGCCGCGGAGGGAGAGGATGGAGCCGACCTCGTCTTCCGCCGCTGGCAGGAGGACGAGGAGGGCGAACGGCGCCACGAGCTCGAGATCCCGGTCGAGTGGGTGCTCGGCTCGGGCAACCACTCGCGCGTCTACCTCTACCGCACGCCGACCGGCGAGCTGTTCCAGCTCCCCCTCGCCTGGTACACGCAGGAACCCCGACCCGGTCGATCGGGCTTCGGCGCCTGGCGCATGTCGCCCGGCTTCGACCGGCCCGACCACGATGGGGTCTACCGCCGGGCGCGGCGCGAGTGCATGTTCTGCCACAACGGCTACCCCGACGTGCCGGAGGAGGCGGACGACTTCCACGCCGAGCACACCTACCCCGCGGAGCTGCCGGAGGGGACCGGCTGCCAGCGCTGCCACGGGCCGGGCGCCGAGCACGTGCGCCGGGCGCTGTCCCGCGACGCCACCGCGGAAACCGTCCGCGCGGCGATCGTGAACCCGGGCAAGCTCGAGCCAGAGCTTCGCGACAGCGTCTGCTACGAATGCCACATGGAGCCGTCGGTCGCCTTCCCCGGCGTCCGGCGCTTCGGCCGCGGAGACTACTCCTTCCGGCCCGGCGAGCGGCTCGCCGACTTCCGGGTCGAGCTCGACATCGAGGAAGAGGGGCGCGCGCCGGGCGAACGGTTCGAGATCAACCACCACCCGTACCGGCTGGAGCAGAGCCCCTGCTTCGTCGCCAGCCACGACCCGGCGCAGCGGGCGACGATGCCGGAGGGCGCCGAGCCGCTCTCCTGCCTGACCTGCCACGATCCGCACGTCAAGGTGGCGCCGGAGCGGCGGATCGAGCACTACCGGGCCGCCTGCGCCTCCTGCCACGGCGGCGACGCTTGCGGCTTCGACCACGCGGCCGAGCGCCCCCCGCACCTCGCCGCGGTCTCCCCTGCCGACTGCACCGCCTGCCACATGCCGGCCCGCCGGCCGGAGGACGTGGTCCACGTGGTGATGACCGACCACCGGATCACCCGTGAGCTGCCGGGGCCGGAGCTCACGGCGCCGCGCGCGAAGGAGGACCCGGTGATTACCGACCTGGTCTTTTATCACCCGGAAGACGCTCCGGACGGCGCCGCGGGCGAGGTCTACCGGGCGGTGGCGGCGCTCCGGAGCGGCGGCGGCGGAGCGCCGGCGGTCGATGCCCTGGCGCGCAATCTCGAGAGCGCCGCCGCGCTCGACGGGCCGGACCGGATCGACGACGTCGAGCCCTGGCTGGAGCTCGCGAAGGGGCAGCTCGGGCTCGGGCGGACCGACGATGCGCTCCGGACGCTCGCGCGCGTCCTGTCGCGGAAAGACCTCTCCCCCGGCGCCCGCCGCCTCGCCCGCGAGTGGCTGGCGCTCGCCCAGGCGCGCCTCGGCCGGACCGAGGAGGCGATCGGTCTCCTCGAAGCGGTGCTGGAGGAGGACCCGGACCGGCTCGAGCCGCGCTACAACCTGGCCCGGCTGCTCTACCGGACCGGCGAGGCCGAGCGCGCGCTGGCGGAGCTCGAGCACCTGGTCGCGATCCGCCCCAACCACCTCGCCGCCTGGCGGTCGCTGGGGGAGATCCGCTCCGCCCTCGGCCGGCACGCCGAGGCGGCCGAGGCGTACCGGACGGCGCTCGAGTGGGAGCCCGCGGACCGGGCGGCGGCCGAAGGGCTGGCGGCGGCGGAAGCGGCGCTTCAGGCGCCGGCTCGATAGAACGAGAGCGCGCTCTCGCCGTAGCGCCGCTGGTCGACCCGCACCAATCTCACCAGCCGGCCGCCATCGGTCGAAACCTCCGCCGGCACGCTCGCGCGCGCCGAGTGCTCGATCGCCACCTCCGCGCCGGGCGCGAGCAGCGGTACCACCGCCTCGAGCAGCGCCGCGTAGCCGGAGAACCGGTAGGGCGGGTCGGCGAAGACGAGGTCGAAGCCCTCGGCCTCCCGCTCCGCCAGCTCGGCGAGACCGGACGGCAGCTCCAGCACCCGGAGCTCGACCAGCGCCTCGCCCAGCCGGTCGCGGTTGCTCTGGAGCACCGGAAAGCTCCGCTTGTCCCAGTCGACGCAGACCACCCGCAACGCCCCGCGGCCCGCCGCCTCCAGCCCCACGACGCCGCTGCCGGCGAAGAGATCGAGCACGCGGGCGCCCTCGGCGAGCGGCTCGTGCCAGATCGAGAAGAGCGCCTCGCGGACCCGGCCCTCGGTCGGCCGCGCCTGCGGCGGCACGGCCAGGAGCCGGCCCTTGTAGAGCCCGCCGGTCACGCGCACCCGTCCTGGTCCTTTCGCTCCCGTCGCCCCCTTCGCACCGGCGGTAGGCTTCGCGCCCTTCGAGCCGCCTCGCTTCACGGCACCTCGTCCGGGCCGCCGCGCTCGCCGAGCCCGCCGCGCCGCTCGACGACCCGCGCGAACACCTCCGCCAGCGCGTCGGGCGCGAGGTAGAGGGTGAGCGGGACCTCGACCCCTTCGAGCTCCACGCCCCGGCCGTCGGTCGTGAAGTCGACCACACGGAAGCGGACGCCGTCCGGGCGCTCCAGCACGTCGCCCGGCCGCGGCACGTAGTCGGGGTCGAGGCCGGCGCCGCGCGCCGCGTCCGCGATCTCTCCCAGCTCCTCGGCGATCCGCACCAGGCGCGACAGGCCGAGGGAGAGCTGGGAGTAGCGATTGATCTCGAAGCGCGAGCGGCCGCGATCGTCACGCAGCGGCAGGTGGAGCTCGCAGCGCTCGATCCAGTCGCCGTCGACACCGTGGTAGGCATCCGGTTCCTCCGAGAGATCCTCCCGGTCGAGACGCACCAGGAAGCCGTCGAGGATCTCCGGCTCGAGCTCCGCGAGGGTCATCTGCTGGTCGTCGGGGGGGCCGTCCCAGAGCCGCAGGGTGCCGTTGGCGAAGAGCGTCACCTCCCGGCGACCGACCTCGCTGGCGCAGTCGTAGCGCAGCACCACCGCCGAGCGCAGATCGCCCGGGACCGAGCGCAGGATCTCGGCGGCCGAGCGATCGTCGCCCGCGTCGGGATCGCCCACCGGCTCCTGGCCGGCGGCCGGG
>CAZLLV010000315.1:0-3102 GCA_964560325.1 uncultured Thermoanaerobaculia bacterium | reverse complement strand
CGCGAGCGCCCCCGGCCCGGAACCGCCGGCGCAGGCACGCACGGTGCGACTTCCACGTCCCCCGCCCAGTCCCGCGGGTCCGAGATCCACTACTTCCAGCCCATGCCACCGCTCTTCATGCCGCCCCCCGCCCAGATCCTTCCCTCTCGGTCAGGATGACAAGGCGGTGGCCGGAGCCTCGAGGAAACCGGTCTCCACGAAGTAGTCCAGATACGTCCGCAGCAGCTCCTCGTCCAAGCGCGGACAGGTGATGTCGGTCCCTTCCAGCGCCGCCCGGGTGTTCCGGTCGTCGTCGCCCCGGCGGCCAGACAGCGCGACCCGATCCGCCGCGAGAGCCTCCGCCTCGGGCGACGCCTCCTGCCCCGCCCCGTCCACGTCCGGCAGCAGCGGCAGGAACGCCGCCAGAGCGTTCTCCCGCCCGGCGGTGACGGCCGCCAGCAGCCGCTCGCGCCACTCCGGGTACTCCACCCGCTCCAGCGCAAAGCCCGCCGCCTCCGCACCGTCGAACAGCCGATCCCACGGCGTCGGGCGCGGGTTCGGGTAGTGGAACGCCCGGCCGGCGCTCTCCGGCCGCCGCGTCACCTCCACCAGCGCCGCCGCCACGTAGTCCGCCGGCGCCACGTCGGCCGTGCCGATCCCGCGCGGCGCCGCGCCCAGCTCGATGCACCCCTTGAGCAGGTTCCACGCGAGGTCGCGCGGGTTGCCGGCGCCCGTCCGGCTCCCACCGCCGATCACGCCGGGGCGGTGGATCGTCACCGGCAGACCGCGCTCCCCCGCCTCGCGCACCAGCCGCTCGGCCACCCACTTCGTCTCCGCGTAGCCGGAGAACAGCCCCTCGGTCGCCGGCAGCTCGGAGTCCTCGTACGCCAGCCCGTCTTCCGCGACCGAGCCGGGGGCGAAGACCGCGATCGACGAGACGAAGTGGAACGGCTTCGGCTCCCCCGCCGCCGCCAGCCGCAGCGCCTCGACCGTGCCGCCGACGTTCCCCGGCGCGAGCGTCGTGTACGGGTAGGTGAAGTTGACCCAGGCGCCGGCGTGGTAGACCAGCTCGACCTCCCCCGCCAGCCGGCCGAACGCCTCTTCCGAAAGCCCCATGAGGGGCCGCGCGAGATCGCCCGGCACCGGCACGATCCGCTCGGCCAGATCCGCATCCCAGAGCCGGTAGGTCCGTAGAGCCTCCTCCAGCCGCTCCGCCCCCGCCGCCTCGTCCTCCGCCCGCACCAGACAGTGGACGCGCGCCTCGGTGCTCCGGAGCAGGCGTTCGAGGAGGAAGGCGCCGAAGAAGCCGGTGCCGCCGGTGAGGAAGATCGCCTCCGGCGACTCGGGCGAGAGCAGCTCGCCCTCCACCGGCCCGATCCGCTCGGGGATCGCCGGCTCGTGCCGGTCGTGGCGTGCGAGGCTGGCCTCCTCGTGCAGGTCGACCGCGATCCCGTCCGCCACCGCCGCGGTCCCCTCCTCCCGCGCCCGCTCGACCACCCGGGCGAAGCTCGCCACGGTCGGCGCTTGGAGGAGCGCCGGCACCGGTAGCTCCAGCCCGACCGCCTCGCGTACCTGGAAGAGCACCTGCGGCACGAGGAGCGAGTTGCCGCCGAGCTCGAAGAAGTCGTCGTGGGCGCCCACCTTCTCGATCCCGAGCATGCGCTGCCAGACCCCGGCGAGGGTGCGCTCCAGCTCGCCCTCGGGCTCGGCGTACGGGGTGCCGAGGCGGGGGCGCTCGTGGACCGACGCGAGGGTCGACGGGCGCTCGGCGGCTCCGGCGCCGGCTCCCACCGCGGCACCTTCCGCCGTCCCCGGCGCCGGGGTGGCCGGCGGGTCGATCCAATAGCTCTTGCGCTCGAACGGGTAGGTCGGCAGGCGGAGCCGTCGCCGGGCCTCGCCGCGCCAGAGGCCGGAGGCGGGCGGCACCCGGTCGGCCGGGTCGTGGAGCGGCACGCCGGCGAGCCAGAGCCGCCCGGCGCTGCGCAGGAGGCGGTCGAGGTCGGGCCGCCGCTCGAAGCCGGCACGGAGCGTCGGCACCACCACCGCCTCGCCCTCTTCGGCACCGCCTCGCCGCTGGTGGACGAGGGAGCCGAGCGCCTGCCCCGGCCCGAGCTCGACGAAGATCCGGTGGCCGGCCCCGAACAGCGTCTCGAGCCCGTCGGCGAAGCGGACCGGCGAGGTCAGGTGCCGCGCCCAGTAGCCCGGATCGGTCGCCTCCTCGTCGGTGATCCAGGTGCCGGTGACGTTCGAGACGAAGGGCGTCTCCGGCGGCCGCAGCTCGATCCGGCCGAGCGCTTCGGCGAGCGGCCCGGCGGCGGGCTCCATCGCCGCCGTGTGGAAGGCGTGGCGGGCGGGCAGGCGCCGGCCGGGCGTGCCCGCCTCGGCGAGCCGCGCTTCGAGCTCCGCCACCGTCTCGGGCGATCCCGCCACCACCGTGAGGCCGGGGCCGTTGACCGCCGCCACCGCGAGCGGGCCGCCCGCGATCCGCTCCCGGGTCGCCTCCTCGGTCAGCGGCACCGCCAGCATCGCGCCCTCGCCGCACCGCTCTTCGATCCGCCGCGCCCGCTCGGCCACCACGCGGAGCCCGTCCTCGAAGGTCATGACGCCGGCCAGGCAGGCGGCGACGTACTCGCCCAGGCTGTAGCCGATCGTCGCCGCCGGCTCGACGCCGAGGCTGGCCCAGAGCCGCGCGAGCGCCACCTCGACCGCGAAGAGCGCCGGGTGGAGGTTCCCCACGCGGGACAGGCGCTCGGCGGCCTCGGTCGGCGCGCCGTTCTCCGCCTTCGCCCGCCCGAGCATCGCCTTGAGGTCGAGCCCTCCGCCCTCACCGGTCGGGCCGGACGGCTCCTCGACCCCCGCCGGGTAGAGGATCTCTCGCAGATCGGCACCGAGCGGCTCGCGCAACAGCTCGGCCGCCCGGTCGATCGTCTCGCGGAACACCGGCTCGTCCCGGTCGAGGCCGAGGCCCATGCCGGGGTAGTGGTCGCCCAGGCCGGAGAGGAGGAAGGCCGGCGCCCCGGCGGCGGCCCCGCCGACGCCCTCCTGCATCCGCTCGGGGTCGCGGGCGCGCAGCGCCTCGATCGCCTCCCGCCGCGAAGCGCAGACCACGGCGCGCCGGTGCTC
>CAZLLV010000314.1:0-9875 GCA_964560325.1 uncultured Thermoanaerobaculia bacterium | reverse complement strand
GCGTACTGGGTGGCGGTGTAGGTGTGGCTGGTCAGGAACGAGATGAAGGCGACGAAGGCGACGGTCGAGAACGCGGTGGTAAAGCCGTCGACGACGATCGCCGCGGCGTAGAGGCCCACGTCCGGCCCGACCATGGCGATCCAGGAGAACATCAGGTTGGAGGCCGCCATCGAGATGCCGCCGATCATCAGGCCCCGGATCAGGCCGAAGCGGGCGTTGATGATGCTGCCGACGATCGAGAAGACGATCGTCACGAGACCGGTCAGCCCCTTCGAGAAGATCCCGATCTGGGCGTCGGTGAAGCCGACCTCCTTGTAGAACACGATCGACATGCGGCCGAGGAACGCCTCGCCCAGCTTGAAGGTGAAGATGAAGATCAAGACGAAGATCGCCAGGCGCGGGCCGCTGCGCCGGAAGAACTCCCGCCCCGGCTCGAGCAGCGTGACGGCGAGCCAGGCCACGATCTTCTGCCAGCGGCTCGGCGCGCCGCTCTTGGCGGCCAGGGCCTCCTCGTACTGACGCTCGGTCTCCTCGAACCGGTCGCGCTTCTGCCGCGACTTCGGCGCCCAGAGGACGGCGATCATCAGCGGCACCCAGAGCGCCGCGAGGATGAAGTAGATCTTGTCCCAGTCCCAGCCCGGCAGGTCGGCGATCGTGAACGGCAGCACGCCGAGGAAGCCGTACCCCACCCACCAGCCGCAGGTGGCCATCGCCGCGCCGTGGGAGATCACCGCCGTCTCGTGGCGCGGAACCAGCTCGACACGGTAGGCGTCGATCGCCACGTCCTGGGTCGCCGAGCAGATGGCGATGAAGAGCGCGAGGGAGGCGACGATCAGGAGCCCGCTCACCTCGCGGCCGAAGAAGACGTCCGTGCCTTCCGGATCGGTGAACGCCAGGCCGAGCGTGGCCGCCACCATCAGGATCTGCAGGCCGAGGATCCAGCTCCTCCGCGGTCCGAGCTTCGACAGGATCGGAAACGGCGTGCGGTCGACGAACGGAGCCCAGAGGAAGTTGATCGCGTAGGCGCCGAAGATCGAGCCGAAGAAGCCGATCGCCGAGCGCGAAAGGCCCGATTCCTGGAGCCAGGCGGTCATCGCCGAGCCGATCAGGAGCCAGGGGTAGCCGCTCGCGATGCCGAAGAGGAAGATGATCAGCAGCCGCCTGTCGGCGAGCAGCCGGATGCTCTCCCAGAAGCTGCGTGTGGGCTCGTCGGCCTGGGCCAGCTCGGCGTCCGCCGGCGGCTCTTCCGATCCCAGGGAACGGTCGTTCGGTTCGGGCGAATCGAGCGGGTCGGGATCGGTCGGCATCGGGGGTCTCCTCTCCGGCGGCGGCAGTCTAGCCGCGGAAGTGCAAGACGCCTACCACGTCCCCTTGCCGGGCCGGACCCGCACCGTGAGAAGATGCGCCGCCCCCCGACCCGGAGATTCCCCGGAGGATTTCGATGATTCCGAAGCGCCTGTGCCCCCTCCTCGCCCTCGTGACACTCTTCGCCGCCGCTCCCGCCGCGGCCCAGGAGCCTCCCGCGTCCGACGATCCGGCCGTCGCCGCCGCGAGAGCCTGGCGCGCCGCCCACGGACCGGAGATCGTCCGCGACTACGCCGACCTGCTCGCGCTCCCGAACGTGGCGCGCGACACCGAGAACATCCGGAAGAACGCCGAGGTCATCCGCGACCTGCTGGCCGCGCGCGGCGTCGAGGCCGAGCTCTGGACCCTGGCGGACGCGCCGGACGCGCCGCCGATCGTCTACGGCCGCCTGCCGGCCGACGCGCCGCAAACGACCGGTGAAGGGGCGCCCCGGCGCACCCTCGGGATCTACGTCCACTACGACGGCCAGCCGGTCGACCCCGCCCGCTGGACCGCCACCGAGCCGTGGGACCCGAAGCTCTACACCCGGGCGGTCGAGGACGGCGGCGAGCCGATCCCGCTGCCCGCGGACGGCGAGGCGATCGACCCCGAATGGCGGCTCTACGCCCGCGGCGCGAGCGATGACAAGGCGCCGATCCCGGCGCTGCTCGCCGCCCTCGACGCGCTCGAGGCGGCCGGCGTGCCGCGCACCTCCGACCTGGTCTTCTTCTTCGAGGGCGAGGAGGAGGCGGGCTCGACCCACCTGGAGGAGTACATGCGCGCCCACCGGGACGAGCTCCGGGTCGACGCCTGGCTGATCTGCGACGGCCCGGTGCACCAGAGCCGCCGGCCGCAGCTCGTCTTCGGCGTGCGCGGCTACACCGGCTTCGACCTCACCGTCTACGGCGCCAGCCGCTACCTCCACAGCGGGCACTACGGCAACTGGTCGCCCAACCCGGCCATGCGTCTCGCGCACCTGCTGACGAGCATGCGGACCGAGGACGGCGAGGTGCTGATCGACGGCTTCGACCAGGCCACGGTCGCACCGGGCGAGGCCGAGCGCCGGGCGATCGCGGCCCTGCCCGACTACGACGACGAGCTGCGCCGCGAGCTGGGTCTGGCCGAGACCGAGGCCGGAAACGCCCCGCTCGCCGAGCGCATCCTCCTGCCCTCGTTCAACGTCCGGGGCATGGAGAGCGCCGCGGTCGGCGCCGAGGTGAGAAACGTCATCCCGACGACCGCGACTGCCGCGATCGACATCCGCCTCGCCAAGGGGAACGATCCGGAGGTGATGCTCGACCTGGTCGAGGCGCACGTGCGCGAGCAGGGGTACCACGTGGTGCGCGAGGACCCGGACGAGGCGACCCGGCTCGCCCACCCGAAGATCGCCCGCATCGACCGCCGCCCGGGCTACCCGGCCGCCCGCACCGCGCTCGACGATCCGATGGCGCTCGAGATCATCGCGGCGGCGAAGCGGGCGGCGGGCGACGACCTGGTGCTGATGCCGACGCTCGGCGGCTCGCTGCCGCTCTACCTCTTCGTCGACGTGCTCCAGGCGCCGCTGGTCGTGGTGCCGATCGCCAACCACGACAACAACCAGCACGCCCCGGACGAGAACCTGCGCCTCGCGAACCTCTGGTACGGCATCGACCTGATGGCGGCTCTCTTGACGATGGAGTGAGGCGGGCTTGGGGTCGAGCGAGCCGAACGACTCGGTCCTATCCGGTGTCGCGCACGGCGCCCCAGGCGCACTGAGATAATTAGTAGATGTTTCGTCATAACGAACTGACCGATAGTCAGAAAGGACTGATCGATGAGTGCCACCGTCCGAATCCTGGCCGCCTGTTGTTTCCTCGTCCTCTGCGCCCTCCCCCTCGCCGCCGGCGAAGCCCCGACCACCGATTCCGCCGAGGCCGCCGTGGAGGTACCGGCGGCGGACGCCACGGCGTCCTGCCCGTCGCTGATCGCCGGCCTGTCGGACGCCGTCCAGCTCGCGCCGTGCATGATCACCGTCTCGTGCTCCGACGGATCGTCGGTGTCGTGCAACGGCAACAGCTCGTGCTCCACCAGCGGCCCCAACGGCCGCTGCGTCACCTGCGACGGCGTGCAGCAGGGCTGCTGCGCTCTGACCGCCTGCGAGCAGTGCGAGATCGACTACACCAACTGCATCACGACCTGCGAGTTCCCTTTCGTGTGCAACAAGTGCGAAACGAGGTACGGCATGTGCACTGAGTTTCATTGCCCTTGATCGCATATCAGCGCTGCGTGACGAGGTAGGTCGCGAAGCTGCCGAGCCAGTGGCCGCCTTCGTAGTGCTCGCCGGTCACCGACGCGAGACCGGCTGCGCGGTGGGCTCCTCGCCGGCGGCGCTCGAGCGGCCGACGATATACTTCGGCCCATGGCTCGGCCAGCCCCACCAGCCCCACCAGCACCAAATCGCCCGCTGTCCAGCGACCTGGGCGACCCGGATCGAGTGCCGTACTTCCTCTGGGACGAGCCGATGACCGTCGCGGAGCTCCGCCGGCGACTCGCTTCCGCGTCCCGTCCCGAGCGCACCCGCCTGCTCGCGAAGGTCCTGCGCGAGGCGAGGGACACGGAGGTCTGGAGCTTCACGTCTCCCGCAGAGATTCGCGAGCAGTGGGGCGAGCTCGCTCCTCGTCTCGGTCGCCGACGCGCCTTCTGGGAGTTCCTGCTGAGCTCGTGGGAGCGCGATGGACTCCTCTCCTCCTAACAGGCTCGATCCGTTCCAGCGAGAGCTGCTCCAGGCCTTCTTCGATCGCGAGCGACGCTTCTTCCTGACCGGCGGCGCAGCGCTGGCGGGCTACTACCTCGGCCATCGCGAGACGCGGGACCTGGACCTCTTCACGACCGAAGAGGCCCTGGACGACGGTGTCGCGGCGCTTCGCGATGCCGCGCACGCTCTGGGTGCTTCGATGGAGTCGCTCCGCACGGCTCCCGATTTCCACCGATTCCTTCTCTCGCGAGGCGAAGAGACCGTGGTCGTCGATCTCGTGCTCGAACGGGTCCCGCAATCCCGGGAGAAGATGCATTTCGGCACGGTCGCTGTCGATCCCCCCGAAGAGATCCTCGCGAACAAGCTGTGCACCCTCCTCTCACGTGCCGAGCTCCGCGACCTGGTCGACGCCCGCGCACTCGAAAGGGCGGGATATCCGATGGAAGCGTCCCTGGATGCAGCGGCGAGCAAGGATGCCGGGCTGACCCCGGGCCAGCTCGCATGGGTCCTCTCCGAAATATCGATCGGCGACGACGCCGAGCCGCCCGGCGTGACGGCGCGCGAGCTCCGAACGTATCTCGACGATCTCGTCCGGCGCCTCGCGCGCCTGTCCTATCCCTCCGAGTAGCTCCGCAGCCTCGGTTCGGCGCGGAGCTTGCACCGCTTCGCTCCCGTTCGATGCCGGGGCGTCGGCCCCGGTCCCGATCGGTCCCGATCGGTTCCGATCGGTTCGTTCCGTTCAGACGATCCACCAACCGACGATGCTTTGGAGGTTTCCGCCATGGACCGAGTCCGCCAGATGTTCGGTGACCACCCCAACCCCGCGAGCGACGCCGGCGAAGAGGCGTTCGCCGTCGTCGTGGCGACCGCCGAGTGCGCCGCCACCTGCACCACCTGCGCCGACGCCTGCCTGGAGGAGGAGAACCCGGCCGAGATGCGCAAGTGCATCCGGCTCAACCTCGACTGCTCCGACGTCTGCGTGGCGACCGGCCGGCTGATCGCCCGCCCGGCCCCGCAGGACACCGAGACCCTCCGCGCACAGCTCGAAGCCTGCGCCGCCGCCTGTCGCGCTTGCGCCGCCGAGTGCGACCGGCACGGCGAGCGGATGAAGCACTGCGCCGTCTGCGCCGAGGCGTGCAAGGCGTGCGGACGGGCGTGCGACCGGATGAAAGCCGCCCTGGTCTCCTAAAGACGGCCCCTCCGAGGGAAGCTCCCGCGCTCCCTGACGTATCCTTGGCGGCCATGACTTCGAGCGCCGTCTCCCTCCGCTCCGTCCTCCGCCTCCTCGCCGTCCTGCTCCTCGCGGGCGGCGCCGGGGTGCAGACCGCCTGCTCGACCGCGCCCGCGGCGAGCTACCCCGCGCCCCGGTCCGCCGAGCCGGCGCGGCCGGCCTACGACCCGACCGACCTCGACGCACCGCTGCCGGTCGACTCGACCGTCCGCGTCGGCACGCTCGAGAACGGCCTGCGCTACTACGTCCGCCGCAACACCTCGCCCGAGGACCGGGCCGAGCTCTGGCTGGTGGTCGACGCCGGGTCGACCCTCGAGACCGAGGAGCAGCGCGGCCTCGCCCACTTCGTCGAGCACATGGCGTTCAACGGCACCCGCCGCTTCGAGCACCAGGAGCTGGGCGCCTACCTCGAGTCGATCGGAATGCGCTTCGGCCCCGACGTCAACGCCTTCACCAGCTTCGACGAGACGATCTACACGCTCCAGGTGCCGACCGACCGGGAAGGCTCGCTCGAGCGCGGGCTCGAGATCCTGGAGGACTGGGCCGACGGCATCACCTTCGACCCGGAGGAGGTCGAGCAGGAGCGCGGCGTGCTGATCGAGGAGTGGCGGCTCAACCGGGGTGCCGGCAGCCGGATGATCGACGTCCAGGCCCCGGTCCTCTTCTCCGGCTCGCGCTACGCCGAACGGCTGCCGATCGGCACCCTCGACGTGCTGCGGGGCGCCTCGCGCGAGGACCTGGTCCGCTTCTACGAGGACTGGTACCGGCCCGACCTCATGGCGGTGATCGCGGTCGGCCACTTCGACCCGCGGCGGGTCGAGAGCATGGTGCGGGAGCTCTTCGGCGACATCGAGGCACCCGCCGGCGCGCCGCCGCGCTGGACCCCCGAGCTGCCCGGGCACGAGGAGACCCTGTTCACGACCTTCACCGACCCGGAGCTGACCGGTACCTCGGTCGCGGTCTACACCAAGCTCCCCCGCCCGCCCGAGGGCACCGGCCGCGACTACCGCGCCTCGCTGGTCGAGGGGCTCTACCACCGGATGCTCAACGACCGGCTGTACGAGGTCGGCCACCGGCCCGACCCGCCCTTCCTCTACGCCTTCTCCGCCACCGACACGATCGTGCGCGCCGCCCAGGTCGATCAGCAGGAGGTCGGGGTGGAGCCGGGCAAGGCGCTCGAGGGGCTGCGCGCGCTCCTGACCGAGATCGAGCGCGTGCGCCGCCACGGCTTCACCGAGGGCGAGCTGGCGCGGATCAAGCTCGACCTGCTGCGCGCCTACGAGCAGACGCTGGTCGAGCGCGACGCCCGCAGCTCGGGCTCCTTCGCCGCCGAGTACTCGCGCGCCTTCCTGGTCGACGAGCCGATCCCCGGCATCGACGTCGAGGTCGACATGGTGACCGCCTACCTGCCGACGATCACGCTCGACGAGGTCGAAGCGCTCGCCGGCGGCCGGACGGGCGGTGCGGACCGGGTGATCCTGGTGAGCGCGCCGGAGGCCGAGGCCGAGACGCTGCCGTCGAACGAGGAGCTGCTCGCGACCTTCGAGCAGGTCCAGGCGCTCGATCTCGAGCCGTACGAGGACACCGGGTACCAGGCCGATCTCCTCGCCGAGGCGCCGGAGCCGGGCGAGATCGTCGAGCGCCGCGAGATCGCGGAGATCGGCGTCACCGAGTGGGAGCTGTCGAACGGCGCGACGGTGGTCTTGAAGCCGTCCGACTTCCGGCGCGACGAGCTCTACCTGGTCGGCTTCAGCCCCGGCGGCCACTCGACCCTCTCCGACGAGCGCTACCTCTCCGGCTCCTACGCCGCCGACATCGTCGCCCTCGGCGGCCTCGGCGAGCTCGACGAGATCGCCCTCGCCAAGGCGCTCGCCGGGCAGGTGGCCGAGGTCGGGCCGTACATCGACGAGCTGGAGGAGGGGGTCCGCGCCGGCGGCTCGGTGCAGGACGCCGAGACGGTCTTCCAGCTCGTCCACCTGGCGGTGACCCGGCCGCGCTACGACGAGCAGGCGATCGAGTCGTTCCGCGGGCGCCTTCGCCCCGGCCTCGAGAGCCGGCTCGCCGACCCGGAGCAGGTCTTCGTCGAGGAGCTCTTCGAGCGCCTGGCCCAGGACCACCCGCGCCGCCAGCCGCTCACGGCCGAGCGGCTCGACGAGATCGACCCGCGTGTGGCGCTCGAGGTCTACCAGGAGCGCTTCGCCGACGCCGGCGACTTCACCTTCGTCGTCGCCGGCAGCTTCGATCCGGAGGAGGTCGAACCGCTGGTCGAGACCTACCTCGCGAGCCTGCCCGCGGCGCCGGAAGGGGCGCCCGCGGAGAGCTGGCGCGACGTGGGGGTCGAGCGGCCGGACGAGCCGGTCGAGTTCGTGGTCGAGCGCGGGATCGAGCCGAAGGCGACCGTCTGGCTGGTGCTCCACGGCGACGCCCCCTGGGGCCTGGAGGAGGAGCACCGGCTCCGCTCGCTCGGCCGGGTGCTCGAGCTGCGGCTGCGCGACGTACTGCGCGAGGATCTGGGCGCGATCTACGGCGTCTCGGTCGAGACCGAGCTCTCCTGGCGCCCGCGCGAGCGCTACAGCGTGTCGATCCGCTTCGGCTGCGCGCCGGAGCGGGCTCGCGCGCTCGTCGAGCGGGTACGCGAGACGATCGAGACCTTCCGCGCCGAGGGGCCGCCGGCGGAGCTGGTCGAGCGGGTCGAGGCGCAGCAGCGCAACGCCCGCGACGGGCAGATCCGGGCGAACGCCTACTGGGTGCGCGAGCTGGTCGAAGCGTACAGCCAGGGGGCCGACCCGCGACGCATCCTCGACTTCGACGAGCGGGTCGAGGCGGTGACGCCGGAGAGCCTGCGGGAGGCGGCCCGCCACTACCTCGATTGGGAGCGGCGGGTACTCGGCATCCTGCTGCCGGAGAAGGTCGAGGAAGCCGCTCCGTGACCCACCCGCTGGAGCCCGGCGGCGCCGAGATGCGGCGCATGGTCGAGGCGGCGATGGAGCGGATCGTCCGCTACGTCGAGACGCTGCCAGAGCAGCCGGCGGCGGACGTCGAGGGCGCCGCCGAGCTCGCCCGCTCGCTCGCCGAGCCGGTGCCCGAGAGCGGCGCGGCGCTCGACGATCTGCTCGCGCTCCTCTTCGAGCGGGCGGTGCCGAAGTCGTTCAACGCCGCCGGTCCCGGCTACCTCGGCTTCGTGCCCGGCGGCGGCCTCTTCGCCTCGGCGGTCGCCGACCTGGTGGCCGACTCCGTCAACCGCTTCACCGGAGTGCGCGCCGCCGCGCCGGCGCTCGTGCAGCTCGAGGCGAACGCGATCCGCTGGCTGGCCGAGATCGTCGGGTATCCGCCGGAAGCGCGGGGCCTGCTCACCAGCGGCGGGTCGCTCGCCGCCTTCACCGCCCTCGTCACCGCCCGGCGCGAGCGCCTGCCGGAGGACTTCCTCTCCGGCGTGCTCTACCTCTCCGACCAGTGCCACCACTCGCTCGCCAAGGCAGCGGCGCTCGCCGGCTTCCCGGCCGGCAACGTGCGGTGGGTGCCGACCGACGAGCGCTTCCGTATCCGGCTCGACGCGCTCGCCGACGCGGTGGCCGAGGACCGGCGCCGGGGCCGCACGCCCTTCCTGGTCGTGGGCAACGCCGGCACCGTCAACACCGGCGCCGTCGATCCGCTGCCCGAGCTCGCCCGCTTCGCCCGCGAGGAGGGGCTCTGGTTCCACGCCGACGCGGCCTACGGCGGCTTCTTCCGGATGACCGGGCGCGGCCGGGAAGCGCTCGCCGGCCTCGAGCAGGCCGACTCGATCGTGCTCGACCCGCACAAGGGGCTCTTCCTGCCGTACGGCAACGGAGCGCTCCTGGTGCGCGACGGCGGGGCGCTACGCCGCGCGCACGCCTTCTCGGCGAGCTACCTGCCGGAGAGCGGCACCGAGCCCGATCTCTACGACCCGCACCTCGACGGGCCGGAGCTGTCGAAGCCGTACCGCGGTCTGCGGGCCTGGCTGCCGCTCAAGCTCTACGGCCTCGCCGCCTTCCGCGACGCGCTCGACGAAAAGCTCGACCTCGCCCGCTGGGCGGCCGGCGCGCTGCGGGCGATCGAGCCGGTCCGGCTGGTCTCCGAGCCCGAGCTGTCGCTCTTCGCCTTCCGCGTCGAGCCGCCCGGCGCCGCGCCCGAGGAGCACGACCGGATCGGCCGCGCGGTGATCGAGCGGGTGAACGCCCGCGGCCGGGTCTTCCTCACCGGCACCACCCTCCCCGACGGCCGCCACGCGATCCGCTTCTGCGTCCTCTCTTTCCGCACCCACCGGGAGCGGGTGGAGACGGCGGTCGCGGACCTGCGAGCGGCGATCGCCGAGACGGTTTCCCGGTAAGATGCGCCACCCTTCGTCGACCGACCCGAGGTCTTTGCCCATGGATCACCTGAGCCCCGTCGTCGCCCTGGCCTCGTGCCTCGTCGCCCTCGCCGTCACTCTCCTCGCACCCGAGCCCGCGCGCGCGCAGAGCACCGAGCGCGGGAGGGCACCGGACGCGCCGGGGATCGACTACCCGCAGACCCGGCGGATCGACCAGGTGGACGAGCTCCACGGCG
>CAZLLV010000313.1:0-4890 GCA_964560325.1 uncultured Thermoanaerobaculia bacterium | reverse complement strand
CCCCGCCCTCCCGCCACCGCCGCCCCGACCTCCTCCCCCCGGCCTCCGTACACTCCCTGTGTTACGATTCCCGCCGCCCGGCACGGCCGTTTCTCCGCCTTTTCTTCCGGTCGTCGTGAGCTGCCGGCCACCCTCGGGCAGCGACGAGCGGCGAGTCACCCTCGGTCAGTCACCGCAGCACAAGGAGTCGAGATGGACGACATCGTGATCCTGAGCGCCACCCGCACGCCCATCGGGTCGTTCCAGGGCGTCTTCGCGGGGGTGCCCGCCCATCAGCTCGGGGCCCGCGCGCTCTCCGCCGCCATCGAACGCGCCGGCCTGGAGCCCGACGCCGTCGACCAGGTCAACCTGGGCTGCGTCCTCACCGCCGGCCAGGGCCAGGCCCCCGCCCGCCAGGCCGCCCTCGGCGCCGGCTGCCCGACCTCGACCGGCGCCATCACCTTGAACAAGGTCTGCGGCTCCGGCATGCGCACCGTCATGATCGCCGCCAACGACCTGCGGTGCGGCGACTACCGCGTGGTCGCCGCCGGCGGCATGGAGTCGATGAGCCAGGCGCCCTTCCTCACCCTGGGCGTCCGCGACGGACTCCGCCTCGGCCACGGCAAGCTGATCGACTCGATGGTCCACGACGGCCTCTGGGACCCCTACAACGACGTCCACATGGGGAGCTGCGCCGAGATGTGCGTGCGCGAGTACGACTTCTCGCGCGAGGAGCAGGACGCCTTCGCCCGCGAGAGCTACGACCGCGCCCGGAAGGCGACCGAGGACGGCGGCTTCGGCGACGAGATCGTACCGGTCGACGTGCCGAAGCGCCGCGGCCAGACCGAGAGCGTCGCGCGCGACGAGGAGCCGTTCCGCGTCGACCTCGACAAGATGCCGAACCTCCGCCCCGCCTTCGAGAAAGAGGGCACCGTCACCGCCGCCAACGCCAGCAAGATCAACGACGGCGCCGCCGCCCTGGTGCTCACCACCGCCGGCCACGCCCGCGAGCTGGGCAAGAAGCCGCTCGCCCGCATCGTCGCCCACGCCTCGGTCGCCCAGGCCCCCGAGTGGTTCACCACCGCGCCGGTCTCCGCCGCCAAGGCGGTGCTCGAGCGCGCCGGCATGTCGGCCTCCGACGTCGACCTCTGGGAGGTCAACGAGGCGTTCGCCGCGGTGACCATGGCCTTCACCCGCGAGCACGACCTCGACCCCGAGGTGGTGAACGTCCACGGCGGCGCGGTCGCCCTCGGCCACCCGATCGGCGCCTCCGGCGCCCGCATCCTCGTGACCTTGCTCCACGCCCTGCGCCGGCGCGGCCGGCGCTTCGGTTGCGCCGCCATCTGCATCGGCGGCGGCGAAGCAACCGCCATGATCATCGAGCGCCTCGACACCTAGAGAGCGAGGAACCCCTCCCTTGGCCGCCCGCGCCCCGACCCGCCTCCGCGCGCTCCCCGCGATCCTCCTGCTGGCCGCGAGCCTGGGGCTCCTGCCGGCCGCGGCCGGGGCGGAGCTGCCGCTCGACCAGGAGCCGTCGGAGACCGAGGAGGCGACGCCGCCCGAGATCGAGACCGCCGAGCCACCGTCCGAGGTCGACCCCGAGGCGGCGCCCTCGGCCCCCGAGCCGGTCGGCTCGGAGGGCGCCGAGGAGGAGGACGCGACGGCGGCGCCGGGAGCGGACGGGCAGGTCGGCGATCCGCCGATCCCCGAGGAGCCGCCGGAGGATCCCGACCGAGTCGACTTCACGCTTCAGCTCGAGGAGGGGCAGGGCACCGTCACCGGCGGCGCCTCCTCGCTCGAGTTCCGGCGCGAGGACTACGCCGTGCTCTCCGGCACGGTCGAGATCCGGCACGAGGACTTCCGGCTGCGCGCGGACGCGGTCGAGGTCGACCTGGCGACCCAGGACGTGATCGCGATCGGCAACGTGATCCTCGACGAGGGCCCCCGGCGGCTCGCCGGCAAGACCCTCACCTTCAACCTGGAGAGCGAGACCGGCACGCTGACCGAGGCGAGCGCCTACGTCGACCCCGACTACTACTTCACCGGCCGCGAGATCGCCAAGGTCGGCGCGGACGTCTACACCGTGGTCGACGGCGTCTTCACCGCCTGCGACCAGGAGGTGCCGGACTGGAGCTTCCGTCTCGGCCGCGCGCGGGTCGAGGTCGACGGTTACGCCTACGTCCACCACGCCCGGCTGAACGTCAAGAAGGCGCCGGTCTTCTACACCCCGTACATCGTCTACCCGACCAAGCAGGATCGCAGCCCCGGCCTGCTGATCCCCAACTTCGGCTACTCCGAGCGGCGCGGGTACTACCTCGGCATGGCCTACTACCAGCCGATCGGCCGCAGCTACGACACGACCGTCTACCTCGACGGCTATAGCGAAGGGTACGTCGGGATCGGCAACGAGATCCGCTACGCCCCGACCGCGGGCACCGCCGGCCAGGTGGAGAGCTATCTCATCCGCGACGAGGAGACCGACGACTGGCGCTGGCGGGTCGAGCTCGACCACGAGTCGAACGACCTGCCCTACGACATGCGCGGCGTGATCGACTGGACCGAGTACTCCGACTTCCAGTTCTTCCGGGACTTCGAGCGCGACTTCGACCGCAACAGCCTGCGCTTCGAAGAGTCGAAGGCGTTCCTCACCGGCAACTGGGGCACCCACCTGCTGAACCTCCAGGTCACCGACCGCGAGACCTTCAGCGGCGACCGCATCAACGTCGACCGGCAGCTCCCCGCGCTCGAGTACCGCCTGCGCTCGACGCCGATCTTCGAGACCCCGCTCTGGGACGCGCCGGTCTACCTGTCGATCAACTCGTCGCTCGCCGGCATCCAGGTCGACCGCTCCGACACCTACCAGGCGACCTATCAGCGCGCCGACCTCTTCCCGCAACTCTCGTTCCCGATCGAGCCGGCGCCCTGGCTGTCGCTGTCGCTCAACGCCTCCGCGCGGGCGACCTGGTGGAGCGACAGCCTGGAGACCGATTCGGTGGTGGTCGGCGAGACCGGCGACTCGTTCTCCGGTGACTCGCTCACCCGCACCGTCGGCTCGTACGGCGCGGAGATGATCGGTCCGTCGATCTCGCGGGTGTTCGACGCCGCGATCGGTCCGTTCGGCCGCTTCAAGCACATCGTCGAGCCGCGCGTGACCTACGCGTACAACGACGACTACGACGAGCAGAACGAGGTGCCGAGCTTCGACAGCGTCGACCGCCTCTTCTCCGGCAACGTCGCGCGCGTCAGCTTGATCAACCGCTTGAAGGCGAAGCCGGCGGACGAGGAGGAGGGCGGCGCGGCGCGCGAGATCCTCACCTTCGAGCTCGCGCAGCGCTACAGCTTCGACGACGAGGCGCCGCTCCAGAGCGGCCGCGAGACGCTCGACCCCGCCGCCGAGACCGTCGACTCGCAGTCGAGCCCGGTCGAGGCGGTGCTCCGCTTCGCGCCGAGCGTCGCGACCGGGCTGCGTGCCGAGTGGGAGTACTCGACGCTCTTCAGCCAGCTCACGGCGAGCTCGATCGCCGCCAACTACCGCTACGGGCTCCACGACTTCGACGTCCGGTTCACGACCCGCTTCCGGCCGCAGGACGGCGAGACGACGCGCAACCAGCTCCGGTTCGCGTCCGGGATCGCGCTCATCCCTCGCCGGCTCGGCCTGCGCGCCAGCATCGACTACGACCTCGAGCAGTCGACCCTCCAGGAGCAGCGCTACTTCCTCGACTGGTCGGCGCAGTGCTACAGCATCCGCCTCGAGTACCGCGACTTCGAGGCCGGGATGACCCGTGACACCGACTACCGCGTCGCCTTCACCCTCAAGAACATCGGCACCTTCCTCGACCTCACCGGCCGGGTGGAGTAGGGCGCTCCGATCACGATTCAGGTGGTAGCCATGAAAGGTCTGATTCTCTCGGGGGGCAAGGGCACGCGCCTGCGCCCGCTCACCTTCACCTCCGCCAAGCAGCTCGTACCGGTGGCCAACAAGCCGGTGCTCTTCTACGGCATCGAGTCGATCGTCGAGGCCGGCATCGACGAGATCGGCATCGTGGTCGGCGACACCGGTGACGAGATCCGCGCCGCGGTCGGCGACGGCTCGCGCTTCGGCGCGCGGGTGACCTACATCGAGCAGGACGCGCCGCGCGGGCTCGCCCACGCGGTGATGATCGCCGAGGAGTTCATCGACGGCGACTCGTTCGTCATGTACCTGGGCGACAACCTGATCGCCGGCGGCATCACCAGCCTGGTCGAAGAGTTCAGGGAGCTCGGGTGCGCCGCCGAGATCCTGCTCGCGCAGGTCCCCAACCCGCAGCAGTTCGGGGTCGCGGAGCTGACCGAGGAAGGGAAGGTCAAGAGGCTCGTCGAGAAGCCGCCGGAGCCGCCGAGCGACCTCGCCCTGGTCGGCGTCTACATGTTCGACCAGCGGATCTTCGAGTCGGTCCACCGGATCGAGCCGTCGGCACGCGGCGAGCTCGAGATCACCGACGCGATCCAGGATCTGATCGACCGCGGTCTCGACGTCCACCCGCACATCGTGCGCGGCTGGTGGAAGGACACCGGCAAGGTCGAGGACATGCTGGAGGCGAACCGGATCGTGCTCGAGACCCTGCGCGTGCCCCGGCACGGCGAGCACGACGGCAGCAGCCGGATCGAGGGGCGGGTCGAGATCGGCGAAGGGGTCGAGATCATCGACTCGCTGGTGCGCGGCCCGGTGGTGATCGGCGACGGCGCGCGTATCGTCGACGCCTTCGTCGGCCCCTACACGGCGATCGGCGAGGGCTGCGTGATCGAGGGCTGCGAGATCGAGAACTCGATCGTCCTCGCCGGCAGTGAGATCCGCGACGTGCCGCTGCGCATCGACGGCTCGCTGATCGGCCGCAACGTCACCATCACGCGCACCGACGGCAAGCCCAAGGC
>CAZLLV010000312.1:0-13385 GCA_964560325.1 uncultured Thermoanaerobaculia bacterium | reverse complement strand
GACGGCGCGCGGCGGGCGGGCGGGGGCTCTCCGGCGTCCACCTCCACGTCCGGCACCGCCGTCCGCGCCGGCTCGGCACGCTCCCGGCGCCCGACGAAGCCGAGGCGCTCGAAGAAGTCGTCGAACCCGGTCGCCGAGAGGAGCGATTCGGCGAGCGAAGCGACCAGCCGGCCGAGGACCCAGGCGAGGAGCAGGACGAGCGCCGCCGCGAAGACCTGCGGCAGGGCGACCAGGAAGCGGTCGAGCATGTGCGACGCCGGGCGGGAGATCGCCGCGATGCCGAGCACTTCGAGCGCCGCGATCAGCACCGGCACCAGCACCAGCACGTAGACCACCACGCCGAGCACGCCGGAGAGGCTGCGCGAGCCGAGGATCTTCGAGAGCCCGACCCGCTGCCCGAGCCGGTCGGCGCCGGCGGCGGCGAGCAGGTTGGCGACGATCCGCTGCACGATGCGCGCGGCGAGCCAGCCGATGCCGAGCACCAGGAGCGCGCCGAGCAGGTTGGGCAGGAAGTCGAGCACCTCCTGGACCAGGCTGTTGACCGGCCCGAGGAGCCCCTCGAGCCCGAGCGTGCCCAGGATGGCGGGCAGGAAGAAGAGGAAGACGAGCCAGTAGACGGTGTCGCCGATCGTGGTGGCGAGCGACGGGCCTGCGCCCTGCGTCGGCGTCTCGTACTCGACCTCGCGCTGGAGCTTCTCGTCGAGCTCGGTACGGTCGAGGGCGGTGATCACCACGAACTTCAGTCCCTTGGCGACCAGCCAGGCGACGAACAGGAGCGCCGCGGCGGCGGCGAGGCGCGGGAGGAAGGCGAAGACCTCCATCAGGGAGCCGTAGAGCGGCCGGCTGGCGGTCGACAGGCCGAGCACCTGGAGGCAGACGACCACGACCAGCACCATCAGCACCCAGAAGACGATGCGAGCGACGATGCGCTCGATCGGCGGCCGCTCCTTCGGGTCGGGCGAGACCCAGGTGGCGACGCGGTCGTCGACGTGGGTACGGCGCAGCACCTTGCGGACGAGCGCGGCGGCGGCGAGGGCGATCAGCCAGCCGACGACGAGGACCGCCAGCGCTGCCAGCAGGTTGGGGAGGAACTCGAAGAACGTGCTCTGGATGCGAGCGAGCTCTCGATCCATGAGGAAGCCTCCTTCTCGGGATTCCGAGTCGTTTCGATGTCTTTTCGCACCCACGCCGAAGCAAGAATCGAGCCTCCGGGCGGGGCGGATCGCGGACCGCGCGGGCTATACTGCCCCGTCCGGCCGGCCTCCGGCGGGCTCCGTCCGCACCCTCCCGAACCGACCGAGATCGACCAGGACCGACAGCCGCCATGACCCGACCTCTGCTCTTCGCCTCCGGCGGCACGGAAGTCGAGCAGGGGCTGGAGAGCCTCGGGGCGCCGGCCGACCTCGCCCGCTGGGTCGGTCCCCGTCCCGGCTCCGACGCCGCCTCCTGGGAGCTCGAGATCGGCTTCGGCAAGGGGCGCTACCTGCTGCGCCGCGCCGAGGAGAGCCCCGGGCGCCGCTTCCTCGGCATCGAGATCGCCAACGAGTACTTCCGGATCCTGGTCGACCGAGCGCGCCGCCGCGGGCTCTCGAACGTCGCGGCGATCCGGGGCGAGGCGCTCTACGCCCTCTCGACGGTGCTGCCGCGCGGCTTCGCCCGCACCGTCCACGTCTACCACCCCGACCCGTGGCCGAAGGCGCGGCACCAGAAGCGGCGCCTGTTCGACCCGGAGACGGTCGACCTGGTGCTCGGGGCGGTGGCGCCGGGCGGCGAGCTCTGCTTCGCGACCGACCACCTGGAGTACGGCGAGCGGGTGGTCGAGATCCTGGAGGCGCATCCCGGAGTGTCGATCCGCCGGCTCGACGGCGGTTGGCCGGGCGGGCCGCGCACCAACTACGAAGCGAAGTACGTCGAGGAGGGGCGGCCGATCCTGCGGGTGGTCGGCACGATGCACGAGCGGCCGTGGGCGCTCCACCCGGAAGGCGCCGAGGGGGTGGTGGCGGCCTGGCGCGCTCGGGAGGAGGCGGCGTGAGCGAGTATCCGGTGGCGGTCGAGGTCCCGGTGCGGTTCCGCGACGTGGACGGCATGGGGCACGTCAACAACTCCGTCTTCTCGACCTATCTCGAGATCGCCCGCATCGCCTACTGGGAGCGGCTCGATCCGAGCGTGCGCGGCGGCGACCTCCGGAAGGTGACGATGATCCTGGCGCGCGCCGAGATCGACTTCCGCGGCCAGATCTCCTACGGCGAGACGGTGCGCGTCCTCACCCGCTGCCCGCGCGTCGGTACCAAGAGCTTCGACCTCGAGTACCGCGTCGAGTCGAACGACGGCGGGCGGCTCTACGCCGAGGCGCGGACGGTGCAGGTCGCCTTCGACTACGACGCCCAGCGGACCGTCCCGGTCTCGGACGAGCTGCGCCGGAGGATCGAATCGGTGGAGGGGCGCAGCCTGTCCTCGGAGGGGCGGACCCCGTCGTGAAGAGCCAGATCGCTTTCCTCGTCCCCTACTTCCGGCGCCACCGGCGCGCGCTCGTCCTGGGCATCGGCGCCATCCTCGCCTCGGTCTTGATCGGCCTGCTCACGCCGCTCCTCGTCGGCTGGGCGGTCGACGCGCTGCGCGACAGCCTGTCGGTCCGCCTGCTCGTCCTCTACTCGTCGCTGGTCGTCGGCACCGCCTTCGCCCGCGGCATCTTCACCTACTTCCAGCGGTTGATCCTGGTCACCATGAGCCGGGACGTCGAGCTCGATCTGCGCGACCTCTACTTCAGTCACCTGGAGCGGCTCTCCCGGCGCTTCTACGACGAGCAGTACACCGGCGACCTGATGGCGCGGGCGACCAACGACCTCCAGGCCGTGCGGATGCTCTGCGGCCCGGCGATCATGTACAGCGCGAACACCGTCTTCACGACGCTCGGCTGCCTGGTGCTGATGCTCGACATCCACGTTCCGCTGACACTCGTGGCGCTCGCCACCATGCCGGTCGTGGCGCTGGTCACCAAGTTCTTCGGCGAGCGGATCCACGTCCTCTTCGAGCGGGTGCAGGAGAACTTCTCGGAGCTCTCGACCCGGGTGCAGGAGAACCTAGCCGGCGTGCGGGTGGTGCGCGCCTACGCCCAGGAGCGCGGCGAGGAGGAGCGCTTCGACCGGGTGAACCTCCAGAACGTCGAGCGCAACCGGCGGCTGATCCTCTGGGACTCGGCGTTCCGGCCGCTGCTCCAGCTCCTGGTCGGCTTCGGCTTCGTGGTGGTGCTCTGGTACGGCGGCGTGCTGGTGGTCGAGGGCGGCATCACGATCGGCGAGTTCGTGACCTTCAACCTCTTCCTCACCCGGCTGATCTGGCCGATGATCGCGATCGGCTGGGTGATCAACCTGGTGCAGCGTGGCTCGGCTTCGCTCGGGCGCATCCGCTCGATCCTCGAAGTCGAGCCCGACGTGACGGAGCCGGAGCAGCCGGTCCGGCTCGACGCGATCCGCGGCTCGGTGGTGGTCGACCGGTTGAGCTTCTCTTACCCGCCGGGCTCGAAGGTCCGGGCGGAGGGCGGCCCGGAAGCGGGCGCGGCGAGCGGCCCCGGACCGACCGTGCTCGAGGCCGTCTCGTTCGAAGCGCCGGCCGGATCGACGGTGGCGATCGTCGGCCGCACGGGCTCGGGCAAGAGCACCCTCGTCTCCTTCCTGCCGCGGCTCGTCGATCCGCCGCCGGAGACGGTCTTCGTCGACGGCGTGCCGGTCGAACGGCTGCCGCTCGGCGACCTGCGGCGGGCGATCGGGATGGTGCCGCAGGAGAGCTTCCTGTTCTCGACCACGGTGCGCGAGAACATCGGCTTCGGCCGCCCCGAGGCGGGGGACGAGGAGATCGGAGAGGCGGCGCGGCTCGCCGGCCTCTCGGCCGACCTCGCGGACTTCCCGAAGGGGCTCGACACGGTGGTGGGGGAGCGGGGGATCACGCTATCGGGCGGGCAGAAGCAGCGGGTGGCGCTGGCGCGCGCGATCCTCCGCCGGCCGCGCATCCTGGTGCTCGACGACAGCCTGTCGGCGGTCGACACGCACACCGAGGAGACGATCCTCGAGAACCTGCGGACGGTCTTCGAGGGGCGGACCGTCTTCCTGATCTCCCACCGCGTCTCGACGGTGCGCCGCGCCGACCTGATCCTGGTGCTCGAAGAGGGCCGGGTCGCCGAGCGGGGGACGCACGAGGAGCTGGTCCGGCGCGACGGGCTGTACGCGGAGCTGGCCGAGCGGCAGCGGCTGGAGGAAGAGTTGGAGGCGGTCTAGATCGCCCTCCAAACCCCTCCTTCCCCTTCCTCCCTCGCGGGAGGCAGGGGACGCCTCCGCCCCACCCTCGGTCTCCTCGAGGTGGGAGTAACATTCGGCATATGACCGAGAAAGGCAGAATCGTCGTCGCCGGGGGCTCCGGGCTGATCGGCTCCGCGCTCACGCGCGAGCTCGCCGGTGCGGGATACGAGGTGGTGGTGCTCTCCCGCTCGCCCGAGGACGTCGACTCTCTGCCGGCGGGGGCACGGGCGGTCGGCTGGGACGGCAGGAGCGCCGCCGGCTGGGGCGCCGAGGTGGACGGGGCGCGGGCGATCGTCAACCTGGCGGGCGCGGGCATCGCCGACCGGCCGTGGACCGACGAGCGGCGCCGGGTGCTGGTGTCGAGCCGGATCGAGCCGACGCGGGCGCTGGTCGCGGCGATCGCGGCCGCGGAGACGAAGCCGAAGGCGCTCCTCCAGGGCTCGGGGATCGACTACTACGGCCCGGGCGGCGACGAGGAGGTCGACGAGGAGACCCCGGCCGGCGCGGGGTTCCTCCCGAACCTGGCGGCCGAGTGGGAGCGGGCGAGCGAGCCGGCCGAGGCCGCCGGTGTCCGCCGGGTGCTCCTGCGCACCGCCCTGGTGCTCGCGAAGGAGGGCGGGGCGCTCCCCAAGATGGCGCTGCCGTTCAAGCTCTTCGCCGGCGGCCCGATCGGCGGCGGCCAGTGGGTGCCGTGGATCCACCTGCGCGACGAGGTGCGGGCGATCCGCTTCCTGCTCGAGCACGACGAGGCGCAGGGGCCGTTCAACCTGACCTCGCCGGAGCCGGTCACCAACCGCCAGCTCGCCCACCTCCTGGGCGAGGTCCTCCACCGGCCCAGCCTGCTGCGCGTCCCCGCCTTCGCCGTCCGCACGGTGCTCGGCAAGATGGCCGACACGGTGCTCCAGGGCCAGCGCGCGCTCCCCAAGCGCCTCGCGAACCTCGGGTTCGTCTGGGAGTACCCGGAGCTCGACCGCGCGTTGCGGAACCTGCTCGCGTAGAGTCTCGGCGGCGACAACCGACCTGCCTTCCGGCGGTCCCGATCGCGCTGTTTTCCAGAGGATCCCCGATGCCGCTGATGAGCGTCTTGGGCTATGTGTGGGAAGCGCTGGCGCACACGGCCGCCGCACTTCCGAGCGGTCTGTCCGCGCACCTGGTGGCGGGGGCGATCTTCCTGACCGCCTTCGGAGCCGGCCGGAGCGCCCGCGTCCTGGCCCATCGTTCCGGCGGCCCGGCAGCCGAGAGCGTCGCCGTGACGACCGGCCTCGGCCTCGTGCTCGTGGCGACGCTCGGCTTCGCGCTCGGCGCGATCGGCCGGTTCGGCGTCGCGGGCGTCGCCGCGGGATCGGCCGTCCTCCAGGTGCCCTGGCTGACCGCCGCGGTGCGCCGGCGCCTCGCCTCCGGAGGAGGGGCGGCCGTGCTCCGTCCGGCGCGGGACCTCCGGGCTCCGGGCGCCGCGGCGCTCGTCGTGGCCGCCCTCGTGGTCTTCCTCGGGACGCTGGCGCTCTACCCGCCGCTCGGCTTCGACGCCACCGTCTATCACCTGCCGATGGCGCAGGCGCTGGCCGAGACCGGCCGCCTCGCGTTCCTCGAGGATCTCCGCTTCCCCGTCTTCCCGCAGCTCACGGAGTGCCTCTTCGCGATCGGGCTGCTCTTCGGCGACGACCGGGCGGCGCGGCTCGTCGGCCTCGGCTTCACGCTGCTGACCGCTGCCGCGCTCTACGGCTGGACCCGCCGCCGGGAGAGTGAGCCGGCCGGATGGTGGGCGGCGGCGCTCTGGATCGGCTCCCCGTACGTGGTGCTCTTCGGGGCCGACGCCTATGTCGACACCGCTCTGACCTTCTTTTCGGTCCTCGCGGTCTCGGCCGTCGATCGCCTCTGGGACGCGGGAGGAGTGGACGGTGGCACGGCGGCCGGCGACCGCACCGGCACGAGCACGGCGCTCGCGGCCGGTGGCTTCGCCGGCGCGGCGGCGGCGGTCAAGTACCTCGGCCTGTACTGGATCGCGGTCGTTCCCCTGGCCGTCTTCGCGTGGGGCGGCCGGTGGCGCCTCCGGCTCGCCGTCTGGAGCCTGCTCGCGGCGCTCGTGGTGGCCGCTCCCTGGTACGTCCGGATCCATCACCACACGGGCAATCCGGTCTTCCCGTACTTCCCGGAGGTTTTCGGTACCAGCGAGTGGGTGCCTCCCGTGGACCTGGTCGCGCCGGACGGTGGCGCGGAGCCCGAGCGGCTGGGGTCGGGCGACTGGGTACGGAGCGTCGCCTTCGGGGTTTCCGGGCGCTGGGTGACCTGGGTGGGTCCGCACCCGTTCAACCCGCTCCTCGTGGCGCTCGCGCCGACCGTCCTGCTCCTCTTTCGTCGGCCGCGCAGCCCGCTGCCCGCTCTCGTCCTCGGGCTCTCCTACGGAGTCGTGACCTGGCTCGTGGTCCCGGAGCCGCGCTACCTCCTCCCGGCGCTTCCGTGGGGCTGCGCCGCCGTGGCGATCGGCCTGGCGCGGCTCGGGCGGGGACTACCGACCCGCCGCCGGAGCGTCGCCGCGCTCGTGGCGGTGGCACTCGTCGGTCCGGGCCTGCTCTACGGCGCCTACCGGATGGCTCGGCAGGGACCGGTGCCGACGACGTCCGCCGTCCGGGAGCAGTTCCTCGCGACGCGCCGACCCGGTTACGGGGCGATCGCCTACCTGAACCGCACGCGCGGCGAGGACTACACCGTCTACTGCCTGTGGGGCGAGAACCTGCGCTACTTCGCCCGCGGACGATTCATCGGCGAATGGGTCGGTCCGGCGCGCTTCGGCCGGGTCACCGCGGCCGCCGAGCGGGGTCCCGAGGCGCTCGTCGAGGAGCTGCACGCGCTGGAGGCCGACTACCTGATCGTGATGCGCCGGCACGAGGCCGCCCGCTGGGCGGCCGGCCGCTCCTGGGACGTGCTCCCCGAGCTCTACGAGGACGCCGGGTCGCGGGTCTACCGGGTACCGATCACCGCCACTGCTCCGTGAGCCACCGCGCCGCCTCGTCGCGCACCTCGGCGCGGGCGTAGACCCGGTAGCGGTCGATGCGCTGGAGGTGGCGGATGAAGTGGCTCGCCCGCTCCATGCCGACCACCGAGCCGTCGGTCATCCGCACCAGGAGCGTTCCCTGGCCGAAGCGGTGCGGGTCCTTCGCCGAGTGCGACTCGAGCAGCGCGTCCGCCCCCACCCGCTCGCGCAGTCGGGGCAGCAGCTCGGCGAAGGCGCGCGACTCGTCCGCCGACAGGTGCTCGCCGGTCTCGAAGGCGAGCGGGAAGTGCTCGCGCTCGACCACGGCACGCGCGTGCGGGTGGCTCGAGAGCCGCATCTCGGCGGTCACCGTCACGTCGTCGGAGGCGAGGAAGGTCTCCGGATCGGCCGGCCAGCGCCGCCCCTCGGCGGCCAGCCAGCGCGTCAGGTGGAGCTCGAGCGCCTTGCCGGTGACGTTGAAGTAGACCTGGGTGAACATGTAGTAGCGCGCGAGGACCAGCGCCTCGAGCGCGTGGACGCCGCCCTCGTCGACGCCGATCACCCAGCTCCCGGTCGCGGGGTCCTGGAGCGGCATCATCGTGTCGAGCAGCCGCTCCAGGTCGTAGGTGCCGTAGCGCACGCCGCAGAACAGGCTGTCGCGCAGCAGGTAGTCCATCTTGTCGACGTCGAGCTCGCCCGAGATCACCTGGGCGAGCAGGCGGTCGACGCGCGCGGTCTCGCCGTCTCCGCCACGCCCGCCACGCCCGCCGGAGAGCACCGACGCGAGCCGCTCCGGGCCGACGGCGCCGCCGAGCGCCTCCAGGATCTGCAAGATCTCCCGGTGGGCGATCAGCCGGCGAGTCATCTCCTCGTGGTCGATGCCGCCCTCGAAGAGCTCCTCCGCGGAGTGGCTGAACGGCGCGTGCCCGATGTCGTGGAGGAGCGCCGCCACCCGCACCAGCCGGCGCTCGGGCGCGGCGGGGCCGACCGGCAGCAGGCCGCCGCTCTGGGCGGCGAGGGCGTCGTAGACCCGGCCGGCGAGCTCCATCGCTCCCAAGGCGTGGCTGAACCGGCTGTGCTCGGCGCCGGGGAAGACCATGCGCGTCAGGCCGAGCTGGCGGATGTAGCGCAGCCGCTGGACCGGCCGGCTGTTGATCAGGGCGCTCTCCAGGGCGTCGGCCCGGATGAAGCCGTGGATCGGATCGCGGAGGGAGAGCACGGGGGGAGCCGACGAGGCCGGCCAGCTAGTTCCGGTCGGCGGCGTCGGCGAGGTGGCGGAAGGGGCGTAGCAGGTCGAGGACGCGCCGCCGGCTGCGCAGGATGTCGAGCACCTCGACCGAGCGGTCGATCAGAGAGTGCTCCAGCAGGTCGAGCTTGCGGCGTGCCGGAACGTCGAGCTCGGCGGCCAGGTTGTTGACCAGCGTCTCGAAGCTGCCGCCGTCGGCCAGGGTGCGCAGGTCGGAGAGGTCGAACGGGAAGCGCTCGCCCATCTCCCGGTCGAGCAGCTCCGCGACCTCCAGGATCTCCCGGCGCACGGCGAGCACTCCGGCGTCGCTCTCGTCGACCACCATCTCCTCGAGCGGCCGCACGAGCGCCTGGCGGTACGGCGTGGAGAGGTCGTCGATCTCGTTCTCGACCCGGAAGCGGAAGTCGCCCTGGAGGACGATGTTGGAGCGCCCGTCCGGGAGCCGTTCGACGTGGATCAGGCGCCCGGCCGTCCCTTCGCGGAAGATCGGCGGCTCGACGCCGAAGCCGGGCTCGGCGGAGCCCGGCTCGAGCAGCACCATGCCGATCCACCGCATCCGCTCGTCCCGCTCTTCGAGGTCGGCGACGAGCCGCCGGTAGCGCGGCTCGAAGACGTGGAGCTGGAGCGTGGTCCGCGGGAAGTGGACCACGTCGGGCAGCGGGAAGAGCGGCAGGCGCGGCCGCACGTCGGTCAGCATCGGAGGGATGTTACACCCCGGGAGTGCCGTACCCCCCTGTGTTATAAACGGCGCCGCCCCATGCAGCTCCACAACAAGATCCTGATCGGCCTCGTCCTGGGCGTCGCCTTCGGCCTGGTCGCGAACTTCTTCGCCATCGGCTGGCTGGCCGACGGGCTCGCCGCGCTCGAGCCGATCGGCGAGGTGTTCATCCGCCTGATCACGATGGTCGTCGTGCCGCTGGTCGTGGCGAGCCTCCTGCTCGGCACCTCCTCGCTCGGCGACCTGCGCAAGCTCGGCCGCATCGGCGGCAAGACGCTCGCCTTCTACATGGTGACGACCGCGGTCGCGGTGATGATCGGCCTGGTGCTCTCGAACCTGGTGCTCCCCGGCTCGCGGATCGACCCGACGACGCGCGACACGCTGTCGGCCGCCTACGCCGACGAGGCGGCCGAGAAGATGGAGCTGGCGGCCGCCAAGCCGTCGGTGACCGAGACGCTCCTGGAGATGATCCCGCGCAACCCGATCGAGGCGGCGGCCGAGATGGACCTCCTGCCGCTGATCATCTTCACCATCCTGTTCGGCGCGGCGATCACGCAGGTGCCCAAGGCCCAACGGGATGTATTTCTGACGGTTATGCAGGTGATCAACGACGTGATCATGATCCTGATCGACTGGTTCATGAAGCTCGCGCCGTACGCGGTCTTCGCCCTGATCGCGGCGGTGGTGTCGCGCTTCGGGTTCGATCTGCTCGCGTCGCTCCTGCTCTACGCGCTGACCGTCGTCGCGGGGCTGCTGCTCCACGCCTTCGGCACCTACGGGCTGATCCTGCGCTTTTTGGTCAAGATCAACCCGATCACCTTCTTCAAGCGCATCGCCCAGGCGCCGCTGGTCGCGTTCTCGACCTCCAGCTCGAACGCCACGCTGCCGGTGACGATGGAGACGGCGGAGGAGAATCTCGGCGTCTCGAACCAGGTCTCCTCGTTCGTGCTGCCGCTCGGCGCCACGATCAACATGGACGGCACCGCCCTCTACCAGGCGGTGGCGGTCATGTTCATCGCCCAGATCTACGCCCTGCCGATGGGCCTCGAGGCGCAGCTCACGATCGTGCTGACGGCGACGCTCGCGAGCATCGGCGCGGCCGGCGTGCCGAGCGCCGGGATCATCATCCTGATCCTGGTCCTCCAGTCGGTCGGCATCGGCGGCACCGAAGCGGCCGCCGGCATCGCCCTGATCTTCGGCGTCGACCGCATCCTCGACATGCTCCGCACCGCGGTCAACGTCACCGGCGATCTGACGGCGGCGAGCTTCGTGGCCCGCACCGAGGGCGAGACCCTCGAGCCGCGCAAGATCGACCACGAGATCAGGATCGAACCGGTCGAAACCTCCGAGCCGTAGGCTGGCCCGACCCTACAGGCGCACCCGGAGCCCGCCGCGTACGCCGAAGGCGGGGCGGGGCTCCCGCCGTAGGGCGCCTGAGGCGAGGCCGCTCCAAGGCGGCGCGGCGTGCACTCCGCTTCGCGCCGAGCCTCTGACGAGGCGCGCGCCCTACGCTTCCCCGTCCCTGAGCTGTCGCGCGCGCCGTCCCTCCGGCGGGAGCCCCGACCCGCCCCCCCCGACGCTCCATCCCACCTCCACCACCCGCCCCCAGTCCCCCGTCGCCGCCAGCAGCTCCGCCACCGTCACCCCCTCCGGCGGCACCCGCCACCCCGGAGCGATCTCCGCCAGCGGCACCAGCACGAACCGCCGCTCCGCCATCCGCGGATGCGGCAGCGTCAGCGCCGGATCGTCCGACACCCGCTCCCCGTAGAGCAGTAGATCGACGTCGAGCTCCCGCGGAGCGAAGCGCTCGCCGCGCACGCGCCCCGCCGCCGCCTCCAGCGCGTGCGCCAGCGCGAGGATCTCCTCGGGCGCGAGCGTCGTGGCGCCCGTGGCCGCGGTGTTCAGATAGTCGGGTTGGGGGTCGGGCGTCCCGACCGGGGAGGTGCGGTAGAGGGAGGCGACGGTCAGCGGACCCAGGCGGCCGCGGAGAGCTTCGAGGGCCGAAGCGAGGGCCGCTTCGGCTTCCCCCACGTTCGCCCCCAGGGAGAGGGCGAAGGGGATCGCGGCAGGATCAGGCCTCGTCCTCGTCGTCGTCGTCCTCGTCATCGTCCTCGAGGTCGTCGCCGTCGAGCTCGAGGTCGTCCTCGAGGTCGTCGTCCTCGAGGTCGTCGTCGTCCAGGTCGTCGTCGAGATCGCCGTCGCCGTCCCCGTCGTCGTCGAACGCCTCTTCCTTCACCGGGGCCGGTGCCTTGACCGCCGCGGGCGCCTTACGCTTGCGCTTCGGCTTCGGCTTGGGGTCCTCCGCCTCGCCGGAGACAGAGGCGCCACAACGGGGGCAGACCGGGTCCGCCTTGCCCAGGTCGTAGAACTTCGCGCCGCATTCGGAGCACTCGTGTTTCTTCCCAAGATCCGGCATTCCGTACTCCTTCTGATCGCCTCCGGCTTTCGAGAGGTCGCGAAGGTAGCACCAGGCTCCGAGCCTGTCAACCGAGGCGCGAGGTGCCGCGGGAGGGGGCGCGGATGTGCGAAGATCGGAGGTGTGGGTGGTCCCGAAATCCACGCCGCGGCGCACTAACCCTGTGTCCGTTCACCCGAGACGAACGACGCGGCCCGGCGACGGCCGCCGCGAATCCGGCCATGAAGCGTGGCCGCGCACCCTGGAGGACGAATTCAATGGACCAGTGGGAACGCGAAGACACGACGATCTACAAGGTCGTCATCAATCACGAGGAGCAGTACTCGATCTGGCCGGCGGACCGGGAGAACCCTCTCGGCTGGAACGATGTCGGCAAAGAGGGCAACAAGCAGGAGTGCCTCGACTACATCGAGGAGGTCTGGACCGACATGCGCCCGCTCTCCCTGCGCAAGAAGATGGAAGAGGACGAGAAGCGGCGCCAGGAAGAAGCGGGATCCTGAACCCGTCCCTTCCGATGGCGGCACGGCGCACGGAGGGGCTGTGACGGTCGCGGCGGCCGACCGCTGGATCAAGGTGTTCGAGCCGCGCCCGCACGCGCCGCTCCGGCTGTTCTGCTTCCCGTACGCCGGGGGCGGTGCATCGGTCTACCGGCTCTGGCCGCGCGGGCTGCCCGCCGACATCGAGGTCGTGGGCGTCCAGCCGCCGGGGCGCGAGTCGCGCTGGCGCGAGACGGCGCTACGCGACGCCGCGGAGATGGCGGACGAGGCGCTGCGTGCGATCGAGGCCGGCTTCGACCGGCCGTTCGCCTTTTTCGGTCACAGCATGGGGGCGATCGTCGCCTTCGAGGTGGCGCACCGGCTGGCCGCCGCCGGCGAGACGGCACCGCGCCACCTGATCGTCTCCGGCCGGCCGGCGCCCTCGGTGCCGGAGGCTCACCCGCCGATCCACGATCTGCCGCGCGACGAGTTCATCGAGCAGATCCGGCGCTACAGCGGCACCCCGGAAGAGGTGCTCCAGAACGACGAGCTGATGAGCTTGCTCGAGCCGCTCCTGCGGGCCGACTTCTCGGTCTCCGAGAGCTACGAGCACGATCCCGGCCGCGCCGAGCTCGACGTACCGCTGACCGCGATCGGCGGCACCGACGATCCCGACGTGCCGGTCGACTCGCTCGAGCCGTGGGGCGAGGAGACTTCCGGGCCGTTCCGCAAGCACGTGATCGAGGGCGGCCACTTCTTCGTCAACGAGCAGCGCGACGAGACCCTGGCGGTCGTGGCGCGGACGCTCGCCCCCTACCTGGCCGCGGCCTGAGAGCTCGAGAGCCGGTCCGCAGGCGATGGTCCGCGACGCCGACGTTCCTCCGATCGAGCCGCTCTGGCCGGGTGCCGAGCCCGGGGCGGCGCCCGGGGACGAGGTGCAGCTCTGGCTCGCCGACCTCGACCGGCCGCCGGTGCCGCTCGAGCGGCTGGCCGGGCTGCTCGGGCCCGAGGAGCGCACCCGGGCCGCCCGCTTCCGCTTCGACGTGCACCGCGACCGGTTCACCGCCGGGCGCGGGCTGCTGCGCATCCTCCTCGCCCGCATGACCGGCGTCGCCCCCGAGCGCTTCGCCTTCCGCTACGGGGCCAAGGGCAAGCCGTTCCTCGATCCGGACGCGGTCCGGGCGGGGGAGCTGCCCGACCTTCGGTTCAACCTCTCGAACTCGGCCAACGGGGTGCTGATCGCGGTCGCCCTGGGAGGTGAGAGCG
>CAZLLV010000311.1:0-5839 GCA_964560325.1 uncultured Thermoanaerobaculia bacterium | reverse complement strand
CGACGCCGTGGACCGCGTGCTCGTGGACGCGCGAGGCGAGCTCCACCGCTCCCGGACCGGTGCCGACGAGCGCCACCCGCACCGTCGCCGAGACGTATCCCCACACGGTCGCGAGCCGCCACGGCAGGAGGACGAGGAAGGTGAGCGCGACGTAGAGCATCAGGACCGAACGCGGGAAGGTGCGTTCGGCGAGGAAGAAGAAGGCGCCGAGGGCGAGCCCTTGGATCAGCACGGCGGGGGAGAGCCGGCGGGCGAGCTCGACCCAGTTGCGCGGGTGGGGCGGGTCGTAGAGGCCGAAGAAGTAGAGCACGAGCGCCTGCGTCGCCGCGACGAGCGGCCAGTAGACGCGGAAGAGCTCCAGGCGATCGACCGGCAGCAGGAACTCGGTGAACGGCACCGGCAGATGGATGCGCACCTGGAAGGCGGCGTAGAAGACCGCGGCGGCGACCGCCAGGTCCCCCGCCAGGCGCAGCCATCGGCGGCGCCGCGGCTCTCGGCGGAACATCCGCCGATCTTAGCTTCCCCCGAGAATGGGTCGCCGCCTCCGGGTATAGTTTCCGGGATCATGCGCGTCACCGAGCACCTGGAGCGGGCGACCGGCCCGCTCATCAGCTTCGAGATCATCCCCCCTCTGCGCGGCGGCGACGTCCGGCAGCTCATGGAGCTGATCGACGATCTGGTGAAGTACCGCCCGCCGTTCATCGACATCACGAGCCACGCGGCCGAGGTCATCTACGAGGAGACGCCGGAGGGCTTCCAGCGCCGCGTCAAGCGCAAGCGGCCCGGTACGCTCGGCGTCTGCGCCCTGATCCAGAACAAGTGGTCGATCGACGCGGTGCCCCACATCCTCTGCCGCGGCTTCACCCGCGAGGAGACCGAGGACTTCCTGATCGAGCTGCGCTTCCTCGGCATCGACAACGTGCTGGCGGTGCGTGGCGACGACAGCGGCTACCAGAAGCCCCTCCACTTCGGCCGCAGCGCCAACGCCTTCGCCTGCGACCTGGTGCAACAGATCGGCGACATGAACCGGGGCAAGTACCTGGAGGAGGACCTCCTCGACGCCGAGCCCTCCCACTTCTGCGTCGGCGTCGGCGGCTACCCGGAGAAGCACTTCGAGGCCCCGAACCTGCGCACCGACGTCCGGCGCACGAAGGAGAAGGTCGAAGCGGGCGCCGACTACGTGGTGACCCAGATGTTCTTCGACAACCGGGTCTACTTCGACTACCTGGAGAGCTGCCGCGAGGCGGGGATCGGCGTACCGATCATCCCGGGCATCAAGATCCTCACCTCGACCAAGCAGCTCACCTCGATCCCCCGCGTCTTCCACGTCGACATCCCGGACGATCTGTCGCTCGAGGTGGAGAAAGCTCCCGCCGACCGGGCGGAGGACGTGGGCGTCGAGTGGGCGCTCCAACAAGCCCGAGAGCTGCTCGAAGGCGGCGCCCCCTCGATCCACTTCTACGTCATGCAGAGCTCCCGCGCCATCCAGAAGCTGATGAAGCGTTTGAAACTCGATTGACGTGAGTTGACACCCAGGGTCGGCCGGTCTACCCTTCCAACAGCATCACGAGCGGCCCGGTGCGTTGGACGAGGCGCCGGGCGCGGCAACCTGGGACGGACACCCAAGGTGCCCTCTCGCTTCCGAGCGAGGATGCGGCCGGCTCCGACGACGTGACGGAGGAGCCCGCAACGAACTGTCCGGCGGCGAAGACCCGCGCTCGTGATCGTTCACGGCGCGGGTTTTTTGCGTTTTCCGGAAAGCGAGGCACACCATGGACTCTCCCTACACGATCCCGCCCCGGCCCATCGGCCGGGACGAGCGCACGGCGGCGCTCCTCGCCGCGCTCGACGAGCGGGTGCTGGTGCTCGACGGCGCCACCGGCACCGCCCTCCAGAACGAGGACTTGACGGCCGACGACTTCGGCGGCCCCGAGCTCGAAGGGTGCAACGAGAATCTGTGCGCCACCCGGCCCGACGTGGTCGACCGGGTGCACGACGGGTATCTTTCGGCCGGCGCCGACGTGGTCGAGACCAACAGCTTCGGCTCGACGCCGCTGGTGCTCGCCGAGTACGACCTCGCCGACCGCGCCTTCGAGCTCAACCGCCTCTCCGCCGAGATCGCCCGCGCCGCCTGCGCCCGGCACGCCACGGCGGAGAAGCCGCGCTTCGTCTGCGGCTCGATGGGCCCCACGACCAAGGCGATCTCGGTCACCGGCGGCATCACGTTCGAAGAGCTCCAGCACCACTTCTTCGTCCAGGCCCTCGGCCTGATGGCGGGCGGCGCCGACTACCTGCTGCTCGAAACCTGCCAGGACACCCGCAACGTCAAGGCGGGGCTGCTCGGGATCGAGCGCGCCTTCGAGGAGGCCGGGTGGCGCCTGCCGGTGGCGGTCTCCGCCACCATCGAGCCGACCGGCACGATGCTCGCCGGCCAGGACGCCGAGGCGCTGGCCGTCTCTTTGGACTACGCGGACCTCCTCTACCTCGGCCTCAACTGTGCCACCGGGCCGGATCTGATGACCGACCACGTGCGCACGCTCGCCGAGCTGGCGCGCACCCGCGTCGCCTGCGTCCCGAACGCCGGCCTGCCGGACGAGGAGGGGCGCTACGGGCAGGGGCCGGAGGAGCTCGCCGCCGCCGTCGGCCGCTTCCTCGCGAACGGCTGGCTCAACCTGGTCGGCGGCTGCTGCGGCACCACCGCCGCCCACGTCGCCGCCCTCGCCGAGGTCGCCCGCGACGCCCTTCCACGGATCGTCCCGACCCACGCGCGCGCCTTCGTCTCCGGCCTGGAAGCCGTCGAGCTGACCGAGGACAACCGGCCGCTCCTGGTGGGGGAGCGCACCAACGTCCTCGGCAGCCGCGCCTTCAAGGAGCTGATCGCCGCGGGCGAGCTCGAAGCCGCGGCGGAGGTCGGCCGCGCCCAGGTCAAGGCGGGCGCGCAGATCGTCGACGTCTGCCTCCAGGACCCGGACCGCGACGAGCCGGCCGACATGGAGGCGTTCCTCGACAAGATCACCCGGCTCGTCCGCGTGCCGCTGATGATCGACTCGACCGACGCCCAGGTGATGGAGCGCGCGCTCGCGTGGTGCCAGGGCAAGGCGGTCCTCAACTCGATCAACCTGGAGGACGGCCGCTCCCGCTTCGACGCCGTGGTCCCGCTCGCCCGCCGTTACGGCGCGGCGCTGGTGGTCGGCACGATCGACGAGCAAGGCATGGCGGTGACGGTCGAGCGCAAGCTGGAGGTCGCCCGCCGCAGCTTCCGGATCCTGACCGAGGAGTACGGCGTGCCGCCGCAGGACCTCTGGTGGGACGCGCTGGTCTTCCCGTGCGGCACCGGCGACGAGGCGTACCTCGGATCGGCGGCCGCGACGATCGACGGCGTGCGCGCCATCCGGGAGGAGCTGCCCGGCACCCGCACGATCCTCGGCGTCTCGAACGTCAGCTTCGGGCTGCCGACTGCCGGGCGCGAGGTGCTGAACTCGGTCTTCCTCTACCACGCCACCAAGGCCGGTCTCGATGCGGCGATCGTCAACACCGAGCGGCTCGCCCGCTACGCCGAGATCCCGGACGAGGACCGCCGCCTCGCCGAGGCGCTGATCCGCCTCGAGCCGGGCGACGTGGCCGCCGGAGACGCCGCGGTCGCCGAGTTCACCGCCCACTTCCGCGGCCGGGAAGCGACCCGCTCCGTCAAGCCCCGCGCCGGCCTACCGCTCGACCAGCGCCTCGCCCGCGCGGTCGTCGAGGGGTCGAAAGTCGGGCTCGAGGAGGATCTGGCCGCGGCGCTCGACGACCCGCGCTGGCCGGAGGCGCTCGACATCATCAACGGCCCGCTGATGGACGGTATGGCGGAGGTCGGGCGGCTGTTCAACGACAACCAGCTCATCGTCGCCGAGGTGCTCCAGAGCGCCGAGGTGATGAAGCGGGCGGTCTCCTACCTCGAGCCTCACATGGAGAAGGCCGACTCCCGCTCGCGCGGCAAGGTGCTCCTCGCCACCGTCAAGGGGGACGTCCACGACATCGGCAAGAACCTGGTCGACATCATCCTGTCGAACAACGGATGCGAGGTCGTCAACCTCGGCATCAAGGTCCCGAGCGAGGTGCTGATCCAGGCCGTCCGGGAGCACCGGCCGGACGTGATCGGACTCTCCGGGCTGCTGGTCAAGAGCGCCCAGCAGATGGTGCTCACCGCCGGCGATCTGGCCGCCGAGAAGATCGCGGCGCCGCTCCTGGTCGGCGGCGCGGCGCTCACCCGCCGCTTCACCCACAGAAAGATCGCCCCCGCCTACGGCGGCGCCGTCTGCACCTACGCCAAGGACGCGATGGACGGCCTGGCGCTGGTCGAGAAGCTGACCAACCCGGACGGCCGCGAGGCGCTCGCCCGCGCCGTCGCCGAGGAGGTGGAGCGGGAGGCGGAGGCGGAGCGGAGTGCCGGCGAGGCGGCGTCCGCGGCACCGCCGCCGGCCGCCCCCGCAGGCCCCTCGCCCGGCGTCCGCCGCGACCTGCCCGCGCCGCCGCCGCCCGACCTCGACCGCCACGTCGAGGAGCTGCCGCTCCGTGAGGTCTGGGAGCTGGTCAACCCGCAGATGCTCTACGCCAAGCACCTGGGGCTCAAGGGTTCGATCGAGAAGCTGCGCGCGGCGGGCGACGAGAAGCTCGCGATGCTCGAACGGGTGATCGGGGAGATCCAGGACGAGATCCTGGCCGCGTCGAGCCCGGACGGCCTCGGCGCCCGCGCCGTCTGGCGCTTCTTCCCGGCCCGGGTCGTGGGCGGCGACCGGCTGGTCCTGCTCGACCCGGACGCGGGCGACGGAGCCGAGGCCGCCGCCTGGACGCTGCCGCGGCAGGCGGGGGGCGACGGCCTCTGCCTGACCGATTACGTGGTGTCGAATGGGGATGGGGCTGGGGACGGGAACGACCACGTGGCGCTCTTCGTCACCACCTTCGGCACGCTCTCCGGCGGCGGCAGCGTGCGGGAGACGGCCGAGCGCTTCAAGCGGGAGGGGGAGTACCTCAAGAGCCACGCCTACTCCGCGCTCGCGCTCGAGACGGCGGAGGCGGCGGCCGAGCACCTGCACCGGCGGCTGCGCGCGGCCTGGGGCTTCCCCGACCCCGACGACCTCGAGCTCCGGCGCCTCTTCTCCGCCCGCTACCGGGGCAAGCGCTACAGCTTCGGCTACCCCGCCTGCCCCGACCTCGAAGGCCAGCGCGCGCTCTTCGCGGCGCTCCGGCCGGAGGAGATCGGGGTCGAGCTGACCGAGGGGGACATGATGGACCCGGAGGCGAGCGTGTCAGCCCTCGTTTTCCACCACCCGGACGCCCGTTACTTTGGTGTGTGATCGGCGTGTGATCGGCGATCACACGCCCGCGGCTCGAGGCGGACGGTCCTGTCTCCTGGTGAGGACGATCGACGGCCCGTTTCTGGGACCGAGATCGGTGGCCCGCGGCTTGCTCCTGTCCGGATCAGATATCGTGAACGCCCGTTCGTTCCGCTCCTCGCTCTCCGTGGGAGGTCCGCCATGAGTCCGCTCCGACGCCTGCCGGCGCACGCGTGTGCCGCCGCTCTGATTCCGCTGCTCCTCTCGATGCTCCCGGCCGTCCCGGCCGGGGCTCAGGACGCCCCGGCCCCCGCCTATGCGGCCGGCGACGGCTGGCAGCCGCTCGAGAGCTTCGACGAGGCGATCTCGGTCGAGGTGACCAACGTCGAGGTCTGGGTGACCGACCGGCAGGGCCAGCCGGTGACCGGCCTCTCCGCCGACGACTTCGAGCTCAGTGAAGACGGCGAGCGGGTCGAGATCACCAACTTCGCATCGTTCGAGGCGGAGGCGTCCGGCTCGTGGTC
>CAZLLV010000310.1:0-2695 GCA_964560325.1 uncultured Thermoanaerobaculia bacterium | reverse complement strand
CGCTCGTCGTATGCCTGCTCACCGTGGCGGCCATGCCGTTCGGCACCCAGGCGGTGCACGCGGAGGAGGCTGCCGCGGAGTGGAGCCTCAACGCCACCGCCATCGAGTCCTGCAGTTGCCCGATGTTCTGCACCTGCTACTTCGACGACCATCCCGCGGGCCACCACCACGAGGGCGGGATGGAGCACTACTGCCGCTTCAACATGGCCTACAAGGTCAACAGCGGACACCACGGCGAGGTCGACCTGATGGGCGCCAAGTTCTGGATCGCCGGAGATCTCGGTGACCACTACGGCGACGGTGAGACCGACTGGGCCGTGCTGACCTTCGACCCGGCGGTCAGCGAGGGCCAACGGGCGGGGATCGTCGCGGCGCTCGGGCAGCTTTTCCCGGTGAAATGGAAGTCGTTCTCGATCGCCGAGGACGCTCCGATCGAGTGGGAGGCGACCGCGGAGCGCGCGGTCGGCCGGCTGGACGGGGGAAAGGCCGCCGAGGTGGTGCTGACCACCCCGGCGGGCCGTAACACCGACGAGCCGGTGGTCATCCACAACCTGAAGTACTGGGCGGCGCCGCGCAACGACGGCTTCGTCCTGATGCCCAACGAGGTCAACGCCTACCATCTCGGCGACAAGGCGTTCGAAACCCGCGGCACCAATGGCTTCATGATCACCGTCGACATCGGCTCCGCCGACACGGCCCCGGCGGCGGAAGCGGCCCCGGCGGCGGAAGCGGCCCCGGCCGCGCACGGCGGCCACGGTCACTGATCGCTCGAGGTCCCCCTCGCCGGCCGCGAGGGGGACTCGATGGACACTCTGGCCACTTTGAGATCGGATCTCGTTTCATGGACGCGACGTCGAGCTGTCGAAGTTCATCGACTCGCTGGCGCACCACGGCGTGGACGAGACCCTGATCGCCGAGGCGATGGCCGAGGTGAGGAGCTCGTGAGCGTGCCGAACGCGGCGACGCGAGCGGCGTCCGCGCTGCTCCTGCTCGGCCTGGCGCTCGTCCTGGCGGCCGGCTGCGCAAAGAAGGCGCCGTCAACGGCAGCCGACTACTACGCCTCGAGCCAGTACCAGGACCGCGAGACGCTGCAGCAGTCGCTCTTCCGCGGCGACCAGCTGCTCCTGTCGAACGAAGAGATCGACCGCATCCTCTCGTCGAAGATCGAGCTTCCCCGCAACGCCCACCTCACCGTCCTGCGGCTCGGCTCGGCGTCCGACGTCCTCGCCTGGGCCTTCCTCGACGACGGCGAGGGACCGCTCGCCGAGCTCGAGGCCAGCCCGCGGCTGTCCCGCGTCTCCTGGCTCCCTTCGCTCCTGGTGCCCGAGAAGCTGACGGTACCCTTCCTCCGCGAAGCCGCGGCGCGCTTCCAGGCCGACCTCCTGCTCGCCTACCGGACGCCCTGCCGCCGCTTCCAGGACTACCGGCTCTTCGGCAGCGACGAGGCCAGGACGTACTGCGTCGCCGAAGGCGTCCTGCTCGACGTGCGCACCGGCATCGTCCCCTTCTCCGGCGTCGCCACCGCGCGAGTCGAGACCACCCGGGCCGCCGCCGAGGACACGACCCTGCGGGAGACCCTGGAGAAGGCGGAAGCGCGGGCCACGGGCGAGGCGCTGGCCGGCCTGGCCAGCCAGCTCGGGGCCTTTCTCGCCGCGGCGTCGGACTGACGGTCGTTTTCTCGGGTCAACTAGCCTTCGCGTGCAGTCTCAGGCCGAAGGACCGGACGACTCTGAGGATGGTGTCGAGCTCGGGATTCCCTTCGGGCGAGAGCGCCTTGTAGAGGCTGGCTCGGCCGAGGCCGGTCTCCTTGGCGATCGAGCTCATGCCCTTCGCACGCGCGATGTCGCCCAGCGCCGCTGCGACGAGCGAGGCATCCCCCTCCTCGGGAGCGGCCTCCAGATAAGCCGCCGCCCGCCAGCCGGCGAGGGCAGAGCCTCCCGCCGCCGGCTGAGCTAAACTCTTCGTTATGGCGATCTCCCGCCCGGACCTCGACTCCCTCCTGCGCCGGATCACGGTGCGCTCCGACGTCTTCAGCGGCAAGCCGATCATCCGCGACCTGCGGATTTCGGTAGAGCTGATCGTAAGCCTCCTGGCGCAGGGCGTTACCGTCGAAGACATCCTCGACGACTATCCGGCTCTCGAGCCGGATGACGTGCGCGCCTGCCTCGCCTACGCCCACGCGGTGATCGCCCACGACAGCCTGGACGCGGTGGCCGTCGAAGCGGGATGAGGTTCCTCGTCGACCGGTGCGCCGGCCGGCGGCTGGCCCGTTGGCTGACCGAGACCGGTCACGACGTGGTCGATCTCAGCGATGCGCCGCGCTGCATGAGCGTCATGCGGCCCTTCGGCGGCCGGGCCGTGGTCACCGTCCGGGGCGATCGCATCCGGATCTCCGAAAGCGACTGACCGGCCAGTCAGTGGATTCCTACGCGCGTGACGATTCGCCAGCTCGTCACGCGGGGCCGGCCGTGGAGAGCCAACTCGGCGGCGGGCCGGCCGGGACCGGATACGCCTGCTTGACAGGCTCGAACCGCTCGTGAACCCGACGACGCGTGCAACCGCGTGACGAGCGCCGCTCAGTAGGCGGCGAGCTCGAGGCAGGCAGCGCGGAAGCGGCCGTGCAGCCGGTCCCGGCCGCGGTGGTTGCGCTCGCGTTCGACGACCAGGCGCACCTTTCGGGTGGAGACCGGCGGGA
>CAZLLV010000309.1:0-10672 GCA_964560325.1 uncultured Thermoanaerobaculia bacterium | reverse complement strand
GGGGTACTGCGCGATGGTGGCCGAGATCTACCACGCGCGGCGCACCACGGTCATCCTGGCCGAGAACGCCGAACGCGGTTTCGGCGCCCGGCGGCGGATCGACGTCTGGTGGGGCGGCCTCCAGGACAACGGCGGCCTGATGCTGACCCTCGCCTACCTCCTGCGCACGAGCGTCCCGTGGCGCCAAGCCGAAGTCTGCCTGAAGCTGGTGGTCTCGGACGAGGCGGCGGCGGAGTCGGCGCGCGAGAACCTCGACCGGATCGTGCGGCGCCTGCGGGTGGGCGCGAGGTCGGAGGTGCTGGTCGCGGACCGGCCGTTCGCGCTCATCCTGCGCGAGTCGTCGGGCGACGCCGACCTCATCTTCCTCGGCATCGCACGCCCCGGCGCCGGCTTCCGCACCTCGTACGAGACGGTCCAGGCCTGGACCGCCGGCATGCCGACCACGGTCATGGTGCTGGCGGGGGAGGGGCTGGAGTTCTCGCAGCTCTTGCTGGCGGGCAGCGAGACTGAGGGGATGTGATAGATAGCCCATGTGTTCCTGCCGTGTCACGCTTCCACCCCTCGCTTGCACGGTATGTGCAGGAATTCTGTCAAGCTTGGCCGGAACGTCGGCCCAGTTCGGCCTCTGCTCGGCATTCCGGTCCCGCCCGGAAGCTTGCCTCGGGAAAGGATTCGCTCTCCGGCAATCGCGAGTTCTTCCCAGACATGGCCCGGGCATTGACAAAGGGAGAATGAACCCGCTAAGTTAAGTCGAATACTTCTGAGACATCGAGCGAATGGGAAGATCTGCGAGTTCTGGGGCGTCCGCGCTGTCGGGGGCAAAGACCCACGATCCGGAGAAGATTTCGCCATCGGAGACCCAGTGGGGTTCACCTCTTTCGCCAATTTCCTGTCTCTTCTGTCTACGGCGGTGTCCGCCGGGCGAACGCCTGCTGCGTGATGCGTCAACTACTCCGTGCAGGAACGGGTGGGACAGCGGCGTTTACCTCTCGCGCTACTCTCCCGATGATGATGCTCGCGACAGCCGGCGACCTCTAGGAGGGTTTCGATGGTGACGAGCTGCACAGTGGTCCGAAGGACCATCCCTGCCGTGGGCTTCGTCGTACTCGGGTTACTGGCTGGAGATCCCTTGGTGGCGAGAGGACACACACCGGAGCCTCTTACCTCGACAACGATCCAGTTCCAAGTCGACACCGGGGGTGGTCCCTTCGTGCTATCCCTCCTTGAGGGGGCGCCGGCGTTTGTGCGGTGGGCCGACACGACGACCTCAATGGTGGCCTTCTTCCCGAGGATTTCGGACGAGGCCAGGGGAACGGTGGATCTTGCCGTCTTCGAGGTCGAGCATCATGAGGAGGGGCTTCGCCTCGGAAAGTCCCTGGGGAAGATCTCGGCACGCCCCGGTAGCCCCTCCTACCTCCCAGGGCCCCATTTCGTCGAGTTGCGACCGCTCTCCATCCAAAGGGGCGATTCCGGGCCCGTTGGACTGTTGCGCAAGGAAGGGCCGCGAAAAGAGCTGCCCGATGGTCCCTTCGCGGCGGGCCTGTGCTGCATCACGTCTGGAGGGGTGACCACCTGTGGGTGTGCAGTTCAGGGCGGGGATCAATCGTGCTGTGCGCCGGCCTGCTGCCACCTCATATACTAATCTGCTCATGCACATGTTAGACTTTATCATGGGAGAAGCTAATGACTATCCTTTCCCATCTTTCAGGAGGAGCCAGCCGATGAAATCCCTGCCTGTTCTAGCTCTAGCTCTCGCCGTGCTTCTAGGCGCGGCCGCGACGTTCGCCCAACCTGACGACATGGACGAGGTGCCTCTGGCCGACCCCGTGACGGTGTACGTTCCGCGTGGTGACCACTTCACCGTCAAGTTCTGGCCGGACCGAAGCTGGTACGGCAACACCATGATGGGAGAGATCAACCCATTGCCCAGGAGCGTGAGCGCGCCTGCCGATCTCGTCGGAGTCAAGATGGAGCTCATTCGTTTCGAGTTCATCGGCCCCCGAGACAAGGTGATCCTGCCCAACCTCGACCTCGCCCAGCTCGACGCCATGGTTGGGAAGGATCTCCGCGAGGTGGAACGCCGCCAGATTCGTATCAAGGACGGAGGACAGTTTCGGTTCGATAGTCTAAAGGCGGGTCTCTACTCCGTCAGGATCAACTGGGAGGATGTTCCGGAGAGCCACGAGTACTTAGTTGCCGAACTGCGATATCCGGAGCATGCGGCCGACCTCCAAGCGCTCCTCGTACCTGCGGTGACTCCGCCGCCGGCGCGCCGAATTGCGGACGGCGCGCGTCAGCAATGACGATTGGCCGAGAAGACGCTGGACCTGATGGGTGAGCGCCCTGAGGTAGCAGCCAATCGCGTCGGGCCGCAGGGCTTTTGGGCGAAGCTCCGCGAGACGGAGGTCATCGCCGCTCTAGTTGGTGCATTGGCCCAAGCTCTCTTTCTTGGCGGAATGGCACTCCTAATCACTGCGAAGATCGACAGCGACCGGGTTCAGCTGGAACATGAGCTAACCGGAGCTCGGGCGTATCAGAGTCGTCAGATCGAGGGGACGATGAGCATGATCACCTTGGTGAGTCGGGCGACTGTACACGCCCAAGAGCTCATCGAAGTGTCTCAAAGCCCATTCCTTGCAACGGAGGATATGACGCCTGACGAGGTTGCGGAACTCGATGCTCAACGAGAGGCGTACATGAAGGAGTTCAACGCCTTTATTCACGATTGGCGCGTCGGCCAGCAGGTCATTAGGTTGACAATGGATTACTACGACGAAGAGTCCGGCTATTCCCTGCTCAGCGAGCCCGGCACAATTAGTCACGACTGGGAGCAACTGGCGACCGCAGTCAATCTCTACCTTCGGTTCGCGCACGATTGGCACGTCAAAGCCTCAACGCTTAGCCCCGCAGACGTAGCGCTCAAACAGGCTGAGCACCAAGATCTACACCGCGAGATTCGGAGCCGTATGCAGATCCTCGCCTGCAGGCTCCTGGAGACAGGGATTCCAGAAGACCTGGAGAGACGCGTGAGGAGCGACGGCGCTACGTGCGGAGAGCGTACGTAGGCACCGCTTCGTTCATGAGGACCGCATGTCTTCTCTCCTCAATCACTGAGTGGCGCCGGGCGTGACGACCGGGACAGGCCCGGGCGAGCCTGTGCCTACTTCGGCTCGGCGCCGAGCGCGGCCACTAAATCCGCCGCGCGGCGGCTGAACGGCTCGTCGCGCAGCCGGCGCTCGGCTTCGGCGCGGGCGGCGGCACGGAAGGCGGGGTCGCCCGCGGCACGCGCCAGCGTCCAGGCCGGGTCCTCCGGGACGAGGGCGCGGTACTCGACGGCGGCGAGGTGGGCGGCGCGCTCCGGCGTGCGGCGGACGAAGAGCATGCCGGCGTCGTCCCAGGCGACGAGGGCGAAGCGGTCGCGCGGGAAGAGAACGGAGGAGGGCGAGCGCCGGACGAGCGTCGGCTCGCCGCCCGGTGCCGCCGGCGGCTCGACCACCGTCATCCGGCGCGCGTCGTAGCGCACGACGGCGCCGTCGACCCGGTGCCGGGCGAGGAGCGCGTCCCAGGCCCGGCTCGACCGGCGGGCCGCCGCCAGCGCGCGCAGGATCTCCGGGTCGACCTCGTTGCGCCCGTCGATGAAGACCTGGCGCGGCGGGTAGAGGCGCCAGAGGAGGTAGCCGCCCCAGGCGACGTCGTTGTAGAGCGGCCCGAGCTCCGGCCAGTCCCGCGCCACCGCCTCGGCCAGGTGGACCGGGAAGCGGTTCGGCTCCAGGCCGAAGCCGAGCGCGTAGCGACCCTGCCGGGGCGCGAGCGGCCCGCGCCCCGGGGGCACGGCGGCCCACAGGGTCGCGAGCAGGCAGAGCGCGGCGGCGAGGCGGGAGGCCCGCCGGCGGTCCGCTGTGAACGGCTCGGGAGGGGGTGTCCCTCGCGTCCGCGAGTCCGCTACGCGAGGGTCGGGAGGCGGCGTCCCTCGCCCCCCGTCTCCGCACTTCGCGCTGCGGCGCGCAGTGGATGGAACGAGGGAGAAGGGGGCGGTCCGTAAACATTCGCCGGCGAAGAAAGCCGCGCCGACGTGGAAGAGCGCCTGGTGGCGGATCGAGGTCGTGGCGAGGGCGAGGAGAGCGAGGGCCGGCAGGCCGGTGGCGGCGTCGAGCCGCCGCGCGCGGCGCCAGGTGACCCACGCGAGGGCGGCGTGGCCGGCGACGGCGGCGAAGAAGTAGAGGGAGTCGCGCGCGATCCAGGGGTGCCAGATCGGGAGCCACTCGGGGTTGACGCCGCCCAGCTCGTCGAGCGAGGAGCCGATCGCCGACGGCACCTCGAAGACCGCCGCGCCGTACGGGTTGAGGAGGAGGGCGGCAGCCATCACCGCCGGCAGCCCGGCGACGAGCGCCCAAGGCAGAGGCGGCGCCCTGCGGTCGACCCCGCGGCCGAGCCGGCTCCCGACCAGGAAGGCGAGCGCGATCGGCGGCGCGGCCAGCGCGCCCGGGTGCGCGTTGATCCAGACCGGCACCAGCAGCACGACCGCCGCGATCCAGCCGGTTCGCCGCCGTCCTCCCGAACGCCGAATCTCCTGGAGGAGGGCGAGCAGCAGCGGCAGGGCGAGGAGCGTCACCAGCTCCGGCCGCAGGAAGAGCCGCGGCCGCGCCCCCAGGACCGCCGCGAGCACCGCCAGCGCCGCCCAGGGGGCGGGCGCGCCGGCACGCCGGAGCGCCGCCAGCAGCAGCGCGGCGAGACCGACCGCGGCGGCGATCCGCACCAGCTCGAGCCCGGGAACGCCGAGCACCCGCTCCAGCCCGTAGACCATCACCTGGAAGAGCCACTCGTGGTCGACCCAGGGCGCGCCGTCGTTCGTGAAGCGGAACGGGTCGCTCCACGGCACCCGCCCGTGCTCGACGATCCACCGCCCCGAGGCCAGGTGCCAGAACAGGTCGTACGCCCGCACCCGGAACGTCCCCGCGACGGCGGCGAAGAGGAGGAGGGCGGAGGTCACCAGGCGTTGCGCATCCCTCCCGCTCGCGTCCTCCGGCAAGCCCGGAGCCCCGGGCGATCTCTCTCCCATGCGCGGACCTTACTAGTGGTCTGAGTCATCAATCCCTTGTCTTACGTTACGGCGCCGTGGGGTCGGATACAAGGCGCCGCGATGCAGGCGATGCCGTGCATCGTCGAGGAGCGGCAACGCGGTAGACGGCCCCACGCCGCCGTAACCCGAAGGGCGCAGGGGGGTTGCGGGCGTCTCCTGCGTTGCTCGTCGTCGACGATGCTACAGCATCGACTCCTCCTCGCGCCTTGGATACGCACCGCAAGACCCCTACGCGTAAGGCAAGGGATTGGTGACTCAGACCACTAGGCTGGACGGACTTGCCGTCGGAAGCTTCCGGGGACCCGAGCTTCGAGGTGCGGTGAGGCGCCGGCCGGTACGCGGTCACTCCGGAAGAAAACCGGTCCGGTCGAACAGGCCCGGCAGCTCGTCGGTCCCGGGAGAGGCTCCTTCGAGCCGGTAGTACCGGACGACATCAGTCGCCGTCTGCCGGATCCAGACCTCGACCGTGGAGGTCGTGAACTTGACGAGGGTGGGCCAGAGGAATCCGTTCGGCCTCGGCCCCACGATGCGCACGAACAGCTCCGAGCGGCCGGGCACAGCCCCCGAGACGCAGAGCGTTTCCGGGATGCAGACGGCCTCGGCACGGCCCGCGACCGGAGCCCCGGAGTCCGGGAGGATGCGGACCGCGACCTCGTAACCGGGCAGCTCCGGCGAGGTCAAGGGATTCCCCGGGGGGAGCGGCGGGTCCCCGGTCTCCGGGGAGGGGAGGTCGACCGTCCAGAGCTCGTGCCCGAGGCCGGTTTCGCGGGCGCCGAAGAAGAGGTTCCGGCGGGTCGCGGCGGCCGGGGTGGGTGCGCTCTCCCCGATGAACGGCTGGTAGATGAAGGGTGAGGCGGCCGTGAAGCTCGACAGCGGCACCGTGCCGGCAATCGTCCCGTCGCTGGTCCAGAGCTCGGTTTCGCGGGCCGGATCCGAGGCGCGGAAGTAGACCCGGTCGCCGATCTCCTCCGGGTTCGACGAGAGGGTGACCTCGCACTCGCCCGGGCAGAACGCCCCCAGGCGCCGGAGGTCGCCGGAGCTCGGATCGTAGACCCAGGGTTGGTCGCCCTCGATCGTCAGCAGCACATCGTCGAAGAGGGGCTCCGCAACCCGAAAGAGCGCTCCGTCGCAAGGGCCGGGGCAGAAGTCGTGGATCATTCGCGTCCCCTCGACGGTGCCGTCGCTCACCCACGGCTCGCTGCCGTGGATTCCGTCGTCGAGACCGAAGTAGGCGCGTCCGCCGATCATGCGGAAGCCCTGGAACCAGGCGCCGTTCCGGTGACGGGTTCCAGGTGGCGGTGGCAATGATCGGGTCCCGGCCGGCGTTCCGTCGCTCAGCCAAAGCCGAGCCTCGTCGGGCAGTGCAGGATCCGGAGTGATCTCCGAAAGCACGAGGCCGAACGTATTTCCCCTGATCTGCGGTCGCCAGACGACGGAGTTGTAGAGGTCGCCGAGGTCGCCGAGGTCGGCGAGGTGGCGAAGCCCATCCGGAGTGCCGTCGAAGCTCCAGAGCTCCCAGGCGCTCGGCGTCGAGAACACCAGGAACATCCGGCTCTTGCCCGGCCAGATCTGACGCAGGTTTCTTTCGAAGAGCCGGTCGTCCGGCGGGTCGAGGAAATCCTCCAGCAGTACGAGCCCGTCCGTCGTACCGTCGGTCCACGCCAGGGTCCAACGCGTGCGGGGAGGGCGCAGCACCTCGGCGCGAAAGTAGGCCTGCCCTCCGAACGCGGTCCACAGGTCCATGGCGAAGAAGCCTGGTTCCGGACTCGCGGGAGCGTACGTTCCTTCGAGAGTGCCGTCGGAGACCCAGAAGGTCGCCCCGTCGACCTCGGTCGAGCCGCCGGTCTGAAAGTAGAGCCCCAGCTCCTCGACCCAAACGCCTGGGACGACCGTGCCGCCCTCGTGGCCGCCCGCGTCCTGGCCCTGCGGAGAGACGAGCGGATAGGTTCCAGCGCGGGTGCCGTCGGTGCGCCACAAGCTTTTGAACACGAACTGGCAGTAGCCGTTGTCCACGGTCTCCGGACCCTCGCAGGTCGAAACGAACGCCAGATCGTCGTCGGTCTCTGTGATCTGGTACACCGACAGCTCGTCGGGCAGAAGGGAGTCCGCCGTCCCCTCGGCGGTTCCGTCGGTGATCCAGAGATGGTTGGTGTGGGCCGCCGGGTAGAAGGCGTCCGAGCCTGGCTCGAACTCCCGGACCACCATCAGGACTCGGTCTCCGATCGGAACGAGACCGACCGGACCGCCGTCCTCGGGTCCGGGTGCGAGGTCCACCACTAGGTGGGCGGGAGGGGGCGGCGGTGCTGCGGCGACGAGTCCGCCCGCTAGCGCGATGGCCGTTGTCCATGCGTTCATGCTGTCTCCTTGTCCCGAGCATACTAACGGGACGTTCCCACACGATCCGGCTGACGAACACGGCCGGGGTTGACAGCCGCCGGGGCCGCCGGTACTATCCGCCTTCGTTGCACCCGCCGCGCCGCGGTGTGCCGTCGATGCTGGACGCGATATGGGTTGACGGCACGCGGGCGCCTTGTTAGTATTCGCGGGTTTCGCGCCGAGGGTCTTCCCAGGACCGGGGCGCCTCAAAAAGTAGATTCGCCAGAGAGTCGAATCGAGGGTTCGCTGACGCCGGGCCTGCCCGCCGGCTTTTTTGCCGGGCGTGGATCGGGTCGGGTGTTTCGGCTGTCGTTTCGGGGGCCCGTCCGCCGAAAGGCGGAGGGGCTTTTCCGCCTGTACGGACCAACCCCGTGCCCGGAGCCGTCGCCGGTGAGGTGTCGCGACGCGGCCCGTGGGAACCTTCGAGCGAGCGAGCGGCGAACGAAAGAATCGCCAGACGAACAGGTAGACGAAGAGACCGAGCGGAATTAGCGAGACCGAGGGAGATCCACGAGGATGCCGACCATTCACCAGCTCGTCCGCAAGGGCCGAGAGCGCCAGAAGGACAAGACCAAGAGTCCGGCGCTCCAGGGCTCGCCGCAAAAGCGCGGGGTGTGCGTGCGTGTCTACACGCAGACGCCGAAGAAGCCGAACTCCGCGCTTCGGAAGGTCGCCCGCGTGCGCCTGACCAACGGCATCGAGGTCACCACCTACATCCCCGGCGTGGGTCACAACCTGCAGGAGCACTCGATCGTGCTCATCCGCGGCGGGCGTGTGAAGGATCTCCCGGGTGTGCGCTATCACGTGATCCGGGGCACCCTCGACGCCGTCGGCGTCGACGGCCGCCGCCAGGGTCGCTCCAAGTACGGCGCGAAGCGCCCGAAGTAACGAGGGAGGATTCGGAAAGTGCCCAGGCGTCGCGAGATTCCCAAGCGAGAGATCCTCCCGGATCCGGTCTACGGCTCCCAGCTCGTCACGAAGTTCGTCAACGTGATGATGCAGGACGGCAAGAAGTCGACGGCCGAGCGGATCCTGTACGACGCGCTCGAGTCGATCGCCGAGCGCGCCGAAGACGGCGATTCGCTCAAGGTGTTCAAGAAGGCGGTCGAGAACGTGAAGCCCTCGGTGGAAGTGAAGTCTCGCCGCGTGGGCGGCTCCACCTACCAGGTCCCGGTCGAAGTCCGGCCGGGCCGGCGCCTGGCGCTCGCCATGCGCTGGCTCATCCAGATCGCGGCGGCGCGCGGCGAGAAGACGATGCGCCAGCGCCTCGCCGCGGAGCTGGCGGAGGCCGCCGAAGGACGAGGGGGAGCGGTGAAGAAGAAGGAGGACACGCACCGGATGGCCGAGGCCAACAAGGCCTTCGCGCACTACCGCTGGTAACGGCGGACAGATCGCGCTCGCGCGTCGGCGCCGCCCTATTTGGGCGCGGCGGACGCGCGGCCCTCCCTCGCGAGAAGAGATCATGGCTAGGAAAGTTTCACTCCAAAAGACGCGCAACATCGGCATCATGGCCCACATCGATGCCGGGAAGACGACGACCACCGAGCGGATCCTGTTCTACACCGGGGTCAGCTACAAGATCGGTGAGGTCCACGACGGCGCCGCCGTCATGGACTGGATGGTCCAGGAGCAGGAGCGCGGCATCACCATCACCTCCGCCGCCACCACCTGCTTCTGGAAGGACCATCGGATCAACATCATCGACACGCCCGGTCACGTCGACTTCACGGCCGAGGTCGAGCGTTCGCTCCGCGTCCTCGACGGCGCGGTCGCGGTGTTCGACGCGGTCGCCGGCGTCGAGCCGCAGTCGGAGACGGTCTGGCGCCAGGCCGACCGCTACAAGGTGCCCCGGATCGCCTTCGTCAACAAGATGGACCGCGTGGGCGCCGACTTCGAGCGCACCATCGCGATGATGCGCTCGCGCCTCGCCGCCTCGCCGGTGGCGATCCAGCTTCCGTGGGGCAAGGAGGACAAGCTCCTCGGCGTGATCGACCTGATCGGCATGCGCGGCATCAAGTACAGCGACGAGACGCTCGGCGCCGAGTACGAAGAGACCGACATCCCGGAGGAGTACCGGGACGCGGCCCTCAAGGCGCGCGAGGCGTTGGTCGAGGCGGTCGCGGAGACCGACGACCAGCTCCTCGAGAAGTACCTCTCCGGCGACGAGGTGACCGACGACGAGATCAAGGCGGCGCTCCGGCGCGCCACGGTCACCAACCGGTTGCAGCCGGTGATCTGCGGCAGCGCCTTCAAGAACAAGGGCGTGCAGCCGCTGCTCGACGCGGTGATCGACTACCTGCCGGCGCCGAGCGACCTGCCGCCGGTCGATGGCACCGACATCGACGGCGAGACGCCGATCACCCGCGAGTCGAAGGACGACGCGCCGTTCTCGGCCCTGATCTTCAAGATCATGACCGACCCGTTCGTCGGCCAGCTCTCCTACTTCCGGGTCTACTCCGGTCACGTCGAGACCGGCAAGTCGGTGCTCAACGCCCGCACCGGCAGGACCGAGCGCTTCGGCCGCATCCTCAAGATGCACGCCAACAAGCGGGAGGAGATCTCCGAGGTCTGGGCGGGCGACATCGCGGCCGCGGTCGGTCTCAAGAACGTCACCACCGGCGACACGATCTGCGACCCGAACGCCGGCGTGATCCTCGAATCGATGAACTTCCCGGAGCCGGTGATCGAGGTCTCGATCGAGCCGAAGACGAAGGCCGACCAGGAGAAGCTCGGCCAGGCCCTCTCGAAGCTCATGCAGGAGGATCCGACCTTCCGCGTGCAGACCGACCCGGAGACCGGGCAGACGCTGATCGCCGGCATGGGCGAGCTCCACCTGGAGATCATCGTCGACCGCCTGGTACGGGAGTTCAAGGTCGAGGCGAACGTCGGCCGTCCGCAGGTGGCCTACCGCGAGGCGATCACGGCCGAGGCCGACGCCGAGGGGCGCTACATCCGGCAGACCGGCGGCCGCGGCCAGTACGGCCACTGCAAGATCAGGGTCCGGCCGACGGACGAAGGCGATTTCGTCTTCAACGACAAGATCGTCGGCGGCAAGATCCCGAAGGAGTTCATCAAGCCGATCGAGCAGGGGATCAAGGAGGCGATGGAGACCGGCCCGCTCGCCGGCTACCCGGTGACCGGGATCGCGGTCGAGCTATACGACGGCAGCTACCACGACGTCGATTCCTCGGAGGTGGCGTTCAAGATCGCCGGCTC
>CAZLLV010000308.1:0-5663 GCA_964560325.1 uncultured Thermoanaerobaculia bacterium | reverse complement strand
GCTCGGCGGTGAGCGCCGGGCGCCGGTGGTATCCGGTGGCGAGGGTCGGCCCGGAGAGGACCAGCTCGCCGGCCGCGCCCAGGGGCGCCGGCCGGAGGCCCCGGTCGACGACCCGGGCGCAGAGGTGCCCGACCGGACGGCCGATCGGCACCGCGCCGTCTCCTCCGTCGCCCCGCACCCGCTGCCAGGTCGAGGTGACCGTGGCCTCGGTCGGGCCGTAGCTGTTGACCACCTCCGGCGGCTCCCGTTCCTCCGGCAGGCCGTTCAGGAAGCGCTCGGCCGCGGCCCGGGGGAACGCCTCGCCGCCCACGAAGAGGCGCCGGAGCGACGCTGCCCGGTCTCCGAAGTCGGTGCCGTCGAGCAGCGCCTCGAACAGGGTCGGCACCAGCCGCAGGACGGTGGCCCGGTGGCGCTCGACCGCCGCGGCGAGGTAGGCCGGCTCCCGGTGACCGCCGGGTCGCGCCACCACCAGCCGGGCGCCGGCGGCGAGGGGCGCCCAGAGCTCCCAGACCGACGGGTCGAAGCTCGCCGGCGTCTTGTAGAGGACGGCGTCGCCGGTGGTGAGCGGCAGCGCTTCGGCCATCGCCCGCAGGTGCTCGGCCACCGCCGCCTGGGGCACCGCCACGCCGTTGGGGCGGCCGGTGGAGCCGGACGTGTAGAGGACGTAGGCCGGTGCCGCCAGGGCGATCCCAGGCGGCGGGAGATCCGGGTCGTCCCCGGGGTCGGTCCCGCCGTCCGCGGGATCGACGATCTCGGCGCCGCTCTCCGGCAGCCGGGGGGCGAGCGCCTCCGTGGTGACCACCACCGGGGCGGCCGAGTCGGCCAGGGCGAAGGCGATCCGCTCTTCCGGGTAGTCGGGGTCGAGGGGCACGACGGGCGCCGCGGTCCGGGCGGCGGCCAGGAAGGCGACCACCAGCTCCGGCGAGCGGTCGAGGAAGAGGGCCACCGGCCGGTCGGGACCGGCACCGGCGGCGGCCAGCCGGCGGGCCAGGCGCTCGGCCCGCCCGGACAGGGCGGCGTAGCTCAGGTGGTTCCCGGAGGCCGCCTCCACCGCCACGGCGTCCGGCGCCTCCCGCGCCCGCTGGGCCACCAGCTCGTGGAGCGGCCGGGGCGCTTCGGGCAGGGCGGATGCCGAGACCGCGGCCTCGTGGAGCACGGCGTGGCGCTCGGCGGTCGGCAGGAGGGGTAGCGCCGAGATCGGCGTCCCGGGGCTCGCCACGGCGGCATCGATCAGGGTCTCGAGCTGGCGCGCCCAGCGCCGCACCGTGGTCTGGTCGAACAGGTCGCGCCGGAAGTCGACGGAGCCGACGAGCCCGCCGCGGCTCTCGGCGAGCCCGAGGCGGAGATCGAGCTTGGCGTTCTCGGCGCCGATCTCCACCGGCTCGGCGTCGAGGCCGGGCAGCGCCAGCTCACCCTCGAAGGCGTTCTGGAGCGTGAGCATGACCTGGAAGAGGGGGGTGTGGTCGAGGCTGCGCTCGGGGCGCAGCGCCTCGACCAGGCGCTCGAAGGGCAGCTCCTGGTGGCCATAGGCGGCGAGGGCCCGCTCCCGGGTCCGCTCCAGGAGCTCTCCGAAGCTCGGATCGCCCGACAGGTCGCCGCGCAGCACCAGGGTGTTGACGAACAGCCCGATCAGGTCCTCCGTCTCGGACCGCGTGCGCCCGGCGATCGGGGTGCCGACCGCCAGGTCGTCGGCGCCGGCCAGCCGGCCGAGGAGCGCCTGGAAGGTCGCCAGGCAGCCCATGAATAGGCTCGCGCCGTGCCCCCGTGCGAGATCGCGCAGGCCGTCGACCCGGTCGCCGGAGAGCCGCACCGGGACCCGGCCGCCGCGCGAGCTCCGGACCGCCGGCCGGGGCCGGTCGGTGGGCAGGTCGAGGAGCGGCGGCAGGCCCTCCAGCGCCAAGCGCCAGTGATCGAGCTCGGTCCGCCCCACCTCGCCGTCGAGCCGCTCCCGCTGCCCGGCCGCCCAGCCGGCGTACCGCATCCCCGGCTCCGGGAGGAGCTCGCCGGCGAGGAGGGCGGCCAGGTCGCGGTAGTAGACCCCGAGGGACCAGCCGTCGGCCACCGCGTGGTGGAAGACCGAGGCCAGGAGGTGGCGCTCCGGCGCCTCGTGGAGGAGGGCGAAGCGGAAGAGCGGCCCCCGCTCCAGGTCGAAGGGCTCGGCGGCCAGGGCTCGGCCGGCGCGCCGGGCCTCGACGTGTCGCCGGTCCTCCGGCAGGGCCGAGAGGTCGATGCGTGCCGGCCGGGCGCTCGCCGCCACCGCCGAAACGGGGAGCGCCCGCTGGAAGGCGCCCTCGGCGGCCGAGCCGGGCACCAGCACCGTGCGCAGGGCGTCGTGGTGCGCCACCAGCGCGGCCAGGGCGCGGGTCAGCGCCGCCGGGTCGAGCGGCCCGGCGAGGTCGAGGGCGGTGGGCAGGTTGTAGGTTCCCTCGTCCTCGCCCAGGCGCGCCAGGAACCAGAGCCGCTCTTGGGCGAACGAGGCCGGTGGGTACCGGCCGGCTTCGTCGGCGGTCACCGGGGAGACCGCCTCCGCGCCGTCGTCTCGCTCCTGGCGCCGGGCCAGCTCGGCGGCCAGGCCGGCGACGGTCGGCGTCTTGAAGAGCTGCTTGACCGGCAGCTCGATCCCGGTCCGCTCCCGCAGGTGGGTGATCACCCGGGTGGCGAGGAGGGAGTGGCCGCCGAGGGCGAAGAAGTCGTCGTGGGCGCCGACCTCGGTCACCGGCAGCAGATCGGTCCAGACCGCGGCCACCAGCTCCTCCTGCTCCCCCCGCGGGGCCCGGAAGGCGGGCTCCTCGGGCTCCCCGGGCTTCCCGTCACCGCCGGCTCCATCGGCCAGGGTCGCCGCCGGCTCCTCCGCCGAGCGGGCGCGCCGCCGCTGGTCGAAGCCCCGCAGGATCCCCGCCAGTTCCCCGCCGGACGCCGCGTCGGCGAGCCGGAGCAGCTCCGACAGCCGGCGTTCGGGGTGCGCGGCGGCGGCCTCCAGCAGCAGGACATAGGCGCGGAGCAGCCCCTCGACGGTCTCCGGGTCGAACAGCTCCCGGTCGAGCTCGGCCTGGCCGACCAGCCCCACCAGGCCCTCGTCCACCTCCCGGGCGGTCACCATCAGGTCGAGCTTTGCCGACGGCGAGCCCACCAGGATCGGCTCCATGAGCACCGGCTCGCCGCCATGGGAGCCTTCGGCACCGGGTCGACCCGGCAGGTCGGCCCGGGTGTCGGGCACGTTCTGGAGCGCCAGCATCACCTGGGCGAGGGGGGTGTGGGATCCGCCCCGGGCGGGGCGGATCTCCTGGACCAGCTTCTCGAACGGCAGGTCCTGGTGGGCGAACGCCTCCAGGGTCACGTCCCGGGCCCGCTCGACCAGCTCGTCGAAGGTCGGATCGCCTGCGAGGTCGGTGCGCAGCACCAGGGTGTTGACGAAGAAGCCGATCAGCCCCTCGGTCTCGGGACGGGTGCGGTTCGCCACCGGCGTCGTCACCGGCAGGTCGGTGCTGTCGGTGATCCGGGCGAGGAGCGCCTGGAAGCCGGCCAGGAGGGTGACGAAGAGGCTGGCGCCGCGCTCCCGGGCGATCGCCCGCAGGCCCTCGGTGGCGTCGAGCGAGAGCCGCCAGTCGAGGGTCGCCGCCGGCGCCGTCCGGTCCTCCGGGCGGGGGCGGTCGGTGGGGAGCGGGAGGGACGCCGGCATTCCGGCCAGGCGGAGGCGCCAGAAGTCGAGCTCGCGCTCGAGCACCTCGCCGGAGAGCCACCGGCGCTGCCAAACGGCGAAGTCGGCGTAGCGGATCGGCAGCGCCGGGAGACGCGACGGATCGGCGGGGTCGGCGCCGCCGTAGAGGGCCGCCAGCTCCCGGAACAGGATGCCCGCCGACCAGCCGTCGCCGGCCACGTGGTGCAGGGTGAGGAGGAGGGCGTGGTCGTTCCGAATCCCATCCATCCGAATCAGGGTGGCGCGCATCACCGGCCCGTTCGCCAGGTCGAACGGCCGGCGGGCCTCCTCCCGGGCGAGCCGCCGGAGGGTCGCCTCGCGGGCCGCCTCGGGGAGAGCGCCGAGGTCGACCACCGGCAGCGGGTGGACCGCGACCGGCGGCCGGACGACCTGGACCGCCCCGGCGCCGTGGAGCTCGCGGGTCCGGCCGGCCGCCGTCGGCCGGAGGACCGTGCGCAGGGCCTCGTGGCGCCGGGCCACGCCGGCCAGCGCCGCCGCCAGGGCCGGCGGATCGAGGGGGCCGGAGAGGCGCCGGGGGAGCGGCAGGTTGTAGGCGGAGTCGTTCTCCACCAGCCGGTCGAGGAACCAGAGCCGCTCCTGGGCGAAGGAGGCCGGGAGCGGGCCCTCCGCCGCCGCCGGGGCCATGGATACCAGCGGCGGCGGCTCGGACGGCGCGTCCACCCGGGCGCCGATCGCCTCCCGCCGGAGCGTTTCCAGGGCGGCGGCGACGCCGGCGACGGTGCGCTTCTCGAACAGCGTCCGGAGCGGCAGGTCGATCCCGGTCCGCCGGCGCAGCCGCCCGGTCATCCGGGTGGCGAGCAGGGAGTGGCCCCCGAGGGAGAAGAAGTCGTCGTGACGGCCCACGTCGGCGACCAGAAGGAGCTCTCCCCAGACCTCCGCCACCATCTCTTCGAACGGCCCGCTGGGCGGCGCGTAAAGGGGGCGGCCGAAGGCCGCGGCCCCACCGGATCCATCGGATCCACCGGATCGGGGGACCTCCTCGGGCGCGGGCAGCGCCCTGCGGTCGACCTTGCCGTTCGGATCGAGCGGCAGCTCGGAGAGGATCACCACCGCCGCCGGCACCATGAAGTCGGGGAGCGTGTCGGCCAGGTACCGGCGCAAGGCGGCGGCGACCTCGGCGGCGTCTTCGCCCGCGCTCTCCTCGCCGAGGACCGCGTAGGCCACCAGCCGCCGGGCGCCCGGAGCGTCCTCCCGGGCCACCACCGCCTCGGCGGCCACCGCCGGGTGCCGGGCCAGCCGGCTCTCGATCTCCCCCAGCTCGATCCGGAAGCCCCGGATCTTCACCTGGTGGTCGAGGCGGCCCAGGAACTCCGCCCGGCCGGTGGCGCCCAGGCGCACCCGGTCGCCGGTCCGGTAGAGGCGTCCGCCGGGGCGCCGCGAGAAGACGTCGGGGACGAAGCGCTCGGCGGTGAGCCCCGGGCGCCGGTGGTAGCCGCGGGCCAGGCCGTCGCCGCCCACCACCAGCTCGCCGGCGATCCCGGCCGGCACCGGGGCGAGGCCGGCGTCGGCGACGTAGACGGTGGTGCTGGCGATCGGCCGGCCGATCGGCACCGAGGTCGCCTCCGGCGGCACCTCCCGCACCCGGTGGTAGGTGGCGAAGGTGGTGTTCTCGCAGGGGCCGTAGAAGTTGGTCAGGCGGCCGAGCCCGCCCGCGGCGCCCGCGGCGGCCGATCCGGCGAGCGCCGCCGCGGCCTGGCGGACTCGCTCCGGGTCGCACCCCTCGCCGCCGAACGACAGCTCGTCGAGGCCGGCCAGCGCCGCCCGGGCCGGTCCGTGGCCCTCCTCCGCGCTCCGGACGAGCTGGTGGAAGAGGGCGGTGGTCAGAAACTGGTGGCTCACCCGGCGCCGGGTGAGCTCGCCGGCCAGGCGCTCGCTGTCGAGGACCGCCTCCCGTTTCAGGCCGACCAGGGTCGCGCCCCGGAGCAGGGTGCCCCAGATCTCGAAG
>CAZLLV010000307.1:0-3462 GCA_964560325.1 uncultured Thermoanaerobaculia bacterium | reverse complement strand
GCCGAGCGCGCGAAGCCGGCGCGCAAGAGGGGCGCCGGGAAGAGGTTGAAGATCTGCCGCGCCAGGCGCCGGTAGCGCTTGGCGACGTTTCTGCCGAAGTAGATCGACAGGGTGAACTCGTCCGACGCGAGGGTGGCGAAGCTCTTCTGGATCAGGTCGTCGACCTCTTCCGAGAGCGACCGGAGGATCGAGCGGGTCTTCAGGTCCTGGACGGTGATCACGCTCGGCAGCGGCCGGTGGCCGCGCGCGGTGGCGAGCAGCGAGACGTAGTAGCCGAGGCTCTGGTAGCGGTACGAGCGGCAGAGGTTGAAGAGCTTCGCGCCGCGCAGGGCGGAGAAGCGCGGGTCGGTCAGGTACGTGCGGGCCGACACGAGCTCGACGCCCGGCAGCTCGAGCGGCCAGTCCTCCGGGCGGTCCACGACCAGCAGAATCGACTGGAGCGCCGGTTCCGGGGAGGCCGCGGGCGCGGAGCGCGCGGAAGACGGGGGTTCGGGGGGAGGGTCGGAGTCCACGAGGGGGATGCGTCGAGCGGCTGGCGCCGACGCTAGCCCAGCGCCCGCGATTGCGCAAGAGGGGAATCCACCGACTCTTCGCCCGGGTTGCTCGGGTCGACCATGCACGAGCGCTCCCTCTCTCGAAGCCCGGCGCCGGGGCGCTCCGCCGCCGTCTGCGCGGCGGCGGCGCTCCTCCTCGCGGCGCTGCCCGCCGCGGCCCAGCGCGCCGACGCGCCGAGCGCCGACGGCGAGATCGTGGCGCGCGAGGAGCGGGGCGCCGTGGTCGCCTGGGTCAACGCGGCCCGCGATTCGGCGGGCCTGCCTCGACTCGAAGCCGACCGGCGCCTCTTCGCGGTCGCCCAGCAGCGCGCCGAAGCGCTCGCCGCGGCCGGCACGGTCGAGACCGACACGGCGACCCTCCAGAAGGTCTCGCGAGCGCTCCTCGCCGGCGGCTACCAGGCGCACCGCTGGACCGAGCGGGCGATCCTCGGCTACGACGAGCCGGTGCGCATGGTGCGCAACTGGAGCGCCGGCGCTGACGCGTCGTTCGCCGACACTTCGCTCGGGCCGTTCGAGGACGTGGGGGTCGGCATCGCCGAGGCCGAAGACGGCGCCCTGGCGATCTCGCTCCTCTTCGCCGTTCCCCGCTCGACCGAGATCATCCGGATCACCGAGCCGCTGCGCGACCTCGACCGGGTCCGGTCGGAGGTGCTGGCGCGCACCAACCGGGCACGCCAGGAGGAGGGCAAGCGCCTGTCGCCGCTACGGGCGAACCGGGAGCTCGACGAAGCGGCGCAGCGCTACGCCGAGCGAATGTTGGCGGAGGGGTTCTACGCCCACGTCGCCCCCGACGGCGCCACCCCCGCCAGCCGGGCCGAAGCGGCAGGCTACGGCCCGATCCGCTTCCTCGCCGAGAACATCGCCCAGGGGGTCTTCGAGCCCTTCGAGGTGGTCGAGCGCTGGCTCGGCAGCCCCGACCACCGCCGCAACATCCTCCACCCGCGCGCCGAAGAGATGGGCCTCGGCCTCGCCTTCGGCGACACCGACGACGGCTTCCGCGTCCTCTGGGTACAGCTCTTCGGCCGGCGCTAGCCGGCTAACGCGGGTAGACGACCACCCGCCGGTACGGCTCGTCGCCCTTCGACTGCGAGCTGAGGCCGGCATTCTCGATCGCCTCGTGCTGGAGGCGGCGCAGGTAGCCGTCGCGTGGGGGAAGCTCGATCGGGTGGCCCCGGTCGAGCACCTGATCGACCGCCGTCTCCGCCTGCTCCAGCGCCTGGTCGATCTCCTCGCCCACCTGCGTCGACTCGTCCGGCTCGTAGATGCGGAAGTGCTCGCGCAGGAACCGCTCCATCTGCTTCACCGTGTTCGATCGCACCACCGCCAGCGGCAGCCCGCGCGCCTCCGCCTCGCGCAGCCGCCTCGGCTGCCGCCGCTCCTGCGCCTTCACCGTCAGCACCACGTCCGCCTGCCGGTAATCGTCCGCCAGCCGCGCATCGACGCCGAGGTCGCGGATCGCCCGCTCGAGCTTGCCGCGCGAGACCGCGTAGGGAAAAACCCGCAGGGTCCGGCCCTCCGGCGCGATCCCACCCACCGGCGCGGGCACCGGCTCTCCGAGCACGAGCTCCGGCCGCGCCGGCCGCGCTTCCCGCCGGCTCCGGACGCCGTACGGAGTGGCCGGTGCCGCCGGCTCCTGCGGGGCCTCACGAATCTCGACCTCGCCCTCGTCGGTGCGCACCCGCCGCTCCGGGCGCAACGAGACGCCCCGCAGATAGCGGTCGATCGTCTCCGCCACGTCGTGGTGAACCGCCAGCCGGTCCCGGTCCTGGATCTCGACCACCACGTCGAAGGTCGGCGGGGCCTTGCGCTCGAGCACGGTCTTCTGGGTCCGCCGCCGCCGCGCCTCCTCGTCCGAGAGCGTCACGACGTGGATGCCGCCCACCAGGTCGGAGAGGGTCGGGTTCTGGAGCAGGTTGTCGAGGCTGTTGCCGTGCGCGGTGGCGATGAGCTGTACGCCGCGCTCCGCGATCGTGCGTGCCGCCATCGCCTCCGCGCCGGTGCCGATCTCGTCGATCACCACCACCTCCGGCATGTGGTTCTCGACCGCCTCGATCATCAGCGCGTGCTGCCGGTCGGGCGTCGGCACCTGCATCCGGCGGGCGCGCCCGATGCCGGGGTGGGGGATGTCGCCGTCGCCGGCGATCTCGTTCGACGTGTCGACCACCACCACCCGCTTGTCGAGCTCGTCGGCGAGCACCCGGGCGGCTTCGCGCAGCAGCGTCGTCTTGCCGACCCCGGGGCGGCCGAGGAGCAGGATCGACTCGCCGTCCTCGATCACGTCGCGCAGGATGTCGACGGTGCCGAAGACGGCGCGGCCGACACGGCAGGTGAGGCCGACCACGTCTCCGGAGCGGTTGCGCAGCGCCGAGATGCGGTGGAGCGTGCGCTCGATGCCGGCCCGGTTGTCGTCGCCGAAGCGGCCGACGCGCTCGACGGTCGCGGCGAGGTCGTCGCGGGTGACCGGGGCGTCCCCGATCTCGAGGGTGCGGTGGGCGAAGCGGGTCTCCGGGAGGCGGCCGAGGTCGAGGACGATCTCGAGCAGATCCTGGCGGTCGGGGGCGTGCTCGACGGCGGCGCGGACGGGGGGCGGCATGACCCGGAGCAGGAGCTCCAGGTCGTCGGTGACGCCGCGCGCGAGCTCGGCGCTGTCGAGCTGGTCCACGTCCACGGAAAGTCCTCCCCTCCGTCCCCCGGGGGCGATTGTCTCACTCTCGCTACCGAGCGCAACAGAGGGCGGGCGGGGTGGGGTGGCGAGGCCGCGGGGCGCGGGCCGGGGGCGATCGGGCCTCCGGCACGGCTCGGCTGGGAGGACGGCCACCGTGGGCCTCGCCTGGGTTCGCTTCGCCGCCGGGGCGGGAGTGCACTCCCGGCGGCCTTGCCGGCTCGGCTCGCTCAACCACCTGCGGCC